>DATIXW010000228.1:0-17975 GCA_035518135.1 Steroidobacteraceae bacterium
CCCCCCCACGCGGGTACGCGCGTTCACGCTCTTCGCCACGCACTATTTCGAGCTGACGACGCTCGCGGCCGAGGTCGATGGCTGCGCCAACGTGCACCTCGATGCGACCGAGCATGGTGAGGGGATCGTGTTCCTGCATGCCGTCAGGGAGGGCCCGGCCAATCGCAGCTACGGGCTGCAGGTGGCGCAGCTGGCCGGCGTGCCGCGCCCGGTGATCGCCGCCGCGCAAGGCTATCTCGAGGCGCTCGAGTCGCGCCGCGACGCGCAGCGCCACGCCGCAGGCGCTGCCCACGCGGCGCAGGGCGAACTGCCGCTGTTCGCGCCGCCCCCCGCCACGCCCGATGCGGCGCGCCTGCGCGCAGCACTTGCGGCGGTGAATCCGGATGAACTGACGCCGAAGGCGGCGCTGGAAGCGCTCTACAGACTCAAGCAGCTGCTGCAGGAGTAGGCGGGAGCCGCCGTTCACTTCAGCGAGAAGCGGCCGCAGGTGAGGAAGTGGCCGGTCTCGTGCGCCACGCGCGCCGAGAGCAGCATCCCCATGTGGCTCACCGGCAGGCTGATGTGATCGGTGGCGCCGGGCATGCGCGTCTCGCTCACCGCCACCGTGCCGTCATTGGGCTCCTGGAACTGCGCCAGGAGCTGCCCGACGCCCAGTGGCTGCGTGCCGGCCACGATGCCGAGCTCGCGCGCATGCGTCCAGCGCCGCTCGCGCGAGTGCAGCAGCTCCACCGCCACCGTCGGTCCCATGAGCTGTGCGACCGGTGCAAAGCGACTCGCCTGCTCCGCGGCGCGGCTCGCCACGGACGGCGTGCCGAGGAACACGACGCGCCCCGGGGGCAGGTGCGTGAAGCGCTCGAGCGTGCGATGAATGATGAGGCCGCCCAGGCTGTGCCCGACCAGATGCACCTGCGGGGCGTGCAGTTCGTCGATGAAGGCTGCGAGGCGCTCGGTCGTGCCCTTCATGCTGGCGAAGGCCGCCGAGTAGCGGAACGAGTACAGCGTGAGGTCGAATTCATGGGCGAGGCGGCGCCCGAGCACGAGTGACTCATCCCCCGGCATCCACAGTCCGTGCACGTACACGATCGGCGTCACGACAAGGATCCCGCGGCCCGGCAAGCTTAAGCCGCAGCGTCTAGGGCTGCGGGACGCGCACCCGCACGTGCAGCTCGCGCAGCTGCGCCTCGCTCACCTCGGTCGGCGCATCGGTGAGCGGATCGGCCGCGGTCTGCGTCTTGGGGAAGGCGATCACCTCACGGATGCTGTCGGCGCCGCTCATCAGCATCGCCAGGCGATCGAGCCCGAAGGCGATGCCCCCGTGCGGCGGCGCGCCGAACTTGAGCGCATCGAGCAGGAACCCGAACTTCTTCTGCGCTTCCTCGGCCTCGATGCCGAGCAGGCCAAAGACGGTCGACTGCAGCTCCTGGCGGTGGATGCGCACCGAGCCGCCGCCGATCTCGGAGCCGTTCAGCACCAGGTCGTAGGCCTTGGCGAGCGCCTCTGCGGGAGCGGCCCGCAGCGCCGCCGGGTCCTCGTCCTTCGGGGAGGTGAAGGGGTGGTGCATGGCGACCCAGCGCCTCGCGTCCGCGTCCCACTCGAACATCGGGAAGTCGACCACCCACAGCGGCTGCCAGGCGCCGGACACGAGCTTCAGGTCCTGCCCGAGCTTCAGGCGCAGCGCGCCCAGTGCATCGCTCACCACCTTGGCGGAATCGGCGCCGAAGAAGATGAGGTCGTTGTCGGCGGCCTGGGTGCGCTCGAGGATCCCCCTGAGCGCCGCATCGCTCAGGAACTTGATGATGGGCGACTGCAGACCTTCGCGTCCCCTGACGCGCTCGTTGACCTTGATGTACGCAAGGCCCTTGGCGCCGTAGCGCGCCACGTACGCGGTGCACTCATCGATCTGCGAGCGCGGCAGGCTGCCGGCGCCGGGGACCTTCAGCGCCGCGACCCGGCCGTTCGGATCGTGCGCAGGACCTGCGAACACCTTGAAGTCGCAGTCCTTCACCAGGTCCGCGACATCGACGAGCTCGAGGGGGTTGCGCAGGTCGGGCTTGTCGGAACCGAAGCGCCGCATGGCCTCGGCGTAGGTCATGCGCGGGAAGGGGTCGGGCAGCTCGCTCGCGAGCACCTCGCGGAAGAAGTGCCGCACCAGGGCTTCCATGAGGCCCATGATCTCGTCCTGGGCGAGGAAGGAGGTCTCCACGTCGAGCTGGGTGAATTCCGGCTGGCGGTCCGCGCGCAGGTCCTCGTCGCGGAAGCAGCGCACGATCTGGTAGTAGCGGTCGAAGCCGGCGATCATCAGGAGCTGCTTGAAGATCTGCGGCGACTGCGGGAGCGCGAAGAACTTGCCCGCGTGCGTGCGGCTCGGCACCAGGTAGTCGCGCGCCCCTTCCGGGGTCGCCTTGGTGAGCATCGGCGTCTCGATATCCACGAAGCCGTGGGCGTCGAGGAAGCCGCGCATGGCGCGGGTGATCTGATGGCGCAGCCGCAGGCGCTGGTTCATCACCTCGCGCCGCAGATCGAGGTAGCGGTAGCGCAGGCGCACCTCCTCGCCCACGGTCTCATCGAGCTGGAACGGCAGCGGCTCGGAGCGGTTCAGCACCTCGAGCGCGCGCGCCACGAGTTCCACGCCTCCGGTGGCCAGGTGCGCGTTCACGGTGCCCGCGGGGCGCGCCCGCACGACGCCTATGACCCGTACCACGAACTCGTTGCGCAGCCGCTCGGCCTCCTGGAACACGGCCGCGAGTTCGGGGTTGAAAACCACCTGCAGCAGGCCCTCGCGGTCGCGCACGTCCACGAAGATGACCCCGCCGTGGTCGCGCCGGCGATGGACCCAGCCGGCGACGCTGACCTCCTGCCCGAGGAGCGTCTCGTTCACTTGTCCGCAGTAGTGGGATCGCATCATGAGGCGCGCGATGTTACGGAGGCGCTGCCGGCCCCGCAACTTAAGCGCGGGGGTCTTTTCAGGCCGCGGGCTTCTCCAGCGGCAGCGGCGCGCTGGTGTGGGCCGGATGCGGCACCACGACGCCGCAGGTGATGATCATCTTCATGGCCTCATCCACGGACATGTCCAGTTGCACCACCTGGCGGCGCGGCACCACGACCAGGTAGCCCGCGGTGGCATTCAGGGCCGCCGAGAGGTACACCGCCGCGCACGGCTCGCCGAGCCGCTCGGACACCTCCGGCACGTCCTCGGCGGTGAGAAAGCCGATGCTCCAGAGTCCCGCGCGGGGGTACTCGATCATCACCACCTTGCGGAAGGAGTTGGACTGCGACAGCACGCTCTCCGCGAAGCTCTTCACGCCCCCGTAGACCGTGCGCACCACCGGGATGCGGCTGAGCAGGTCCTCGCCCCAGACGATGAGGCGGCGGCCGATGAGGTTCGTGACCAGCAGCCCGGTGAGCAGCACGATGACGAGCGCCAGCACCAGCCCCGCCCCGGGGAGCGCAAAGCCCACCAGCGCCTGCGGCCGGAACGACGGGGGCAGCAGCAGGAGCGTGCGGTCCATGATGTGCAGCATGAAGCTCACCACCCAGATGGTGGCGAGGATCGGCAGCCACACGAGTACGCCTGCGACCATGTAGCGCCGCAGGGCCGTCCACATGGGCGTGCGGTCGGCCACGGACGCTAACGACGCGCCTTGCGGCGCGTCTTGGCTTTCCTGGGCCGGGCGCGGCTCGGGACGCTGCGGCGCGTGCCGGCATGCCCGCCCTTGGCTTGCGCGGGCTTGGACTCCCCGGCGTCCTTGCTCTCGGCCTTGGGCTCCTTCGCCTCGGCTTTGCCCTCGGCCTTGGCTTCCGGCTTCGCCTCGTCCTTCTCCGCGGCGGCGAGGTTGCGCTTGCCTTCCTTGTCGGTCTTGAAGTCCGTCTCGTACCAGCCGGCGCCCTTGAGGCGAAATACCGGCGCCGACACCAGCTTCTTCAGGGCTTTCTTGCCGCAGGAGGGGCACTTGGTCAGCGGTTTATCGGTGATCTTCTGCATCACCTCGCTGTAGAACTTACAGGCCTGGCACTCGTATTCGTAGAACGGCATGGCGCTCTTAGAGTCTGATCGTGGATCGTAGGGTGAAAGTATAGCGGAGGCGCGGCCGCAGCCGGTGCCCGCGCGCTCGGCGTTACCTGCCGCGCGCGGCCTTGCGCTCCTCCGCCTTGGAGAACCCGAGCTCCCCGTCCTGGGCGCTGACGCGGATGCGGTCCCCGGGCACGAACTCGCCCTGCAGGATGCGCTGCGCCAGCGGGTTCTCGATCTGCTGCTGGATGGCGCGCTTCAGGGGCCGCGCGCCGTAGACCGGATCGAAGCCGGCCGCGCCGAGGAGGTCGCGTGCCGCATCATCGAGCGCGAGGTCCATGTTGCGCTCCAGCAGGCGCTTCTTTAGGTACAGCAGCTGGATGTCCACGATGGCACGGATCTGCTTGCTCCCCAGGGAATGGAACACGACGATGTCGTCGATGCGGTTGATGAACTCGGGCCGGAAGCTCTGCTGCACGACCTCCATCACCGCGCTCTTCATCTTGGCGTAGTTCTGCTCGCCGGCGTATTCCTGGATGATCTGGGAGCCGAGGTTCGAGGTCATGATGATGACCGTGTTGCGAAAGTCGACCGTGCGTCCCTGGCCATCGGTCAGGCGGCCGTCATCGAGCACCTGCAGCAGCACGTTGAAGACATCCGGGTGCGCCTTCTCGACCTCATCGAGCAGGATCACCGCGTAGGGGCGGCGGCGCACCGCCTCGGTGAGGTAGCCGCCCTCCTCGTACCCGACGTAGCCCGGGGGCGCACCGATCAGGCGCGCGACCGAGTGCTTCTCCATGAACTCGGACATGTCGATGCGGATCATGGCCTCCTCGGTATCGAAGAGGAACTCCGCGAGTGCCTTGCACAGCTCGGTCTTGCCCACGCCCGTGGGTCCGAGGAACAGGAACGAGCCGTTGGGGCGGCGCGCATCGGAGAGGCCCGCGCGCGAGCGGCGGATGGCGTCGGCGACGATGCGCAGCGCCTCGTCCTGGCCGACGACGCGCCGCGCGAGTGCCTCCTCCATCTTCAGGAGCTTCTCGCGCTCGCCCTGCAGCATCTTCGAGACCGGGATGCCGGTCCACTTGGAGACGACCTCGGCGATCTCCTCCTCCGTCACCTTGTTGCGCACCAGGGTGGGGGCCTTGTCCTCGGCGGCCTGGGCCGCGGTGAGGCGCTTCTCGAGCTCGGGGATCTTGCCGTACTGCAGCTCCGCCATGCGGCTTAAGTTGCCGGCGCGCCGCGCGGCATCGAGCTCGAGACGCGTCCGGTCGAGTTCCTCACGGATGTGGGCCGTGCCCTGGAGCGCGGCCTTCTCGGACTTCCACACCTCCTCGAGGTCCGCGTACTCGCGCTCGAGCGTCTGGAGGGTTTCCTGCAGCGTCGCCAGGCGCTTTTTGGTCGCCTCGTCCTTCTCCTTCTTTAACGCCTCCTGCTCGATCTTCAGCTGGATGATGCGCCGCTCGAGCTTGTCGAGCGCCTCGGGCTTGGAGTCGATCTCCATGCGGATGCGCGCCGCGGCCTCATCGATCAGGTCGATGGCCTTGTCCGGCAGCTGGCGGTCGGCGATGTAGCGGTGCGAGAGCGTCGCGGCCGCCACGATCGCAGGATCGGTGATCTCGACCTTGTGGTGCACCTCGTAGCGCTCCTGCAGGCCGCGCAGGATCGCGATGGTGTCCTCCACCGAGGGCTCATCGACCAGCACCTTCTGGAAGCGCCGCTCGAGCGCGGCGTCCTTCTCGATGTACTTGCGGTACTCATCGAGCGTCGTGGCGCCGACGCAATGCAGCTCCCCGCGGGCGAGCGCGGGCTTGAGCATGTTGCCGGCATCCATGGCCCCTTCCGCCTTGCCGGCGCCGACCATGGTGTGCAGCTCGTCGATGAACAGGATGATCTGCCCTTCCTGCTTGGCCAGATCGTTCAGCACCGCCTTGAGGCGCTCCTCGAACTCACCGCGAAACTTGGCCCCGGCGATGAGCGCCCCCATGTCGAGCGCGAGAATGCGCTTGTTCTTCAGCCCCTCGGGCACCTCGTTATTGATGATGCGCTGCGCAAGACCCTCGACGATCGCGGTCTTGCCGACCCCGGGCTCGCCGATCAGCACCGGATTGTTCTTGGTGCGTCGCTGCAGCACCTGGATGGTACGGCGGATCTCGTCGTCACGGCCGATGACCGGATCGAGCTTGCCGGAAGAGGCGCGCGCGGTCAGGTCAATGGTGTATTTCTCCAGCGCCTGGCGGCTCTCCTCGGCATTGGCGTCAGCGACCTTCTCGCCCCCGCGCACCTCCTCGATCGCCTTCTCCACCGCACCGCGCACCAGGCCCGCCTCCTTGAAGAGGCGCGCGAGCGTGCGGTCCTCGAAGGAAGCCAGCACGAAGAGCTCACTCGAGATGAACTGATCGCCGCGCTGCTGCGCGAGCTTGTCGGTGACGTTGAGGATACGGTTGAGGTCATTCGAGACGTGCACTTCCCCGGGGGTACCCTCGACCTTGGGAAGGCCATCGAGCGTGCTCAAAAGGCCCGCGCGCAGCTTGTTGACGTCGGCCCCTGCCTTCATCAGCAGCGGACGGAGCGAGCCGCCCGAGCTGTCGAGCATCGCCAGCAGGACGTGCGAAGGCTCGATAACCTGGTTGTCCCGGCCCAGTGCGAGCGACTGGGCATCAGCCAGCGCCTGTTGGAAGCGGGTGGTCAGTTTGTCCTGGCGCATGGGCGGTGTGACCTTGAAATTTAGGTGGTTGTTTTGTGGGGACAAAGGCCGCGCGTTCAAGGGGCGCGGCCCGAGAAAGAGCCTGCGCGGACGCTACGAGTGAGTCAACCGCTCCGCCAGTGCAATGACCCCGATGCCGGCGGAGATCAGTGCCACCTGCGTCGCGCTCGTACGCGGGTCGGACTTGCCGTGCAGCCCCGGGATGAGCCCGGCGACGGCGATGTAAAGAAAGCCAGCCGCCGCGAAGGCCAGCGCGTAGGGCAGTGTGCCGAGCGCATCCCGCAGCGCCACGTAGGCCACGATTGCGCCCACGATCGAGGCCAGCCCGGTCGCGAGATTCAGCACCAGCGCGCGCCGCTGTGACCAGCCAGCGTGCACCAGGATGGCAAAATCCCCCACACGATGAGGCACCTCGTGCGCGGCCACGGCGAAGGTCGTGACGAAGCCGAGCGAGGGGTCCTTGAGGAAGGCGGCCGCGATCAGCACGCCATCGAGCGCGTTGTGCAGGCTGTCACCGCACAGCACGAGGATGCCGGAGGCGCGGTGGCGGCCATGATGGTGCCCATGACTGTGCGCATGGACGTGCCCCTGCCCCTCTTCGGCCTCGCTGTGCCACCAGAGCACGAGCTTCTCGATCACGAAGAAGACCCCGAGGCCGGACACCAGCGCCACGCCCAGCCCGTGGGCGCCCGCGGTCCCGGCTCCGGCGATCGCCTCGGGCAGGAGCGCGAGGAAGGCGGCGCCCAGGAGCGCACCGGTGGCGAAGCTCAGGAAGTGCGGCAGCAGCTGCGCGCTGTGCCTTTCGGGCACCCACAGCAGTGCGACCGCAAACACGGCGCTCGCAATGCCGCCGAGTGCGGCGCACACGATGATCCACAGCAGCAGCGGCAAGCGCGGTCAGCTTCTTCGCGGTTATTTCGGCGCCGATCCTAGCACGCGCGCCGCCGACGGCTCAGGCGGTGAGCCAGATGAGTGCGGCCATGCGGCCGCACTGCCCGTCCCGGCGATAGGAAAAGAAGCGCCCGCGATCGGCGTAGGTGCACCACTCGCCCCCGAACACCTGGCGCACCCCCGCCTGCTCAAGGCGCCGGCGTGCGAGGGCGGGTAGGTCGCACTGCCAGCGCCCGCGCGCATTGGCGCGAAAGGCCCCTGCCGCGGCGAGGTCCTGCGCAAGGAAGGCGTCGCGCACTTCCGCGCCCACTTCGAAGTGCTGCGGACCGATCGCGGGCCCGAGCCACGCGAGCAGATGCGACGGATCGATGCCCAGCCGCCCGAGCGTCGCCTCGAGCACGCCGGCGGCGAGGCCCCGCCAGCCGGCGTGGGCCGCCGCGACGCAGGAGCCATCGACCGCAGCGAACAGCACCGGCAGGCAGTCGGCCACCTGGACGACGACGACCGCCCCGCGCTCACGCGCGATCGCCGCATCGGCGCGCGGCGGGGTGTCCGGGTCCGCGGCCCGGATCTCGATCACATCCCGGCCGTGCACCTGCTCGAGCCAGCGCGGCTCACATGGCAGCGCGAGCGCGGCGCGCACACGCGCGCGGTTCTCCTGCACGTGCCGGGGAAGGTCCCCCACGTGCGCGCCCACATTGAGCGTATCGAACGGGGCCACACTGACGCCCCCGGAGCGCAGCGTGAAGGCCGCGCGCACGCGATCCGGGGCGGGCCATGAGGGCTCAAGACACGCGAGCGCGCCTTCGGCGGGCGCACTCACGTGCCGTCGGCTTGCAGCGCCTCAAGAAGCGCGCGCATGTCCCGGGGAAGCGGAGCTTCCCATTCAAGCGCCCGCCCGCTCACCGGATGCACCAGGCTCAAGCGCGCCGCATGCAGCGCCTGACGCGGGAAACTCGCGAGCGCTTGCGCGAGCGTGGCGCTGCAACCGGCGGGCAGGCGCCGACGGCCACCGTAGACCGGATCGCCGACCACGGGGAAGCCGGCGTGGGCCAGATGCACGCGGATCTGGTGAGTGCGACCGGTCTCGAGGCGGACGCGCACCAGAGTGTGGGCCCGGAAGCGGCGCACGACGCGGTAGTGCGTAACCGCGGGACGCCCGTCGGCGCGCACGGCCATGCGCGTGCGCTGCGTGCGATGGCGGCCGATCGGCTGATCGATCGTGGCGCCCCCGGTCATGACGCCGGTGCAGATGGCAAGGTATTCGCGGGTGATCTCGCGCGCCGCCAGGGCGGCGGCCAGGGCGGTGTGTACCTCCAGGGTCCGCGCCACGACCATGAGGCCGCTGGTGTCCTTGTCGAGGCGGTGGATGAGCCCGGCGCGCGGCACGAGCGCGAGCTTCGGATCAAGCGCCAGCAGGGCGTTCTGCAGGGTATGCCGCGGGTTGCCCGCGCCCGGGTGCACCACCAGGCCGGCGGGCTTATCGAGCACGATGAGCGCGCGATCCTGGTACACGATGCTCAGCGGCAGCCTCTCCGGCGCCAGCGGTGACTGCACCGGCAGCCGCGCCTCGATGCGCACCTGCTCCCCGCCCAGAACCTTGTCCTTCGGCCGCAGCGGCCGGCCCTCGACCGCCACCGACCCGGCCTCGATCCAGGCGCGCAGGCGGGCCCGGGAGTACTGCGGCAGGGCCTGGGCCAGGGCCTGATCGAAGCGCAGGCCGGCCGCCCCGGCGGCCAGCGTGAGCGCATGGGAGCGGAACTCCTCGGGGCCTTCCGCGGTCCGAGGGGCGTCGGGGGAATTCGCTATACTGACTCGTTTAAGGCGACGCGCAGCCACAGAAAGGCCCTTCTTGATGTTCCCGTCTCTTCCGGCGCGCGGCGCCGTGCTCGCCCTGTGCGCCGTGCTGCTGCTTTCCGTCTCGGTCAGCGGCTGCCACCGGCATAAAGCGAACCTCAGGGAAACGCCCGCGGAGCTTTACAAGAAAGCCCACAAGGCGATGGTGAACTACGACTTCAACAGCGCCATCAAGAGCTACGAGCGGCTGACGGCGACGTTCCCCTTCACCGACGAGGCGCGCCAGGCCCGCCTCGATCTCATCTACTCATACTACCGCGCCGGCGAGGGCGAGTCCGCCACCGATGCCGCCGACAGCTTCATTCGCGAGAACCCCACTCACCCGCGCTGCGACTACGCCTGGTACGTGAAGGGGCTGGTGGAGTTCGAGCGCCAGCCGAACGCCATCGAGCGGCTGTTCCGCGCGGACACCACGCAGCGACCCCCCAGTACCGCGCGCAAGGCGTACGCGGCCTTCAAGACCGTTGTCGAGCAATACCCGAAGAGTGAGTATGCGCCCGACTCACTGCAGCGCATGGTGTGGCTGCGCGATCGCCTGGCAGCCTACGAGGTGCACGTGGCGGAGTTCTACTACAAGCGCAATGCCTTCGTCGCCTCCGCGCAGCGCGCCAAGAGCGCCATCGAGCAGTACGACGGTGCGCCCTCCACGCAGCAGGCGCTCGAGATCCTGATGGCCTCCTACGATCGCATGGACCTGCCGAAGCTCGCCAACCAGACCCGCGAGGTGTACGCCGCCAACTACTCCAAGCAGGTGAAGGTGGCGCAGGCGGAGATCAAGAAGCCCTGGTGGAAGCTCTGGTAAGGCGCTAGCGGCGGTAGCCGCTCGTGATCGGATAGCGCCAGTCGCGGCCGAAGGCGCGGCGGCTGACGCGCACCCCCGGCGGCGCCTGGCGGCGCTTGTACTCGTTGCGCTTCACCAGATCCAGCACCCGCCCGATGGTGGCGCGATCGAAGCCGCGCGCCTCGATTTCATCCACCGACAGATCCTCCTCGATGAAGGCCTCGAGGATCGGGTCGAGCACCTCGTAGGGCGGCAGTGAATCGGAGTCCTTTTGCTCGTGGCGCAGCTCCGCGGAGGGCGCCCGGTCGATTACGCGCTGGGGGATCACGGGCCCGAGGGAGTTGCGGTAGTTCGCCAGGCGGTAGACCAGCAGCTTGCTACAGTCCTTGATGGGGGCGAAGCCGCCGGCCATGTCCCCGTAGAGCGTCGCATAGCCGACGGCCATCTCGCTCTTGTTGCCGGTGGTGAGCAGCATCCGCCCGGTCTTGTTCGAGATGCCCATGAGCAGGAGCATGCGGCAGCGCGACTGGATGTTCTCCTCGGTGGCATCGGGGGCACGCCCGGCGAATTCGTCCTTGAGGGTGGCGAGCGTCGCCTCGAACATGTTCTCGATCGAGAGCACGCTGTACTTCACCTGCAGCATCTCGGCCTGCGTCTTGGCATCGGCGAGGCTCATTTGCGAGGTATAGCGCGAGGGCATCATCACCGCCTGTACCCGCTCGTGCCCCAGGGCATCCACGGCGATCGCCAGCGTCAGCGCGGAGTCGACTCCGCCGGAGAGCCCCATAACGACCCCGGGAAAGCCGTGCTTGCGCACGTAGTCGCGTACCCCGAGGACGAGGGCGCCGTAGACGCTCGCCTCATCGGAATACTCCGGCGCCACGCTGCCCGGCAGGGGATGCACCGCCCCGCCCGCTTCGCGCGCGAAGTCGACGACGAAGATGCCCTCGGCGAAGGCCGGCGCGCGCATCACGACCTCCCCGGAGGCGTCCATGACGAACGAATTGCCGTCGAACACCAGCTCGTCCTGGCCGCCTACCAGGTTCACGTACGCGAGCGGCAGGCCGACGTCGCGCACCCGCGCGCGCGCCACGGCCTCGCGCTCGCGCTGCTTGTGGATCTCGTAGGGTGAGGCGTTGATGACGAGCAGCAGCTGCGCACCCGCGGCGCGCGCGTGCTGCGTCGCCTGCGGTGCCCAGATGTCCTCGCACACCAGAAGTCCCGCCCGCAGCCCCTGGCAGTCGGTGACGGTCGGCTGCGAGCCCGCCTGGAAGTAGCGCTTCTCGTCGAACACCTTGTAGTTGGGAAGCTCCGCCTTGCGGTGGATGGCGGCGATCTCCCCACCGGCGATGAGCGCGGCCGAGTTGTAGATGCCGGCACTGGTGTACTCGGGAAAGCCGAGCACGAGGGGCACGTCGCGCACTTCGCGCTTCAGGCGCGCAAGGCCGCCCTCGATCTGGCGCCGGAAGCCGCGGTGGAACAAGAGATCCTCGGGCGGGTATCCCGAGAGGGTGAGCTCCGGAAAGAGCACGAGGTCCGCCTGCTCGGTCGCGACCGCACGGCGCGTGGCCTCGATGACGCGCGCGGCGTTGCCCTGCACGTCACCGACCAGGAAGTTCAGCTGCGCGAGCGCGATCCGCAAGCCTCACCCTCAAAGTTTGGGCGTTGGTCCCCGGAGCGCGCGCCCCGGGCGGTGCGCTATTCTTTCACGAGTCAGCGCCGCCTGCCGCGCGCGCTGCGCTTGGGGCGGCGGGCAGCGGCCTTGGAGCGCGTGCGCGCCTGAGCAGCCTTCACCGCCTTGGGCTTGCGCCGCACCGGTGCCGCAGCCGCGGGTGGCCGGCGCCGAGAGGTCGTGCGGGACGCGGTGGGCTTGCGCAGCAGTGCGTTCATCGCCGCGCCGAGTTCGGCGGGGGACTTCACGGTGCGCACGCCGGCTGCCTCGAAGGCCGCATACTTGTCCGCGGCGGTCCCCTTGCCGCCGGCGACGATCGCCCCCGCGTGGCCCATGCGTTTGCCGGCCGGCGCCGTGACGCCGGCGATATAGGCGACCACGGGCTTGCTCACGAAGCGGTGGATGTAGCGGGCCGCGGCCTCCTCGTCGCTCCCGCCGATCTCGCCGACCAGGATGATGCCTTCCGTACGCGGGTCGCGCTCGAAGAGCTCGAGCACGTCGATGAAGTTCATCCCGCGCACCGGGTCACCACCGATGCCCACACAGGTGCTCTGCCCCAGCCCGATGCGCGTGGTCTGAAACACCGCCTCGTAGGTGAGCGTCCCCGAGCGCGACACAATCCCGACCGCGCCCTTCTGGTGGATGAAGCCCGGCATGATGCCGATCTTGCATTCATCGGGCGTAATGACGCCCGGGCAGTTCGGCCCCACGAGCCGGGTGGCAGAGTTCGCCAGCACCGCCTTGACGCGCACCATGTCGTTCACCGGCACGCCCTCGGTGATGCACACAACGAGCTCGATGCCCGCATCGATCGCCTCCAGGATCGAATCCGCAGCACCCGCCGGTGGCACGTAGATCACGCTCGCCGTGGCCTGCGTGACGCGCACGGCTTCCTTGACGGTATCGAACACCGGAAGTCCGAGGTGCGTCTGCCCGCCGCGTCCCGGCGTCACGCCGCCGACGAGCTGCGTGCCATAGGCGAGCGCCTGCTCGGAGTGAAAGGTACCCTGCTTGCCGGTGAAGCCCTGGCAGATCACCTTGGTGCGCTTGTTGACCAGAATGCTCATGAGTTGCCTTTCCTGGCGAGCGCGACGACCTTGCGCGCCGCATCCGTCAGATCTTCCGCGGGGGTGATGGTGAGGCCACTCTGCGCCAGCAGCGCACGCGCGGCGGATGCGTTGGTGCCCTCAAGCCGCACCACCACCGGCACCTTCACGCCGACCTTCTTGACCGCATTGATAACCCCTTCGGCGATGATGTCGCAGCGCACGATGCCGCCGAATATATTGACCAGCACCGCGCGCACCCGGGCGTTCGAGAGGATCAGCTCGAAGGCGGCCGTCACGCGCTCGCTGGTGGCGCCGCCGCCGACGTCAAGGAAGTTCGCCGGCGCCCCGCCGTGCAGCTTGATGAGATCCATGGTCGCCATCGCCAGCCCCGCCCCGTTGACCATGCAGGCGATGTCGCCGTCGAGGGAGACATAGTTGAGGTCGTGCTCGCTCGCCCGGCGCTCCATCGGATCTTCCTGGCTCGCATCGCGCAGGGCCGCAAGCTCCGGGTGCCGGAACAGGGCGTTCGCGTCGATGTTGATCTTGGCATCGAGCGCGACCAAGGAGCCCGCCTTGGTGACGATCAGGGGGTTGATCTCGACCAGGCTCAGGTCCTTTTCCATGTAGAGCCGGTAGAGCGCCTGCACCAGGGACTGGAACTCGGCGATCTGCGCGCCCGCGAGTCCCAGGCCGAAGCCGATCTCGCGCGCCTGGAAGCCCTGGAGCCCCGCGGCCGGGTGGATGGTGACGGCGAGGATCTTCTGCGGGGTGTGGTGCGCGACTTCCTCGATGTCCATGCCGCCGGCGGCGGAGGCGATGAGTGCCACGCGGCCCTTTTCCCGGTTGAGAGTGAGCGACAGGTACAGCTCGCGCGCGATCTGCGAACCGCACTCGACGTACACCCGACCCACCGGCAGGCCCTCGGGTCCGGTCTGCGGGGTCACCAGGCGCTGTCCGAGCATCTGGCTCGCCGCAGCGCCCACTGCATCGACCTCGCGGACGAGCTTCACGCCACCGGCCTTGCCGCGCCCGCCGGCGTGCACCTGCGCCTTGATGACCCACACGCTCCCCCCGAGCGCCTGTGCGGCGGCGGCGGCTTCCGCGGCGCTCTCGGCCACCCGGCCCGCCGGGACCGGAATCCCATAGGTGCGAAATATTTCCTTGGCCTGATATTCGTGCAGATTCATCGGAGGTCGCCTGTCGCGCGGAAAGCGCGCATTCTGCTCGAAAAGGACTGCTCCTTACCAGCAAGGCAGAAATCCGCGCGGTACGCCGCGAAGCGCCGCGACCGCGTGCGATCTGGATCGCGTTTCCCGCCATGATGAAGGTGCTAGAGTCGGCGCCTTCGGGTAAAGCCACACGGCGTTCAGATTTGTCCGCAGCGCCCCCCAGCGTCGTCCCCCCTGTCGTGACACCCAGCGATCTCGCCTGGCGCGTGATCGGGTTGCTCAACCTCTATCGGCTGCTGCTGCCGCTCACCCTGCTCGCCATGCAGGCCTTCGCCGGGCCCGCGTGGGGATTGACGACCGCACGCCCGCTGCTCTTCGTCGCCGCCTGTATCGCGTATTTCACGGCCGCAGTGCTGCTCATCATCGCGCGCCGCCTGCACTGGTCGAGCCTGCGGATCGTCGCGCTGGTCAACGCCTGCGTCGATGCCGTCGCGATTGCCTTCATCCTCTACGCCGCCGGTGGCGTGGAGAGTGGACTTGCGATCCTCCTGGTGCTGCCGGTCTTGGCTCTGACCATGCTCGCCGATCACCGCGACGGCCTGCTGATCGCCGCGGTGGCAGCGCTCGCGGTCCTCGTGCAGCAGGTCTTCGTCGGCATCACCGATGCCGCACCGACGAGCGAGTACGTCACCGCCGGGCTCTTCGGCATCGTGCTGTTCATCGTCGCGTTCCTCACGTGGCCGGTCGCCAACCGGCTGCGCGAGAGCGAGGCGCTGGTTCGCCGCCAGGAGCTCGATCTGGCGAACATGGCGCAGCTGTCGCAGTACGTCGTGCAGCACCTGCGCGAGAGCATTCTCGTCATCGATTCTCAGGATCGCATCCGGCTGATCAACGAATCCGCCGCACTGGCGCTCGGCGATCAAAACGCCTATCCCGATGCGCTGATCGGGGAGGCCTCGCCGCGACTCCTTTATCTGCTGGAGGCCTGGCGCCAGCGGGAAGCCGATGCCGGCCCGTCTCCCGCATCCGAGCACACGTTTATCGCCGCCGATGGGGCGCGCGTCATCCGACCTCACTTCGCACCGCTCGGCGACGCGAAGCCCCCGCCGGTGCTGATCTTCCTGGAGGACACGACGCTGCTCGAAGAGAAAGTCCAGCAGTCGAAGCTCGCCGCCCTGGGACGGCTAAGTGCAAGCATCGCCCACGAGATCCGCAATCCCGTGGGCGCCATGAGTCATGCGGGGCAGCTGCTCGCGGAATCTCCCCATCTCACCGAGGACGAGCGGCGCCTGACCGAGATCATTCGCAGCAACGCCGGGCGCGTCAGCGGTATCATCGAAAATGTGCAACGGCTCTCGCGCCGCGAACCGGCTCGGCAGGAACGTCTGTCGCTGTCAGCCTGGATGGAAGAATTTCACGAAGAGTTCTGCGAGACCATGCAATGGTCGCGCACGCGCCTGCTCATCGCCAACCCGGGCGCGGAGGTCGAAGTGCGCGTCGACCCCAATCAGCTGCGACAGATCGTCTGGAACCTGTGCGAGAACGCCATCAAGCACGCGGTCGGGGAGGATAAAACTCATGCCGTCGAGCTGCGCTGCGGCCGCATGAGCGGCACTGCGCGCCCCTTTCTGGAAGTGGCCGACCGCGGCCCCGGCGTCGCACCGGTGCACGCAGAACGTATGTTCGAGCCTTTTTACAGCGGCGGCCGCGGCAGTGGTCTGGGCCTTTTTCTCGCGCGCGAACTGGCACAGAGCAACCGCGCGACGCTGCTGTACGAGGCGCGCGCCGGCGGCGGCAGTGTCTTCAGGCTGGTGTTCACCGATCCGCGTCGCTGGGAAGACCGATGAACGCAACGTCTCCTGATAAGCGATCTGCTGCCGCCGAACCGGTGGTACTGGTCGTGGATGACGAGCCCGATCTGCTTGAGCTGGTGACGCTCACCCTGAGCCGGATGAACCTCAGGACCCGCACCGCCGCAGATCTCGCCGGGGCGCGCAAGCTGCTCAAGAGCGAGCAGTTCGACCTTTGTCTGACAGACATGCGCCTGCCGGACGGCGACGGGCTCGACCTCGTGGCCTGGATCCAAGAGAACAAGCCGAATGTGCCCGTGGCGGTGATCACGGCGCATGGCAATGTCGAATCCGCGGTGCGCGCGCTCAAGCTCGGCGCGTTCGATTTCGTGTCCAAGCCGCTCGACCTGGGCGTGCTGCGCAAGCTCGTCGGCAGTGCGATCAGGCTTTCCTCCGGCGTCGCGGGGGATACAACGGCGACCCTCACGGCGCCACGACTGCTCGGCCGCTCGGCCGTCATGGAGCAGCTGCGCGAGATGATCGGGCGGGTCGCCCGCAGCCAGGCGCCGGTGCACATCTGCGGTGAGTCGGGCACGGGCAAGGAGCTGGTCGCGCGCATGATCCATGAGAGCGGCCCCCGCCGTGGCGGTCCCTTCGTCGCGGTGAATTGCGGCGCGATTCCCACGGAGCTGATGGAAAGCGAACTCTTCGGTCACAAACGTGGCAGCTTCACAGGCGCTGTCAGTGATAAGAAAGGTCTGGTTCAGAGCGCTGAGGGCGGGACGCTCTTTCTGGATGAGGTAGCCGACCTTCCGCTGCACATGCAGGTTAAGTTGCTGCGGGTCGTGCAGGAAAAAACCGTGCGCCCCGTGGGGGAGTCGCGAGAAGAACGAGTGGACGTACGCATCCTCTCTGCCACGCACAAGAACCTCGCCGATCTGGTCGCGCAGGGACAGTTCCGCGAGGACCTGTATTACCGGATCAACGTCATCGAGCTGCGGGTGCCGGCGCTTCGCGAACGGGGCGAAGACATCGGCGAGATCGCGGAAGCGATCCTCGAGCGACTGGCACGTCGCACCCATACGTCCTCCGGCGGAATTTCCCCGCAAGCGGTCGCCTCACTTCAGACCTATCCTTTCCCGGGCAACGTGCGCGAGCTCGAGAACGTGCTGGAGCGCGCCCTGACTTTGAGCGGGGGCGCGATGATCACGCCCGACCATGTGCGCCTGCGCTCTGCCACACGCCCCGCGGCAGCGGAGGCGGGCGTCGCCTCGGCGCAAGGCTTGCCATCGGATGAAAGTACCGCCCTGGGGAGTCAGCTCGAGAGCATTGAGCGCGAGGCGATCGTGAAGGCCTTGGAAAAGACACGCTACAACAAGACCGCAGCAGCAAAGCTCTTGGGAATGAGCTTCCGGGCGCTGCGCTACCGCATCAAGAAACTCGGGATCGAGTGACGCGTTTTGTCACCTTTTGACGCGAAGTCGAACCGCTGACGTCAGCTGGCGACGGAACTAAGTCATCTGTTGGCCGGCACGGACGACAAGAATAACTTTTATAATCAGGCGATTACATGTTAATTGGATCAGTGGCACGCCGATTGCTTTGAATGGCATGGGCGCCCTTTTTTGCGCCGCTGACTTTGTCCCTCAAATTTTAGGAGTTTCACTAATGAAGGCTGTGCAAAAGGGTTTTACCCTTATCGAACTGATGATCGTGGTCGCGATCATCGGCATTCTGGCTGCGATCGCAATTCCGGCGTATCAGGACTACACGGTTCGCTCGAAGATCACGGAAGGCCTGAACCTGGCCGCTTCCGCCAAAGTGGCCGTGGCCGAGTCATACCAGTCTGGCGGCATGGCCGGGCTTAAGGCGGCTGCCGACGACTGGAACGCCTCATTCCTGCCTACCAAGTACGTCACCTCCATCGCCATCGCGGACACCACGGGCCTCATTACCGTTACGTATGACGGCGGCCCTAATGGGATCTCGCAGCTCGGCGGTGCGAACGTGATTACCATGACCCCGAACATCAACAAGGTGGCTCCGCTCA
>DATIXW010000229.1:0-11660 GCA_035518135.1 Steroidobacteraceae bacterium
GGTGTGGATGTACTGCGCGCTGTCGTAGCCCATCGACTTGAGATCGACGTTCTCCAGGATGTTGAGCGCCTGCAACATCACCGGACTTTGTACCCAGGTCGTGAGTTTGTAGACCTCGATGCCCTTGTAGCTGACGTGCACCGGCTCCTCGATCTTCACCTTCCACTGCGCCAGGTCCTGCAGCGTGATGAGTCCCCCCACCTCGTGCACACCGCGCACGAACTCCTGCGCGATGTCGCCGCGATAGAAGCGCTCGTACGCAGCATAGATCGCGCGCTTGCGATCCTTGCCGGCCGCGAGCGCCTGGGACTCCGCCTCGACCAGCTTGCGCAGCGTCGCGGCCAGCTCGGGCTGGCGGAACATCTCCCCGGGCTCGGGTGCCTCGTGGGCCTGACCGAGGTGCGGCAGGAGCACGCGCTTCGAGTCCGGCCACTGCTTGAGGCGCGCCTTGTTTTGCTCGATGGTGTTCACGAGCTCCGCCTCGATCGGGTAGCCGTCGGCCATCTGGATCGCGGGCGCGAGCACCTGCTTCAGCGAGAACGTGCCGTACTCGGCCAGCATGGTCATGAGGCCGCCGGGCGTCCCGGGTGTCACCGCCGCGAGCGGCCCGAACTCCGGCGGGTAGCGCATGCCGAGCTTGTGGAAGTACTCCGGGGTCGCCCCGGTGGGGGCGACGCCTAAGCCGTTGATGCCGATCACCTGCCCGGTGTGCGGGTTATAGATGAGGGCCTGCGTCTCCCCGCCCCAGGAGAGCGTGTCCCACATCGTCGAGGTCGCCGCGATCATGGCACAGGCGGCATCCACGGCATTGCCGCCCTGCTCGAAGATCTTCGCGCCGGCCGTCGCGGCGAGGGGCTTGCCGGTCACCGCCATCCAGTGGGCGCCATGGAGCGCCGGTTTCTGCGTGCGCGCGGGTGCGGCGGGGCTGCCCAAGAGCAGCCCGAGGGCGCAGGCCGCCGCGGCAGTGGTACCAAGGAGCTTCGGGATCGTGGGGTTCAAGCGCATGCCGATTCGCCTGCCGCCGTTGCGGTAAATGAGGAGCCGGAGCATATGGCAGACTGGCACACGAGGGCATCCCTGCCGCGGCCTGGGAGCGCGCGGAAGGCCCCGGAACCGTCAGGAACCTCAGGTCAGGATCCATGAGCGACACCGCCACCGTCAGCGCGCTCTTCTACTACCCGGTGAAGTCCACCCGCGGGATCGCCACCGAGCGCGCACGACTGGTCCCGACGGGGTTTGCGTGGGACCGGCAGTGGATGGTCGTGGACCAGGCGGGGCGCTTCCTCACGCAGCGCACGCACCCGCACATGGCGCGCATCGTGCCCAAGCTGAGCGAGGGGGCGCTCACGCTTAAGCACCCCGAGCTCCTCGAACTGCACGTACCGCAGGAGCTGCCCGGGGAGCCGCTCACGGTGCGCATCTGGGACGATGTGTGCGAGGCGATCGGACAGGGACGCGAGGCGGATGCCTGGCTCACGCGCGCGCTCGGGGAGCCGGTGCACCTGGTGCGCGCACGGCCGCGGATGCGCGCCGCGAGCGCCCGCTTTGCCGGGGCCACGCCGGCACCCATTGCGTTCCCCGATGGTTACCCGATCCTCGTCGTCAACAGCGCATCCCTGGCGGATCTCAACACGCGCCTGCCGCAGCCGATGCCCATGGAGCGCTTCCGCCCCAACCTCGTGCTCGAGGGGTTGCCCCCCTGGGCGGAGGACCGCATCGCAGCAATCACCGTCGGCGCGGTGACGCTGCGCCTGGTGAAGCCCTGTCTGCGCTGCTCGATCCCCACCCTCGATCACCTGACCGGCGAGCCCGCTTTCAACGTGCTGCGCGTGCTCCAGGGCTTCCGCTTCAACCGTGCGCTGCACGGGGTGATGTTTGGCGAGAACGCGGTGATCGAGCACGGCGCCGGCGAAGAACTGCACCAGGGAGATACGGCGCGCGTCACCTGGGACGCATAACGAGCACACCAACACTTCTTAACCTTCGCGCGGGATGCGGCCTCCGGAGGCTCCCGGGGCGCGAAACTGTGCGCAGGGCCCCAGAGCCCCCCGGCGGCTTGGGCCACACTTCATAAGATGTTCTCGGGACAAAGTGTGAACCAGTTGGCATTTGCAGTTGGGGCGCTGGCCGGTCTCGGAATCGCCGCCGTGGCGTTGCTGCTGTGGCGCTTCCTGCGCCCCGCGGCCCCCGCCTGGCTGAAGAGCTACGATGCCACCCATATGGCCGCCTTTGAGCAGTGGCCGACCACGGCCCTGGTGCTGGATCCGGGCAACGCGAAGATCGTCGCCATGAACCCGGCCGGCCTGCGCAGCTTCGGCTACACGCTCGATGAAGTGCGCGCCCTGAGTTTCACCGACCTGTTCAGCGTCGAGGGCCTGGATCCGAAGGCGCTCATCAGGCGCGTGCAGGAGTCGAACTCCCGCACGCCGCTGGAGATGCGCCAGGTCTGCCAGGACGGCAGCGCGCGCAACGTCGAGGCGCACTGCTACCCGCTGCAGCTCGACCACCGCTCGCTCCTCGCGGTGGCCGTGCACGACGTGACCGTGCGCCGCAAGGCCGAGACGCACCTGCTCGAGAAGCACCAGCAGCTCGATCACCTCGCGCACCACGACCAGCTCACCGGGCTACCCAACCGCCTGTTTCTGCAGGCGCACCTGCCCGGGGCCATCGAGGAGGCCAAGAAGAACAACGCCGTGCTCGCGGTGCTGTTCCTCGACCTCGACCGCTTCAAGCACGTGAACGACTCGCGCGGACACGAGACCGGCGACAAGCTCCTGAAGACCGTCGCGCAGCGCATCCGCTCCACCATGCGCACCGAGGACGTGGTGGTGCGCATGGGGGGCGATGAGTTCGTCGTGATCCTCAAGGGCGTCAAGAGCGCCGAGCAGGTGAGCGAGGCGGCAAGCCGCATCAACCAGGCGCTGTCGGCGCCGATGGTCGTCGACGGGCGCACGCTGGTCACCACCGTCAGCATCGGGGTCGCGCTCTACCCGCACGACGGCGCCGACATGGGCGAGCTCCTGCGCCACTCCGACACCGCCATGTATCAGGCCAAGGATCGCGGCCGCAACAACTTCCAGCTGTTCGCGCCGGGCATGGACAAGCGCCTGAAGGAGCGCATCGCGATCGAGTCCTCGCTGCGCACCGCGCTCTCCTCGCGCCAGCTCGACGTGCACTACCAGCCGATCGTGGACATCGAGACCCAGCGCGTGGTGGCGCTCGAGGCGCTGCTGCGCTGGAAGCACCCGAACCACGGTTACGTGCGCCCCGAGCGCTTCGTGAACGTCGCCGAGGAAGCCGGCCTCATCGTGCCGATCGGGGATTTCGTCATGCAGCGCGCGATCGAGGACACGGTACGCTGGCGCCAGGCGGGCGCGACCATCGTGCCGGTCGCCATCAACGTCTCGGCCGTGCAGCTGCAGCGCTCCAACCTCGCCGAGAGCATCTCGCGCCTCACCAAGCAGCACGGGCTCGAGCCCGCGATGCTGCAGATCGAGCTTACCGAGAGCGCCGTATTCGAGCGACGCGAGGCCCGCGCCCGCGAGGCGAGTCAGGACGCGGTCGCGAAGCTGCGCGAGCTCGGGGTGCACATCGCGATCGATGACTTCGGCACCGGCTACTCGAGCCTCTCGTACCTGAAGCGCTGGCGCGTGGACACCCTGAAGATCGACCGCAGCTTCGTGCGCGACTTGGTCACCGACATGAGCGACCTCGCCATCGTCAGCGCCATCATCGCGATGGCGAAGTACCTGCACATCAAGGTGGTGGCGGAAGGCATCGAGGGCTGGCCGCAGCTCGAGAAGCTGCGCCAGCTCGGCTGCTCCTACGCGCAGGGGTACCTGTTTGCCCGCCCGGCACCGCCGGCGGACTGCCTGCGCTACCTTATGGGTACCCCGCTCGACCTGACCCAGCGCCTGCCGGCGCTGGACATGCTCGAGAGCACCGGCAGTGGCGAGCACGTGCGGGCGCTGCGCGCCTAGGACACGCCGCGCGACCCGCGCCGCCTTACCCTCCCGACAGTCCCACCCCCTCGCACGCGGGCACTCCCGGGCGAACGTGCGAGAATGGCGCTATGTCCTCTTCGGTCCTGACCGCAGGCGCTGGCGCGCCGCGCCAGCAGTGCGCGGACGCGGTCCTCATGGTGCGCCCGGCGGCCTTCGGCTTTAACCCCGACACCGCCGCCACCAACACCTTCCAGAAAGCCCCCGCGGACGAGGGCGGCGATGCGCAGGCGGCGGCGCTGACGGAGTTCGCGCAGCTTGCCCAGGCCCTCGGCGCGGAAGGGGTGGAGGTGTGCGTGGCCGAGGACTCCGCGCAGCCGGTAAAGCCCGATGCGGTCTTTCCCAACAACTGGGTGAGCTTCCACCCCTGCGGGACGCTCGTCACCTACCCGCTTGCGAATGCGAGCCGCCGTCCCGAGCGGCGCCAGGCGGTGATCGATGCCGCGGTGCGGCAGCTGCACTTCCAGGTCAAGCACCTCCTGGATCTGAGCTGGTACGAGGGGCAGGGAAAGTACCTGGAGGGCACCGGGAGTCTGGTGCTCGATCACGTGCAGCGCGTGGCGTATGCCTGCGCCTCGGCGCGCACGGACCCGGAGCTGGTGCGCGAATGGGCGCACGAGCTCGGGTACGAGCCGGTGATCTTCACCGCCGTGAACCGCGCGGGCGTGCCGCTTTACCACACCAACGTGGCGCTATGGATCGGGCAGCAGGTGGCGATGGTGGCGCGCGAGGCGATCACCCCCGCCGACCGCGAGCGCGTGCTCGCGCGCCTGGTGGCGAGCGGCCGCGAGGTGATCACGATCAGCCAGGCGGAACTGGAGCACTTCGCCGGCAACATGCTCGAGCTCGGCACCTGGGACGAGGCGCTCGGGGACTCGCGCGTGCTCGTGATGTCTGAGAGCGCCCGCCGCGTGCTCGCGCCGCAGATCCTGGCGCAGCTCTCGGCCTGCACCGACACGCTCCTCGCCGTGCCGGTGCCGACCATCGAGGCGCTCGGTGGCGGCAGCGTGCGCTGCATGCTCGCGGAAGTCTTCAGGCCCTGAACGTGAGCGAACTCATCGTTAAGGGGGCGCTGTCGTACCTTTTGGGGGCACTCGTGGCGAGCCTCCTCATCGGGCGCCTGCGCGGGGTCGACATCCGCACGCTCGGCAGCGGCAATGCGGGGGCGACCAATGCGCTGCGCACCCAGGGCAAGGCCATCGGCCTCACCGTGCTCATCATCGACCTGGCCAAGGGATGGCTGGCGAGCGCCTGGATCGCGCACCTCACCCTGCCGGTGATCCTGCCAGCGGCGCCGGCGCTCGCGTCCTGGAGCGTGCCGGTGTGCGCGCTCGCGGTCATGCTCGGGCACATCTACCCGGTGTGGTTCGGGTTCCGGGGTGGCAAGGGCGTGGCCACCTTCGTAGGCGTGCTGCTCGGCATCAGCGGCACGCTGGTCGCGGTCTTCCTGGTCACCTTCCTCCTCACGGTGGTACTCGCCGGCTACGTAGGTCTCGGGAGCATGCTCGGCGCGATTGCGGTGGCGGTGGCGATCGGTACCGGCGCGGCACACGGGGATGCACGCGCGCCGCTGCTCGCCTTCGCCGTCGCCGCCGCGCTCCTGGTGCTCTACACCCACCGCGGCAACCTCGCGCGCATGCGCGCGGGCACCGAATCGCGCGCGCGGCGGCTGTGGCTGCTGCGGCCCCGGCACCCGGCCTGATGGCGCGCGCGCGCAAGGCCGCGCCGGGGAGCGCGCAACCCCTCGCCGCGCAGGTGTTCGCGCAGCTGGCGGACGGGAGGTTTCATTCGGGCGAGGACCTCGCGCGGGCGCTCAAGGTGAGCCGCAGCGCCGTGTGGAAGGCCGTCGGGGCGCTGCGCCTGCTCGGGGCGAGCCTGGAAGCCGTGCGCAACCGTGGCTACCGGCTCGATGCCAGCGGTGAACCGCTGGATGCGAGGAAGATCCGCCGGCACCTGGATGAGGCGGTGCGCACGCGGGTGAGGGCGCTGCAGACGACCTGGTCGATAGACTCGACCAACGCCGCGCTCCTGAAGCGGGCAAGCCCGCCGCCCGGGGCGAGCGAGGTGCTGCTCGCGGAATGCCAGAGCGCGGGCCGCGGCCGGCGCGGGCGCACCTGGGTCGCAGCTCCCGGGGGTGCGATCTGCCTCTCGCTCAACTGGACCTTCCCGGCCGTGCCTGAGGATCTCGGTGCCCTCGGCCTCGTCATCGGCGTGTGCGTGCTGCGGGCGCTGAAGAGACTCGGCATGCAGGGCGTGCAGCTCAAGTGGCCGAACGACCTGCTGGTGCACGGGAAGAAACTCGGGGGCGTGCTGATCGAGCTGCGCGCCGAGACCGCAGGTCCGGCCTTCGTCGTCATCGGCATCGGCCTCAACGTCGCCCTCGGCGCGCAGCCGCTGCGGGACATTGCCGCGAGCGGTATCGCGGCCACCGACCTCAGGAGCGCCGGCCTTGCCGGTGCCGGCCGCAACGCCGTGGCGGCGGCGCTCATCGGGGAGTGCGTGGCGGGGCTGCTCGAGTTCGAGCAGGGATCCCTCAAACCCTTCATCGCTGACTGGCGAGAGGCGGATGCACTCGAGGGGAAGGCGGTGAACGTGAGCGGCGCGGATGGCGTGGCAAGCGGCATGGCGCGCGGGATCGACGTGCACGGGGCGCTGCTGGTGGAAACGCGTGAGGGCGTGCAGCGCTTCATCGCAGGCGACGTGACGGTGAGGCCCTCCTGATGGTCCTGCTCATCGACGCGGGCAACACGCGCATCAAGTGGGCGCGCTGCGTGGATGGGCGCCTCGGGCGCTCGCGCGCAGCAGCGCACGGCAGCTGGTCAGCCGGCGACTTTGCGCGGCGCCTCTTCGGGGCACGGACGCCGCAGCAGGTGCTGGTCGCGAGCGTTGCGGGGACGCGCGTGCGCGCCGCGCTCACGCAGGCGGCGCGGCGCGCGCACGTGCCGCTCGAATTCGTGCGGGTGCCGCGGCGGGGCGGGGGTGTCACGGTCGGGTACCTCGAGCCCTGGCGGCTCGGCGTCGATCGCTACGCGGGCCTCGTCGGCGCGCACGCGCTCTTTGCCGGCGTGCCGCTCCTCGTGACCGGGGTCGGCACGGCGCTCACGCTCGACCTGCTGGGCGAGAAGGGGCGGCACTTCGGCGGCGCGATCATCCCCTCGCCCGCACTCATGGTGCAGTCGCTCCTGGAACGAACGCAGGGGATCCGCCGCCGCGCGCACGGCGGTGCGCGCCGCGCGCACGGGCCGTTCGGTCGTTCCACGCGCGCTGCGATCACCGAGGGCGCGCGGTTCGCCGCGGCCGCGGCGATCGATCGCGTGGCCGGGGAGGGCGCGCTGCACGTGGGGCGGCGGCCGCTCGTGGTGCTCACCGGCGGTGGCGCGGTAGGGGTGCGGCCGCTTCTGGAAAGCCCCTGCGTCAGCGTGCCGGACCTGGTGCTTATCGGCCTTGCCGCGCTCGCCGCCGGGCGCGCGATGCGGCCTTGAACTAGAATTACGCTCCGTGCGCCGGCTCTTCTTCGCACTGCTCTTCGCCAACCTCATCTACTTCGGGTGGGCACTGTGGGTCACCCCGCCCCCAACCGTGCCGCCGAACGAGACGCTCGCGCGCCTGCCGCGTCTGAAACTCGTCGACGAGCTGCCGCCGGAGCAGCGCCCCGACCCCAATGCGCCGAAGCCCGCATCGATGAGCGCGCTGCAGCAGTGCTTCTCCATAGGGCCGTTCGCCGACGTGAACCTGAGCGCGCAGGCGGCGGCGATCCTCAAGGAGCAGGGGTTCGACCCCAAGCAGCGCGCGGCGCAGGGGGAGATGTCGCAGGGATTCTGGGTGTTCATTGGCAATGTGCCGACGGATGCCGACAGCGACCGGATGCTCGTGAACCTCGAGCGCAACGGCATCAAGGATGCGCTCGTGATGCCGGCGAGTGCAGAGGCGGGGCGGCGCATCTCGCTCGGGCTCTTTAGCGAGCGCGCCCGTGCCGAGCGACGTGCGGAAACCGTGCGCGCCATGGGGCTGAAGGCGGAGGTCGCGGAGCGCAAGCTCCCCAGCGCCGTCTACTGGGTGGACCTCGCCCCGCAGCCGGGCATGACCACGGTGCCGCTGCAGGAGCTGTTCGCGCAGGGGGTGAGCTCGAAAGTGTCCGTACAGCCGTGCCCGCCGGCCGCCCAGGGCAGTGCCTCTTCCGCCGCGGCGCCGGGGGCAACCAGTGCCCAGGCCTCACCGGCGGGGCCGCCGAAGCTGCGGTAACGGCAGCTAGCGCTGCCCGCACCACCCGCCGCATCCAGCGCATCGCCATCCGCGGCGCAGGTGCCGGGGATGAACCCGAAGTCATGCGGGAACGACAGTCCGGCAGGGAGTCTGCGGCTGATGCTGAAAACGCCGAGTCCCGCGTCGTACTTGTACCTGTTGCGGCTTCCCGCAGGGATATCGATCAGTACAAGGACACGACCGGAAGCCGGATCCCGGTGTGGCAGCTGCGAGGGGGTTGGCGATCTCACAGTGCCAGAGGGTCCGGCAGGTCATCAGGAACGCCTTCACGCGTGTCCCGCGGCATGCGGCCTGCGTGAGGAGGGAAATGGATATCTTTCGAGGGGATCCATGGCGCCTCGCGTGACTAGGAAGGGGGCAATTCTTCGCGGCCGGGCTGCTGCAGCGATCCTTCGCCCTAAAGCCCGGGCAGACACTGTAGATTAAGGAGGGTTTTCGCGGCCATTGCCAGAAACGGCCACGCCCCTGTAGGCGGACGCTGACCTTCACCTGCCACGGTCCAAGCACTGTCACGCGAACCTCGTGGTTGGAAGACGGCGCGACTGCGCAATCCGTCGACCGGGAACCGGGTCGGAGTCGAGTTCGCGTAGCGACAAGGGCGGAAAACGCCGCTCAGTCGCCGGGCGCTTGCTGCCCGCGTACAATCGCGCGCGCCCTGATTTCCAGGGTCACGCTCTTGTGTTTGTGCCGGCTTAGCTCAGTGGTAGAGCAGCGGTTTTGTAAACCGTTGGTCGGGAGTTCAAATCTCTCAGCCGGCACCAAATTTTCAAAAATCGTGTGCGGCGTCGCACCACTACGGATGGTTCGCCGAAAGCTATTCGCGCGGAGCTGAGGCGTAGCTCAGCACACCCCCTACGACTCGCGCCGGCGATGTCATTGGATGCACGACGTGGTGTTTAGCATCGAGGATGTGTACGACCTCGATGCCGCGCACGCAGAGCGTGTCGGCGATCATGGAACGATGGCAGCGCCACCAGACTGCTTCTGCGCACATCATTGCGGTGCGCGCCTGACTCGCCAGTTGTATAAGCTGGCCCAACCCCTGCGCGAATTCGGGGCTCGACATGTAGTCGGCGTAGCCGCGAAACGCGGCATTGCGCCAGGCTGTGTTGGGAGAATCGGGTGAAACTCGCCGTCGGCCGCCCAGCGCAGGCAACCAGTCATACCCGATGCCGTGTCCGGCGAGCGTCGTCGCAAGAGCTGCCCCGCCGTATTGCGGATATTTCCGCGAACCGGGGAAGCTGCGCACGTCGGTGATTGTCTCGATACGGACTTCGGAGAGCAGGCCGAGGAACTCCTCGATCGCACGCGTGGAGTGCCCGATCGTCCAGATTGTCATCCGCGCTGCTGAAGTCGCTGAGGGCGACATCGGTCAGTCGATCTTCTGCAATGCACCGCCCTTGTGCATCGCGACGTGGTCGGTTTTGTCGCTTTTAATCTCGTATTGCGGGTCATCCGCACTGGCGTGGTGCGTATAACCCTTGTAGTCGGTGTTCTTCTTGTGCACCTTGACGATTTTGCCGCTGACCTGGCCTGCTTCCGAGTTCCAGCGCACGTGATCGCCCACTTTGAATTTCGTGATCATAGGAATAACTCCACCGGGAGGTGAGAGCATCTGGCCAGCAAAGCCCTGGCGCGCGCATAGACGTTGTCAATGGTGAGCCCCTCTTCGCGCAGCACCGCGTCGCCCTAGGCCGTGCGCCGAACCGATCAACGGTCGATAGCATCGCCTGCTTCGGCCACTTAGGGAAGCCAGCCTTGCGTTGCACCTGTCTCGACTTCGAGCGTTCGGCCTTCGGCAACGTATCAAAAGGATCCCAGCGGGCAGGGAGATGCTACGCACCGCGATCCCTATTTGCCGGCGTTTTGCGGTGGCCACGATCAGCCCGACCTCCGATGCGCCTTGTCGCCGAACATGGTAGCGGGAGGAAAGAGGTAGCCTGGGATTTCAACCATTTGCAGCGGACGTCAGCGTTGATGTACCCAAGAGTGCCGTCGAAGTCGAGACGCCATATAGCAGGTGCCGCAGTCCGATCGTTGGTTTGCGGGCGCCAAAGGATATATCCAGAGTGCGACTTCCTGTCTTCAGCTGTAACGAGCAGTCACAGCTCATAATTATCGAAGGCGCGGCTCGATTTTACGAAACGGCCTTCGGAGGCCGCATTCTGAGCAGAGGCGACAGCAGCGGTGCGCCGGGGTGCATCCAGGTCGCGAACACGTGGGATCATTGTCAACGTCGGGGGCGGCCTCGCCGACCCCGATTCCGTCAGCAGCTTTTGAATAGCGCGTTGCGGATATTCAAGCCTGCTATGAACTATGGCGAAGTCGGGGGCCGACTTCATCACAGCGCCCAAGGACGAGTACGGGGAGACACGCTGCTAAATTCGCGATCCTGATGGGTGCATTATCGAAGTTGGGCAAAGCACGCCGGACTTCGCTTACGGCTAAACGGTACGACGCCGCAGGCAGTCCTCATTCATGGAGGCGCGCAACCAGGGTGCTACTGAAGACCCCCGCGAACGGCAGTGATTCGCTGCGTGTTGAAGCCGAGCCAGTGCATCCGTCCGGCGTAGCGGGCGTGCTCGACCTTGAGGCAGCGATCCATGACGACGGCTAGACCGCCATCCTCCGCGATGCGTGCGCCTTCCTCATTGATCACCGTGAATTGACACCACAGGCACTTGGCGCCGATCGCCACGGCGTCCCGCGCGATCTCTGGCAGTGCGGAGGGCGCGCGAAACACATTGACGATATCGACGGGCGCCGGTACATCGCGAAGGCTAGCAAAGCTGCGCTCGCCGAGGATTTCCGGCTCGCGCGGATTTACGGGAATTACGCGGTAGCCGTGGCGCTGAAGGTAGAAGCCGACGAAATGACTGGCGCGCAGCGGGTTGCCGGATAAGCCAACGATCGCAACGGTTTTGGCATCCAAGAGCACGCGCTGGATCGTGAGCGGATCCTGGTAGCGGGCGAGGTCAAACGTCATGGCGGCCTCTCCACGGTTCCAGATGTGCGGGCGCGTGCGAAGCCCTGTTCGAGGTCCCAGATGAGATCGTCGGCATCCTCGATGCCGACAGAGAGTCGGATCGTCCCGGGGCCGATGCCGGCCGCTCTGAGCTCCTGTTCGTTGAGCTGCCGGTGCGTTGTGCTCGCCGGATGGATGACGAGGCTCTTCGCATCACCGACGTTCGCGAGGTGCGACCACAGGCTGAGGCCACGTATGAATTCCTGTCCCGCCTCGCGGCCGCCGCGGATATCGAACGAGAACACTGAGCCCGCGCCACGTGGCAGGTACTTCTCCGCCAAGGAATGGTGCGGACTCGTGCGCAGGCCGGGATACCTCACGTTCGATGCGAGCTCGTGCACCTCTAAGTAGTTCGCGATCATGATGGCGTT
>DATIXW010000230.1:0-2556 GCA_035518135.1 Steroidobacteraceae bacterium
TGAGATCCGCCAGTTGCTGCAGTTCCGCGATGACCTGCCGCGCAACCGCTGCGCGGCGGCGCACGCATTGCTGGATGAGCACGTCGCGCATGTCGCCGCACGCATTGCCGAGCTGCAAAAGCTGCAACTGCAGTTGAAGGCGCTGCGCCGCCAATGCCAGCCGACGCGCACGAAACGCGAGTGCGGCATCCTCGATGGGCTCACGCACGGCGATGCGCCCGGTGCCCGGCGGCCCGCTGCACACGTGCGCGGCACCCATCGCAGCTGATGTCGGGGAGGGCTGCAACCGCACTGCCGGCGGCGCGGGCGGGGGAGCGCTCCTGCGCCACGGCGCCGCTGATCGTGCGGGCGTGCCACGTCCGCATGAGCGCGCTTGCGGCCAGCCTCGTCTCCTGCTCTGTCCTGGTCGCAGATCCTCTCCCGCCCGCGGCGTCCGACGCGCCCGCGTCCCCGGGCGCGGACTCGGCCTGGCCGACACTGTTGAGCGCGCAGTACACCTATGTGCGCCAACACCAGACTTTTCTCGACTCCCCGTACTCCGGGCCGCTGATCCTGCACGCCGACGGGGATACCCAGCCAAGCCAGACGATCGGCTTCTACGGCCGCTGGGCCCCCTTCAGCTGGGGACAGCTGTATCTCGATACCGAGAAATTCATGGGCGCGGGAGTCAGCGGCGCGACCGGCATGGGCGGATTGACCAACGGTGACGTCGTGCGCGAGGGTGCGGCCGGCCTGAAAAAGGCCTTCTACATCGCACGCGCGTACGTGCGGCCCATGATCAGATTGCCGGGTGGGAGGCGAGCACCCGGCTGGAGTGCCACCTTGACATCTGGTAAGTAAAGACTTACGGTAAGTCATGGCTTACGAAGCAGCCCTGCAGTGCCTGAGTGACCCGACGCGGCGGCGCATCTTCGAGCGCCTTCGGTCCGGTCCGCGCTCGGTCAGCGTGCTCGCTCGCGGCCTGCCGGTCACCCGGCCGGCGGTCTCGCAGCACCTGCGCGCCCTGAAGAACGCGGGGCTCGTCGCCGACCGCCCCGAGGGCGCGAAGCGCATCTATTACATCGATCCCCACGGTCTCGGCGAGCTGCGCCGCTGGCTCGATGGATTTTGGGACGAGGCGCTCGCCGCGTTCAAGGACGCGGTGGAGGCTCAGAGTTCCCCCACTTCAAGAGGTGACAGGCAGTGAGCGCTACCATCCAGACGGCCCCCGTCCGCAAGTCGATCATCGTCGCCGCAAGCCCGCAGCGCGCGTTTGAGGTGTTTACGAGCGGCCTCGACAAGTGGTGGCCCAAGTCCCATGGCATCGGTCGTGCACCGATACGGCGCTGCGTGATCGAGCCCTTCGTCGGCGGACGCTGGTACAACGATCTCGAGGATGGGTCGGACGTGACCATCGGTCACGTGCGGGTGTGGGAGCCCGGGCAGCGCTTCATCGTGGGCTGGGAGATCAGCGCCCAGTGGAAGCCCGAGGCGCGCGTGGAACTGGCCTCCGAGGTCGAGGTGCGCTTCGTGCGCGAAGCCGATGAGCGCACGCGCGTGGAGATCGATCATCGCCACTTCGAGCGCATGGGGCCGGAATCCGGCGAGGTGATGCGCCAGGCAGTCGATGGCGGCTGGCCGGGCATCCTTGAGCTGTTCTCGCGGGAGCTCGGGCGCGAAGCGGGCGTGCGATGAAGGCGCTCGCGCGCGCCTCGGCATGGCTGCGGATCGCAGCGGTGATCGCGGCGCTCTACGCCGCCGGGCACACCGCCGGGCGGCCGTGGACGCCGACCCACGATGGGCTGGCGCAGGGGGTCGTCGTGGGGATGCGCGAGGTGCATTTCAGCGCCCTCGGCACGACGCGCAGCTACTGGGAGTTCTATCAGGGATTCGGCCTCGCCCTCAGTGTGCTGCTGGCGATGGAGGCCGTTCTCCTGTGGCAGCTGGCGGCCGTGGCGCGCGCCGGCACTGCCTACCGGGCGATGACCGTGACGCACCTGGTGGGATTTCTGGTGCTCGGCGCGGTCGCGAGTCGCTTCATCTTCGCGCTGCCGCTGTGGCTGTCGCTGGCGATCGCCGCCTGTCTGGCCGTCGCGCTGTCGCGCCCGCAGTCGCGCGAGGCAACAGCGGGGCCGCGCGCCACCTGAGCCACGACGCGCGAGTTACCCACGCAGGCAGCCATTCTTTGTAGAATGGCGCGGGCGGCTCCGCGCCTGGGTGGCGAAATTGGTAGACGCAAGGGACTTAATGACACATTGAGCACTCGGCTCGGAAACGGCCGGCGTGAATGGGGTCAAAGTCGGTGGAACAGTCGCACTACGAACAGGTGTCTGCAATACCGAGCTAAGCCCTGGTCGATCGCAAGCCACTCGGCAGTGGCACCCCGACGGACCAAGGAAAGTGTAGAGACTTGACGGCCCCTGCCTAATCCGTGCGCGGCGCCAGCGGTGCGCGGGATGGCAAAGGTAAAGTCCAGACCACAAATGCATGCCGCGCACGCAGCAGCGAAAGCTGTAGTGGTACGAAAATCCCTTGGGGGAAACCCCGTGCCGGTTCGAGTCCGGCCCCAGGCATTTT
>DATIXW010000231.1:0-13764 GCA_035518135.1 Steroidobacteraceae bacterium
TTGCTGAGCGCGGAGGCCGCAAGTTAATGGGTGACCAGCTGTCAATCCTGCGCCTGATCGTACAGGCGAGCGTACCGGTGCAGGGGGTCATCGCCATCCTGCTGCTCGCCTCGCTCACGTCCTGGGCCATCATCTTCAAGAAGAGCCGCGTGATCGGGCGCGCGCGGCGCGAGGCCGATCGCTTCGAGAGCCGCTTCTGGTCAGGGGACGATCTGGCGCAGCTGTACCGAGCGATCGAGTCGGCCGGCGGGGCGACCGGACTTGCCGGCATCTTCGAGTTCGGCTTTCGCGAGTTCGCCCGTCTGCGCCAGGCCGCAGCCCCGACCGAGCAGCTGCTCGAGGGGTCGCGGCGCGCCATGCGCGTGGCGCAGCTGAAGGAGATCGACCGCTTGGAGCATGGACTCGCGACGCTCGCCACCGTCGGCAGCACCAGTCCCTACGTGGGCCTGTTCGGTACGGTGTGGGGCATCATGAGCGCCTTCTCGGGCCTCGGAAACGTGCAGCAGGCCACCCTCGCCATGGTGGCCCCGGGGATCTCCGAGGCCCTGGTCGCCACTGCCATCGGCCTGTTCGCGGCGATCCCTGCCGTGGTCGGCTACAACCGCTTCGCCGACCAGGTCTCGCGCCTGGAGCTGCGCTTTGATGCCTTCATCGAGGAGTTCTCGACCATCCTGCAGCGCCATGCGGGCCGCAGTGCCAGCACGGCGGCGGCCGCGGAGCGCTAGAAGCCATGCCACAGACCGCGCGCGGACGGCGACTGATGGGCGAGATCAACGTCGTGCCCTACATCGATGTTATGTTGGTGCTGCTGATCATCTTCATGATAACGGCCCCGCTTCTGACTCAGGGCGTCAAGGTGGATCTGCCGCGGGCCGCGGCGGAACCTCTGGAAGCGCAGCGACTCCAACCCCTCGTGCTCTCCGTCGACCGTGCCGGACACCTGTACCTGAACGTCGGCGGCAACCCGCAGGCGGTGCTCGATGAGCGTACCGTGGCGGCGCGGGCGACTGCGCTGCTGAGGCGCGAACCCGAGACCCAGGTGCTGGTGAAGGCCGACAATGCGGTGGCCTACGGACGGGTGGTGCAGGCGATGGTCCTATTGCAGCAGGCCGGCGCGCGCAAGATCGGTTTCATCACCGAGCCACCGCCGCCGGCGGTCCCGGGGAGCTGATGCGCACCCCCGATGCAGCGCCGGAGTGATCACTGGATTTCCCTAGCACTGTCGGTGCTGCTGCACGCAGCGCTGCTGGGTGCGCTGGTGTACGGCTGGCTGTTGTTCCGCCATCCCACGCGCCCGGCGCCGACGCTGGCCATCGAGGCCACGGTCGTCGATGCGCGGACGCTGCGTGCGGTGCAGCGCCCGGCACCCCAGCCGCCGGCCGCGCCGGCGCAGCCGCCGCCACCCGCGCAGCCCACGCCGGAGGAACTGGCGCAGCGCGAGGCGGAGCGCCAGGAGCAACGGGTGCAGGCGGCGCGCGAAGAGGAGGCTGCGGAGCGCGCGGCGGCAGCGGAGGCGGCGCGGGAAAAACTCGAGGAGCAGCGCAAGGCCGACGCCGAGCGCAAGGCGCAGGCCGAACGCAAGGCGCAGGAAGCGGCGCAGGCGGCACAGCGCGCCGCGGACGCCCAGGCGCAGAGCGATCTGGAGTCGGAGCTCAAGCGCAGCCTCGCGGCCGAGGAGCACGTGGCACGCAGCGGGCCGGCGCTCGCCAACTGGCAGGCCCAGATCACTGCCAAGATCAGCCGCGCGTGGCTGCGACCGCCGACCGCGCGGGCCGGCATAGAATGCGTGTTGAATGTGACCCAGGTCCCCGGAGGCGAAGTGACCCAAGTGAGTATCGGCGAGTGCAACGGGGACCAGGCGGTGCGTGAGTCGATCGAGGCGGCCGTCTATCGGGCCTCACCGCTCCCGCCGCCGCCGGACCCGGCGCTTTTCGAGCGCAACCTCAAAATCAACTTTAAGCCGGACTAAGCATGCACTTATACGGAAATTCTTGGCTCGGCAGGCCCCGCGGGTGGGGCGCCGCCGCTGCGACGCTGGGACTGCTGCTGCTATGCCCCCGGGCGCACGCGGCCCTCGAGATCGAAGTCACCTCCGGCGTGCGCGACCCGGTGCCGATTGCGATCGTCCCGTTTGCGCACGGCGCGGGCGAAGTCCCGGTCGATGTCGCCAGCGTCGTCCAGCATGACCTTGAGGGCAGCGGCCGATTCAAGGCACTCCCGCAGGAGCGCATGCCGGCGACGCCGGCACGCGCCGAGGAAGTGGCGACGGCGGCCTGGAAGGCTGTCGGCAGCGACTACGTCGTGGTCGGACGCGTGACCGCGATGGACGGTGGCGGCTTTGCGGTCGATTTTGACCTGATCAACACGCTCACCGGCTCGCGCCTCGCCGGACAGCGCTTCACCGGCAGTGCCAGCGCGCTGCGCAACGCGGCCCATCGCACCAGCGATGTGATCTACCAGAAGATCCTCGGCGTGCGCGGCGCGTTTGCCACGAGGATCGCTTATGTGGCCGTCGACGGGGAGCCGCCGGCACAGACCTTCCGCCTGCTGGTCGCCGATGCCGACGGAGCCAACCAGCAGCGCATCCTCGAATACCGCTACCCGATCATGTCGCCGTCCTGGTCGCCCGACGGGCAGTGGCTCGCGTACGTGTCCTTTGAAAGCAAGCACTCCGCCGTCTACGTACAGTTGGTGCGCACCGGCGAGCGGCGGCTGGTCTCGGCGCGCGCGGGAGTGAACGGCGCCCCCGTATGGTCCCCCGACGGCAAGCACCTGGCGCTCACGCTCGGGGCGAGCAGCGGCAACCTCGACGTTTATGTACTCGACCTGACGACCCAGGCGCTAACGAAGATCACCGACGACCCGGCGATCGACACCGAGCCGGAGTGGGCCCCGGACGGACGTTCGCTGTACTTCACCTCCGACCGCGCCGGCTCGCCGCAGATCTACCAGATCGGGATCCAGCCCGGGGCGCGTCCCAAGCGCATCACCTTCGGCTGCTCCTACTGCGCGCGCCCGCGGATCTCTGCGGACGGGACGCTCCTGGCTATGGTCACCTTGGAGAAGGGCAACTACCGCATCGCGGTTCAGGAGCTTGCCAGCGGCACGATGCGCACCCTCTCGCACGGACGACTCGACGAATCGCCGAGTTTCGCGCCCAATGGCGCTACACTTATCTATTCCGAGCGCGAGGGCGGCCACGGCCAGCTTGCGACGGTCTCGACCGACGGCCTGACTGGGCTGCGGCTGAAGGCCTCGGAAGGGGAGATTCGCGAACCGGCCTGGGGACCTTTCATTCCCTGACAGGCGCGCGCAACAGCAACGCGGAGGATCGTGGAAATGGCGGAAGAATCATCAATGCAGCGCACGTTGGTCGTACTGCTCGTGGCTGCGGCGTTGGCACTTGGCGGCTGCGCCAGCAAGAAACCCAAGCCCTCCGCGGCGGGCAGCGCCCCGCAGGAGTCAAACGCCGCGGCCGAGAACGGCGCCGCCGGCGCCAATGCCGCCGTAGCCGGTGCGAACGCCGACGACGAGGCTGCCGGACCCCAGGGGGGGCTGCTCGCGACCCGCGTCGTCTATTTCGATTTTGACAGCAGCGAGATCACGGGAGCGGGGACTGACGTGGTCGCCGCGCACGCCAAGTACCTCGCCAGCCACCCGAACACCCGGGTACGGCTCGAGGGCCATACGGATGAGCGCGGCTCGCGTGAATACAACATCGGCCTGGGTGAACGGCGGGCGCAGGCGGTGCGACGTTCGCTGCTTCTGCAGGGTGCGGCCGATGCGCAGATTTCCACCGTCAGTTACGGGGCTGAGCGTCCCGCGGTTTCCGGACACGATGAAGCCGCCTGGGCGAAGAACCGGCGCGTCGAGATCGTGTATCTCGCGCTGCCCACCAGTGCCGTGAAGCCGTAAGGATAAGGACAGGATAGCCGATGCGATCAGTCTTACCCGCGCTTGTGACACTCTTGCTCTTGGGCTGCGCCAGCACGCCGCCGGAGGAGGATCCGATTCAGGTGAAGCTGAGCGATCTTGAGACGCGCATCGAGCGGCTCGAGCGCAGCGTCGCGAATCAGGTGACGCTGTCGCAACACGTCGACGAGAACCAGGCGTCGCTGCGCGAGCTTCAGGGCCGCATCGAGGAGCTTGAGCACAGTAACCAGGCACTGGCAAAGCAACAGCGCGACCTGTACGCGGATCTCGACAAGCGACTCGGGGGCAACGGCACGGTACCCGCGCCCGGTGCGGCGGGGGCCACCGCTGGCGGCGGCGCTGTCGCCGCGGGCGCCGCAGCAACCGCGGCCGCGGGTGCGGCGGCGGGCACCGCGGCGCCGCCAGACAACGGGCCCTCCTCGACGGAACAGGCGGTCTACGCGCAGGCCTTCGATGCGCTGAAGGCGGGGAGCTATTCGCTCGCGATCACCGGATTCAAGGACTTCCTCACGACCTACCCGAATAGCACGCTCGCCGAGAACGCGCAGTACTGGCTGGGCGAGGCGTACTACGTCAACCACGACTACGAGTCGGCGGCGGGATCGTTCCGCACGGTGCTGAAGAGGTGGCCGGATTCGCGCAAGGCGCCGGATGCACTGCTGAAGCTCGGTTATGCCCAGTACGCCCAGAAGCAGTACCCGGCGGCCAAGGCGACCCTGACCGATGTGACCAAGAAGTACCCCGGGACGGATTCCGCGAAGCTGGCCGCGGATCGTCTCAAGCGCATTCCCGAACAGTAAGCGACGCGACGGGGCGCGCAGTGAGCGCGACGCGACTCAAGATCACCGAGATCTTCCATTCGCTGCAGGGCGAAGCCGATACCGTGGGCGTGCCCACGGTATTCGTCCGCCTGACGGGTTGCCCGTTGCGCTGCCAGTACTGTGATACCGCCTATGCTTTCCACGGTGGGGAATGGTGGGAGCTGGATGCCATTGTCGGGCGCGTGCGGGAATTCGGCACACCTTACGTGTGCGTGACGGGCGGGGAGCCCCTGGCGCAGCGCGCCTGCACGGTGCTGCTGAAACGCCTCTGCGATGAGGGCCTGCGGGTGTCGCTGGAGACCAGCGGCGCCATGGCGCTCGATGAGGTGGACCCACGCGTCATCAAGGTCGTGGACGTGAAGACTCCGGGCTCGGGCGAGGAGCGGCGTAACCGCTACCAGGAGCTCGAACGGCTCAATCCCCACGACCTGGTGAAATTCGTGATCTGCGGGCGCCACGACTACGAGTGGAGCCGCGCGCAGCTGCAGGCGCTGGGGCTCTCGCAGCGCTGCACAGTGCTCTTCTCACCCAGTCATGAGGAGCTCGCGGCGCGCGAGCTCGCCGACTGGATCCTCGCGGACCGGTTGCCGGTGCGCTTCCAGGTCCAGCTCCACAAGTACCTGTGGGGCAACGTGCCCGGCAGATGAGCGGCGCGCGCGCCGTGGTACTGCTCTCCGGTGGCCTGGATTCCGCCACCGCGCTGGCGATCGCCGCGGCGCAGGGCTTCGCCTGCCATGCCCTGTCCGTCGACTACGGCCAGCGCCACGTCGCGGAGCTTGAGGCCGCGCGCCGCGTTGCCGCAGCGCTGCGGGTGTGCGAGCACCGCATCATGCGGGTGGACCTGGCGGGAATCGGCGGCTCCGCGCTCACCGACCGCGCGATCGCGGTGCCCGAGAGCCCTACGGCAGGCATACCGGTCACCTACGTGCCGGCGCGCAACACGATCATGCTTGCGCTCGCGCTCGGCTGGGCCGAGGTACTGCAGGCGCGCGACATCTTCATCGGGGTCAACGTGCTGGACTCCAGCGGCTACCCGGACTGTCGGCCCGAGTTCATCGCAGCGTTCCAGGCCGTGGCGGCCGTGGCCACCAGGGCGGCCGTCGAGGGCGCGCCCGCGCGCGTGCACGCGCCGCTGATTCGCTGGACCAAGGCGCAGATCATCCGCGAGGGCGTACGCCTGGGGGTGGATTATGCGCAAACCGTATCGTGCTACCAGGCCGACGCCACAGGGGTGGCCTGCGGGCGCTGCGATTCCTGCCGTCTGCGGCGCGCCGGTTTTGCGGAAGCCGGCGTTGCGGATCCGACGCGCTATCGCAGCCCGGCGACTAGCTGAGGGTGCCGGCCGCAGCGGCTGCCTGTTTCTCCCGGTGCAGCGACCAAAGATACACCGGCACGCCCGCGAGCCCGAAGCCGATCCCCGCCAGCAGCGGGCGCGCCGCGATGCCATAGAGGATCCAGCCGCAGTAGAGTGCGGCGAGAATCGCCGCGGCCGCGCGCAGCAGCGTCGGCGCGGGCGCCGCGCCGGGCGCGCTCCTCAGCCGCAACACCGCCAGCGCATCGATCAGATACAGCGGCAGCGTCAGGTTGGTGGCGATGAGGCTGAGGAACACGAACATCTGCGCCACTGAGCCCACGTAGTTAAACAGCAGCATGATGCTCGTCACGATCCCGGTGAAGATGAAGGCGCGCGCCGGGGCCGCATGCGCATTCTCCTTGGCCAGCGCCGGCGGGAATCCCCGGTGCTTGGCCATGGTCTGGGTGACCTCACCGATGACGAGCGTCCAGCCGTTGAGCGCTCCAAGGCCGCTGATGGCGACGAATGCCGCGAGCACGGCACCCCAGTTGCCGCCGAGCCGCTGGGCGAACAGATCCGCGAAGGGAGCGTTGGAGGCGGCGAGCTCGTGCTGCGGTATCAGCAGCATGGGCACGACGGAGATGCAGATGTAGATGAGCGCGGCGAGCAGCGTGCCGGCGAGCGTGGCGCGCGGGATCGTGCGCTGCGGGTCGCGCACGCGCGCTGCCGGGATCGTGGCGCATTCGATGCCGAGCATGGCGAACAGTGCGATGGAGCTGACGCTCGCGACCTCGCGCCAGGAGGCCGGATTGGGCGGCAGGTGCTCCTTATAGACGTGCGGATGCGTGAGCAGCAGCACGACGCCGAGCAGCACGACGGCCGCCTGCGGCACGAGCTTGAGCAGGGTCGTGAGTACCTGTACCCAGCCGGCCGTGCGCACGCCGCGCAGGTTGATGAGGACGAAGGCCCATACCAGTGCGAGTGCGATCAGTGGGGGTAGCACCGTGCCGGCGGCCAGGCTGGGAGCAAAAAACATGACGTAGCCTACGACCCCGATCGCGATTGCCGCGTTCGCCACCCACACCGAGACCCAGTAGCACCACATGACGATGAACGCCGCGGCGGGCCCGAAGGCGCGCTGCGTGTAGGCATACGGACCGTCATCGTGCGGAAAGCGGCGCGCCAGATCGGCGAAGGCGATCGCAAGGCAGGCACAGCCGGCAACGGTAACCAGCCACCCGGTGAGAGCATTGAGCCCGAACGGCGCCAGCGCCGCGGGCATGACGAAGATGCCGGCCCCGATGATGTTGCCGACCACCAGCGCGGTGGCCATCCAGAAACCAAGCGCACGCTTGGCGGCCGGCACGGCCCCTATGGGCTGATTCAACTCTCCGCCAGCGCTTCGGTGAGCGCGATCCTGAGCAGCCCGACGGCTTCATCAACCTGCCCGCGGCTGACCATCAGCGGCGGTATGAAGCGCACCGTGCTGGTCCCGCAGGACAGAAGGATGAGCCCGTTGTGGAAAGCGCGGGTCAGGACCCGCTGGCACAGCGCGGCGGCGGGCTTGCGGCTGCTGCGATCGGTAACGAGTTCCGCGCCGATCATCAGTCCCTTGCCGCGGACATCGCCGATGCACTCGAACTCCTTCTGCAGCTCACGCAGCCGTGCCTGGAAGTGGGCGCCAACCTGCGCCGCGTTCGCCGCGTACTCGCGCTGCACCAGATCGAGCGTCGCCAGGGCCGCCGCGCAGCAGATCGGGTTGCCGCCGTAGGTGTTGCCATGGGCGCCGCGCTTCCATCTCTCCATGATGGTCTTCTTGGCGACGACGAGCCCGATCGGCAGACCCGAGCCCAGGCCCTTGGCGAGCGTCATGATGTCCGCACGCACGCCCCAGTGCTCGGCGGCGAACATCTTGCCAGTGCGGCCGATACCGCTTTGGACCTCATCGAATATGAGGAGGATCCCGTGCCGGTCACACAGGGAGCGCAGCCCCGTGAGAAACCCGTCCGGGGGCACCAGATAACCACCTTCCCCCTGGATCGGTTCAACCAGGATCGCGGCGACTTCGCTTGCGGGGACGTTGCACGCGAACAGCACGTTCTCGATGTACTCAAGGACCGCACGCCCCTGGTCGGCGCCGGCGAGGAGCGGCCGGTAGAGGTTCGGGTACGGCACGTGCGTGACCCCGGGCATCGTCGGGAAGAACCCCGCCTGCTGGGTGTACTTGCTGGCCGTGAAGCTCAGCGAGCCCATGGAGCGGCCGTGAAATCCGCCGAGGAACCCGAGGAAGCGCGGGCGTCCCGTGACGTAGCGGGCGAGCTTGAGGGCTCCCTCGACCGACTCGGTGCCGCTCTGGCAGATCAGTATCTGCACCGGCTCACCCAGCGGATCAAGCTCGTTGATGCGCTCGCCCAAGCGAGTCATGCGCTCGTGCCAGTAGTCACTGGAGATGTGCAGAAACTCATCCGCAGCGGTTTTGATGGCCTCCACGACTTGCGGGTGGGCATGGCCGGTGCTGCATACGGCGATGCCGGCCGCGAAGTCGAGGAAACGGTTGCCGTCGACGTCCCAGACTTCCGCGCCGCGCCCCTTGGCGATCACGAAGGGGTAGTCGCGCGGGTAGGAAGGGGAGCTTACGGCGCGATCGCGCGCCAGCAGCGCCTGGGCTTTGGGTCCGGGTAGCGACGTGCGAATGTGCGGGGAGGCCATGGCGGTTACCTTAAGGTGAGTGCTGGGAAGTCAAGCTGGGCAAGTGGATGCGCACCGGGGTGCTGTGGGCACGCTCGGTTGCGGCCTGCATGTCACGCAGGACCCTCAGATCCTCCGCTTGCGGAGGCGGCAGCTGCTCGAGGGAGGCGGCGACCTGCAGCGGCCAGCCGGTCGCCCGGCGCACCGCCTCCACCGAAACGCCGGGATACAGCGCGGTGAGTTCGAGCTCTTCGGTGTCAGGATGCGGACGCAGGATGCCGTAGTCGGTAATGACCGCCCGCGGGCCAAGGCCCGGGTAGCCGGCGCGGCGGCGCGCTCCGGCGCCGCCCAGGTACCCGGCGCTGGTCAGAAAGTCCAGCTGCGGTACGAAGCTGCGCGGGGATTGCTTCATGATCAGCAGCACCTCGCGCGCGTGCGTGGCGATCTCGGGAGCACCGCCCGAGCCGGGCAGGCGCACCTTCGGGTGCGCATAGTCGCCGATGACAGTGCTGTTGAGGTTGCCGTAGCGATCGATCTGGGCCGCGCCGAGGAAACCGAAGTCCACGCGCCCGCGCTGCAGGTAGTGCGCGAACACCTCCGGCAGCGGCACGACGACGGTGGCCGTCCGGGCGAGTTCCCCGTCGCCGATGGAAAGTGGCAGCACCCGCGGTCTGGTGCCCACGGTACCCGATTCATAGATCAGCACCAGCTGTGGCGCGTGCGTGCGCCGCGCGAGGTTGCAGGCCGCGCTCGGCAGGCCGATGCCGACGAAGCAGACCGCCTTGTCGCGCAACTGCCGCGCGGCCGTCACGGTCATCATCTCATCGGCGGTGTAGTCGGCGCCCGTCACGCGGCGACCTCGAGGCGCTGCAGCAGCTCGGCATGGTCGCGGCTCGCGTACACGTACTCGCCCATCCAGGCCTCAAACCGCTCGCGCTCGCGCGCGATGTCGTCCCAGGCGACGTAGAAGCGGTTGTCGCGCTCGTAGTAACCGGCGGCGTAGGAGGGGTGCGCGCCCCCCGGCACCACGCTGACCGCCGTGACCATCCAGTGCGGCAACACGATCGCGTTGGGTGGCGCTTTGAACTCTTTGACCTCTTCCTCGACCGTCACCAGGAGCGCGCGCGCCGCGAGCGCCGCCTCACGCGCTGCACCGAGGATACCCTCGATGAGCACGTTGCCGTGCGCATCGACACGCTGCGCGTGCAGGATGGTGACGTCCGGGTTGATGGCCGGGATCGCCAGCAGCGCAGCGCCGCTGAAAGGGCAGGTCAGGGGCGCGGCTTGCCTGGCCCACACGCGATCCAGATCCGTCGCGGCGTAGTGGCGCATGATCCCGCAGGGCAGGCCGCTCGCGCCGGCCTGGTAGGCCACGGCCATCTGCGCGTGCGTGCGTTCCAGAATCTCAAGCGGCTGCGGCCAGCTTTTTTCGATGGCATCGCGCAGGCGGTAGAGAGAGCCGACCCCCGGATTGCCGCCCCAGGAGAAGGTCAGACGGGCGGCGCAGCCGGCGCCGATCATCTGGTCGTGAATCAGGTCCGGCGTCATGCGGATCAGATGCAGCTGCCGCCGCCGCTGGCGGATGATCTCGTGACCGGCCGCGAAGGGAATGAGGTGGGTGAAGCCCTCGAGCGCCACGCTCTGGCCGTCATGCACGTGACGGGCGATCGCATCGGTGAGGCTCAAGAGCGGCATCGCTACTCGACCACGGTCTGCGACTGCTCGTGCAGGTATTGCGGCAGATAATAAAAGGAGCCGATCGCCTTGCCCGTGCTGCCGGAACCCTTCCAGCCGCCAAAAGCCTGGTAGCCGGGCCACGCGCCGGTGGTGGCCCCCTGCGGACGGTTGGCATAGGTGACGCCCGCCTGGATGTGCTCATTGAACCAGGCGACTTCCTCGGGCGCGCCGTAGAAGCCGGCCGTGAGGCCGAGGGATGACTCGTTCGCCAGCGCCATGGCGGTATCGCGCGAGGCGACCCGGTGCAGCATCAGGATGGGCAGGAACAGTTCCTCCTTCCACAGCGGGTGGGTGAGGGGCGCCTCGGCCAGCGTCGGGCGCACGTAGAACCCGCGCTCGAGGCCCTCCTGATGCAGTTGCTCGCCGCCACTGAGGACGCGCGCCCCCTGCGTGCGCAGTTGCGCGCTGTAGCGGGCGTAGCTCTCGTACCCGCTCGCCGTGGTCACGGGACCCAGCCAGTGCTCGCGTCGTACCGGGTCCCCGATGCGGATGGCACTGATCTGCGCGAGCAACCGCTCGATGAGTGAGTCGGCGACCCGCTGCTCGACGTACAGGCGCGAGAGGGCCGAGCACTTCTGGCCACCCATCCCGTAGGCCGAGCGCACGATACCGAGGGCCGCCCGCTCAAGATCCGCGCCGCCCGTGACGATGCAGGCATTCTTGCCGCCCATCTCGGCGATGCAGGGGCGCGGGAAGGGCGGGGCCTGCAGGGCACGCACGATGCCCATGCCCACCTCATACGAGCCTGTGAAGGTCACCCCTGCGGTGAGGGGGTGGGAGATCAGGGCCGAGCCGATCACCGCGCCCGGACCGCTCAGGTAGTTGAAAACGCCTGGCGGTACGCCGGCATCGCGGATGCAATCGGCCAGTAGCCGGTCGGCCCAGGGGGTGGCACTCGCGCCCTTGGCGACCACCGTATTGCCGGTGATGAGCGCCGCCGCGGTCGGACCGGCTGCCAGTGCCAGGGGGAAGTTGAACGGCGCGATCACGACCCAGGGGCCATAGGGCTTCAGCACGCTGCGGTTGTGCGAGACGTGACTGGCGAGCGGGTCATCCGGCAGCACGTGATCAAAGCCGCGCTGGCGCTCGAATTCCTGCGTGTAGAGGCTGAAGAAGTCGGCGCTCTCCTGCGCCTCGCCCAGGGCTTCCATGCGATTCTTACCGACCTCGAGGGAGAGTGCGGCCGCGATGTCGTAGACGCGCTCTTCGATGAGCTGTGCGACGCGGCGCATGAGCCGGGCACGCTCGGCGATGGGAGTGCGCCGCCAGGCAGGCCAGGCGGCGCTTGCGGCCTGCAGTGCCGCGTCCGCATCTTCCGGTGCGGCGGCGGCGAACTCTCCGAGAACCTCCGCGGTGTTCGCCGGATTGTTCTTGGTGAAATAGCGCTCCGTGGGGCGATCCTCGCCATTCACGTAAAGGAAGTAGCGTCCGCCCAGGTCCTCGCGCACGCGCTCTACCGCGCTCTCGAAGCTGGCATGCAGTGCGGCCGGAGGCTCGAACATGGTTGCATAGGTCAGTTTGAAGCTCATGCGACCCCCTCAGTGCGCAACGTGCGTTCCAGGTTCGTGAGCAGGCCATCGAGAACGTCGAGGCCATCTGTCAGTTCGCGCTCATCGATGACCAGCGGTGGCGCCAGCAGGATGAGATTGCCACGCGCGGCGAAGGAGACGCCGGCCGCGATCCCCTGCTGCAGCAGCGCCTTCACGCCCGCGTGCATCTCCGGCCACGGGGCGAGCGGCTCGCGAGTGGCGCGATCGCGCACCAGCTCGAGCACGGCAAACAGGCCGTCCCCGCCCCGGACGTCGCCGATGAGCGCGTGACGCGCCTGCAGTTCGCGCAGGCGCGCGTACATCGCCGCCCCGAGCGTGCGCGAGCGCTCGATCAGGTTCTCCTGCTGGTAGCTCTCGATGGCAGCGACCCCGGCCGCGCAGGAGAGCGGATGGCCGGAATAGGTGAGTCCGGTCATGAGGGTCTGTGACTCGAGCACGCGCGCCACCTCGGCCGTGACCAGCACGGCGCCGAGGGGCGCGTGCGCACCGGTGAGCCCCTTGGCGAGTGTCATCAGGTCGGGACGGCTCTCGCTGCCGTAGCGCTGCCACGCAAACCATTCCCCGCAGCGACCGAACCCGCTCATGACTTCATCTGCGATCAGGTAGACGCCGCGTGCACGCGTCGCCTCGCGTAGCGCCGGCCAGAAGCTTCTCGGGGCCACGATGCCGTTGGTGCCCGCGTTGGGTTCCATCAGCACGGCCGCGACGTCACCGCGACCACGTGCATCGATCGTTGCCGCAACCTGCGCGGCGGCCGCTTGCCCGCACTCATCGGCCGTCGCGGTATTAAAGGGGCAGCGGTAGGCGTAGGGTGGGGGTACGTGTATGACGCGATATGTTGCCGGGTCCGCCTGCGCGGCCGTTCGCGTGTCACCCGAGAGCGCCATCGCAGCGTAGCTGGCCCCGTGATAGGAGCGATCGCGCGTGATGATCCAGCCCCGGGGCCGCCCGGAGGCCTGCCGGGCGAACTTGACCGCGTGCTCGTTGCCGTCAGCGCCGCCGAGCGTAAAAAACACCCGGCCGCCGTCAAAACCCGCCTTCTCCAGCAGCAGCTCCGCAAGTCGCGCCCGCGGCTCTGCGCCCCAGGCGCTGGTCACGAAGCACAGCCGGGCGGCCTGGGTGCGGATGGCCTCGATGACTCTCGGGTGCTGGTGCCCGAGGTTGCTGCACTCGGCAAGACTGCTCATGTCGAGGATTGCCTGTCCCTCGGCCGTCAGCAGTCGGGCACCTTCGCCACCGACGATGGTCGGTGCACGCCAGTCGGTTTGCCGGCACCAGGTATGCAGGACGGTCCGTGCTTCGGGCAGCATTGGTTCGCAGCTTATCGGGAGTGCGCGTGAGGCTTGAGGTCGCCGGCGCATGTAGTTAGAGGCGAATTTAGGCTGCCACAGCGGCCGCCGTCAACGCGCCCCGGCGCGATGCCTTCTGTCGCCTAGAACCGATCCACGAACACCCGTCTGGCCATCCGCGGAACGGGAGGCCGCGACTGTAGTATTATCCCGCGCCCGCGCCCCTTGACTTTTGGGGCTCATAGCGGCCTGCGGGCCCACTGCTGTGGGGCGTTAGCTCAGTCGGTAGAGCATCGGACTTTTAATCCGCTGGTCGACGGTTCGATTCCGTCACGCCCCATTTAAAACCCTATAATTTCAGGCACTTAATGCTAGGGCCTTTATTTCGGTTTTCATTCGGTGCAAATTCGGTGCAGTGAAATGACATTGCCAACCACTCGCGACTGCACCCG
>DATIXW010000232.1:0-31178 GCA_035518135.1 Steroidobacteraceae bacterium
CTGCGGGCGGAAGGCTCCGCCCACGGGCCCTGGACGCTCACCGAGCTCACCACCGAGGCAAGCAGCAGCGGGGCGGCGCGTGCGCTGGTGCGCCTGTCCCACGCCGACGGGCGCAGCGTCGAGCGCAGCGCGAGCGGGGACGGGCCGGTGGATGCCGCCTTCAAGGCCATCGAGGCGGCGACCGGGATCGCGGTGGTGCTGCGCAAGTTCGAGGTGCACGCGGTATCGGAGGGCGAGGACGCGCAGGGCGAGGCGCGCGTGTACGTGGAGTACAATCAGCGCACCTATCGGGGCGCGAGCGTCAGTACCAACATCGTCGAGTCGGCGACGCGCGCGTTCCTGGAAGTGATCAACCGCATCGAGCAGACCGCCAGCGGCGCGCGCACCCGCGCGGAGCGCGCCGCGGCAGTCACTGGCGCATAAGGAGCCCGCATGCCGATTCCCGCCACGCAGTTCATCTGGTTCAACGGCAAGCTCGTGCCCTGGGAGAAGGCCACGGTGCACGTGCTCTCCCACGCCCTGCACTACGGCTCCTCGGTGTTTGAGGGCGTGCGCGCCTACGAGACCCCCCGCGGGGTCGCGATCTTTCGCCTGCGCGATCACACCCGGCGCCTGTTCGACTCGGCCAAGATCTACCGCATCGCCGTCCCCTTCACGCCCGAGCAGCTGAACGAGGCGTGCCGCCAGGTGATCGCGGCGAACGCGCTCAAGCGCGGCGCCTACATCCGCCCGGTGGTCTTTCGCGGCTACGGGGAGATCGGCGTCACGCCCAAGATCGAGCCGCCGACGGAAGTGGCCGTCGCCGCCTGGGAGTGGGGCAAGTACCTGGGACCGGAGGCCGAGGAGCACGGCGTGGATGCCTGCATCGCCTCCTGGCAGCGCGTCGCACCCAATACGCTGCCGGCGCTTGCCAAGGCCGGCGGCAACTACCTCTCGAGCCAGCTGATCGGCGCCGAGGCGCGGCGCCTGGGATTTGCCGAGGGCATCGGGCTGTCCTCGGACGGCACACTCAGTGAGGGCTCGGGGGAGAACCTGTTCCTGGTGAAGGACGGGGTCCTGCTCACCCCGGCGCTTGCCCACTCCGTGCTCGGCGGGCTCACGCGTGACACCGTCATCCGCCTCGCCCGCGAGCGCGGTATCGAAGTGCGCGAGTGCGCACTGCCGCGCGAGCTTTTGTACCTCGCCGATGAGGCCTTCTTCAGCGGCACGGCGGTGGAGATCACCCCGATCCGCTCGGTGGACCGCCTGACGATCGGCGCGGGCAAGCGCGGGCCGATCACCGAGTCGCTGCAGCAGGCGTTCTTCGGCCTCTTCAGCGGCAAGACCGCCGACAAGTGGGGCTGGCTCGACTACGTCGACATGAGCGCCCGGCGCGCGGCGGCCGCGGGCTGAGCTTGGACGGGGGCGGACATGCAATGACGGCGCCGCAGACGCTGTTCGAGAAGCTCTGGCAGGATCACCTGGTGCGTCCGGAGAGCGCGCAGTCCCCGGCCGTGCTCTACATCGACCTGCACCTGATCCACGAGGTCACCTCGCCCCAGGCCTTCGCGGTGCTGCGCGAGCGGGGCCTGAAGGTGCGGCGCCCCGATCGCACGCTCGCCACCATGGATCACTCGACGCCTACGCTCACCAGCCAGGTCTTCGGCGGCGCGCCGATCGCGGTCGACTCGGCCGCGCGCCAGGTGGCGGCGCTGGAGAAGCACTGCGCGGAGTTCGGCGTGGAGCTGCTCGCGCTGCGCCACGCGCAGCGCGGCATCGTGCACGTGATCGGTCCGGAGCTCGGCCTGAGCCAGCCCGGGCAGACGATCGTGTGCGGCGACAGCCACACGAGCACCCACGGCGCACTCGGCGCCCTCGCCTTCGGCATCGGCACGACCGAGGTCGGGCACGTGCTCGCCACGCAGTGCCTGCTGCAGCGCCGCCCGAAGACCTTCGCGATCAACGTCACCGGCGCGCTGCCTGCCGGGGTCACCGCCAAGGACCTGATCCTCGCCATCATCGGGCAGATCGGTATCGACGGCGGCACCGGGCACGTGCTCGAGTACCGCGGCGAGGCCATCCGCGCACTCGACATGGAGGAGCGCATGACGGTGTGCAACATGTCGATCGAGGCCGGCGCGCGCGCCGGCATGATCGCCCCGGATGAGACCACCTACGCCTACCTCGCGGGGCGCCCGCGCGCGCCCCGCGGGGATCAGTGGGAGCAGGCGCTCGAGCGCTGGCGCAAGCTTCCGAGCGATCCGGGTGCGCGCTTTGACCGCGAGTTCACGCTCGACGCCTCGACGCTCGAGCCGATGATCACCTACGGCACCAATCCCGGGATGGTGATGCCGATCGGAGCGGCGATCCCGGAGCGCCGCGGGGACGCTGCCTTCGCGCGCGCCCTCGCCTACATGGGTCTCACCGCCGGTGCGCCGCTCAAGGACCAGAAGGTGAACGTGGTGTTCCTCGGCAGCTGCACCAACGCGCGCCTCTCGGATCTGCGCCAGGCGGCCTCCGTGCTGCGCGGGCGGCACATCGCCCGCGGGCTGAGGATGCTCGTGGTCCCGGGCTCCCAGGAGGTCAAGCGCCAGGCCGAGCGCGAGGGGCTCGACCGCGTGTTCCTGGATGCGGGCGCCGAGTGGCGCGAGTCGGGCTGCTCGATGTGCCTCGGGATGAACGGGGACCTGGTGGCGCGCGGGGAGTACTCTGTCAGCACCAGCAACCGCAACTTCGAGGGCCGCCAGGGGGCAGGCGCGCGCACCCTGCTCGCAAGCCCGCTGACCGCGGCCGCCTGTGCGGTCACCGGCCGGGTCACCGATCCGCGCGAACTCATGCGGGGGGCCTGAGCGCATGCAACCCCTGAGCCGCGTGACCTCGCGCACCGTGGTGCTGGCGGCGGCGAACATCGACACCGACCAGATCATCCCGGCGCGCTTCCTCACCACCACCACGCGCGAGGGCCTCGGGCGGCAGCTGTTCGCCGACTGGCGCTACGACGCCCGGGGCGTCGCGCGCCCCGAATTCATCCTGAACCGCCCCGAGTCCCAGGGCGCGCAGATCCTCGTCGCCGGGCGCAACTTCGGCTGCGGCTCCTCGCGCGAGCACGCCCCCTGGGCCCTCATCGATCACGGCTTCCGCGCGGTCATCAGCACCGAGATCGCCGACATCTTCCGCAACAACGCGCTCAAGAACGGCCTGCTGCCGGTGATCGTGGAGGAGTCCCTCGCGGCGTGGCTCCTCGGGCATCCCGGCGCCGAGGTGACGCTCGACATCGCATCGCGCACCCTCACCCTGCCGGATGGAACCGTGGCGCAGTTCCCGCTCGAGGCCTTCGCCCGCGAGTGTCTGCTGCAGGGGGTCGATGAGCTCGGGTACCTCCTCGCCCGCGAGCCCGAGATCGAGGCCTACGAGCGTCGCGCATGAGGGCACGCATCGCGGTGCTGCCCGGCGATGGCATCGGGCCGGAAGTCATCGCCGAGGGCGTGAAGTGCCTGCGTGCGCTCGAGCGCCTGCACGGGCATGAGTTCGAGCTCGAGGAGCTGCCCTTTGGCGGGGCGGCGATCGATGCCACGGGCGAGGCGCTGCCCGAGCGCACGCTGAACGCCTGCCGCGCCGCGGATGCGGTGCTGCTCGGGGCGATCGGCGGCCCGAAGTGGTCGCACCCGCAGGCGAGCGTGCGTCCCGAGCAGGGCCTGCTTCGGCTGCGCGCCGCGCTCGGGGCCTTTGCGAACCTGCGCCCCGTGCGCGTGCACCCGGCGCTCGCCTCGGCCTCGACCCTGAAGCCCGAGGTGGTGGCCGGGGTCGACCTCGTGTTCGTGCGCGAGCTCACCGGCGGGATCTACTTCGGCGAGAAGCACCGGGATGCGAACGGCGCGTCGGACCTGTGCGTCTACAGCCGCGCCGAGATCGAGCGCATCGTGCGCGTGGCGGCGCAGCTCGCGCGCACGCGCCGCCGCCGTCTCACCTCCACCGACACGTCGAACGTGCTCGAGACCTCACGATTGTGGCGCGAGGTGACCACCGAGATCGTCGGCGCGGAGTTCCCCGAGCTCGAGCTCGAGCACATGCTGGTGGACTCCGCCGCCATGCACCTCATCCGCCGTCCCGCGGACTTCGACGTGCTTGTGACCGAGAACATGTTCGGGGACATCCTGACCGATGAGGCCTCGATGCTCGCAGGCTCGCTGGGACTTCTGCCCTCGGCCTCCCTCGGGCAGGGCCGCCGCGGCATCTACGAGCCGATCCACGGCTCGGCCCCGGACATCGCTGGGCGCGGCATCGCCAACCCCTGCGGGACGCTGCTGAGCGTGGCGCTGCTGCTGCGCCATTCGCTGGAGCTGGAGCCCGAGGCGCAGGCGCTCGAGGCGGCCGTGTACCAGGCCCTCGAGGCCGGTGCGCGCACGGCCGACATCGCAGCGCCGGGGGCGCGGGCGCTGAGCACCCGGGAAGCCGGTGCCGCCGTGCTCAGCAGGCTTGCGCCGCGCGGCTGAGCGGCGGCGCCTCGTGCAGGCGCTGCACCCGCTCGAGCCCGCGGGCGAGGTCGGCGCGCAGATCCTCCAGTCCCTCGATCCCGACCGACAGGCGAAGCAGTCCGTCGCTGAGGCCGGCGCGCTCGCGCGCCGCCGGCTCCATGGCCGCGTGCGTCATGCTGGCCGGATGCGCCACGAGACTCTCGACTCCGCCCAAGGATTCGGCGAGGGAGAAGCACTCGAGCCCGGCGACGAACTCGCGCACCGCCTCGGTCCCGCCCTCGAGCTCGAGCGTCACGACGGCCCCGTAGCCCTTTTGCTGGCGCCGCGCGAGCTCGTGCCCGGGGTGCTGCGGCAGCCCCGGGTACCACACGCGCCGCACCCCCTCGCGCCCGGCGAGCCACTCCGCGAGCGCCTGGGCGTTGCGCCCGTGCTGCTCGAGGCGGGCGTGGAGCGTACGCAGGCCGCGCAGCGTCATGAAGCTGTCAAAGGGTGCCCCGGTGAGGCCCAGGCAGTTGGCCCACCAGGTGAGTTCGGTCACGAGCGCCGGATCGCGCGCGATCACCGCCCCGCCCACGACGTCGCTGTGGCCGTTGATGTATTTCGTGGTCGAGTGCACGACGAGGTCGGCCCCGAGGGCGAGCGGCTGCTGCCAGGCCGGTGAGAGGAAGGTGTTGTCGACGACGGTGAGCGCACCGGCGGTGCGCGCGAGCGCCACGCACGCGGCGATGTCGGTGATGCGCAGCAGCGGATTGCTCGGGGTCTCGATCCACAGCAGTGCGGTGGGCTGCGCCAGCGCTGCGCGCAGCGCCGCCGCGTCGCCGAAATCCACGAACTCCACCTGCCGCTCGCCGCGGCGCCGCCAGGCCTCGAACAGCCGGTAGGTGCCCCCGTAACAGTCGTGCGGGGCCACGATGCGCGCGCCCACCGGCACGAGGTAGCCGCACACCGTGACGGCGGCCATGCCGCTCGCGGTGACGACGGCGCCCGCCCCCTGCTCGAGCTCGGCGAGCGCTTGCCCGAGGAGGTCGCGCGTCGGGTTGCCCGAGCGCGTGTAGTCATAGGTGCGCTTCTCGCCGAAGGCGCGGAAGGCGAAGGTGGAAGTCAGGTGCAGCGGCGGCACCACGCAGCCGCTCGCATCGTCGCACTCGATGCCGGCGCGCACCGTGCGCGTGACCTCCGACAGGCCGCTGTTGGCGGCGCACTTGGGCGTCGGCAGACCCGGGGGCTTGCTCATAGCACGCACCGTGCACACACGCCCGGCACCGCTTTCAAATCCACTGAAGCACTCATCGCGAAACTCCGCTGTGACTGGCCGTTCTCATCGGCCTCCTGCGGAGCGCGCCTGCGACGGAAGGGAATCCGAAGCCGGCCTGTCGTGTCCTTCCCGTGAAGGCGCCTTTTCAGGCACGCCTCTTTGGGCTACAGCGACCGCTCATCTGTCGATGCCTCAAGGGCATCGCAGGAGTTGGCACCTTTCCAGGGTGGTTAAGCCTGGCGGTTGCCCCGGCGTCTAAGGGCCTTATCCCTCAGCCGGTCTCGATGAGTGGGGTTGAGTCTAGGGGCACACCCGGGGTCGGCGCAAGCCGTGGGTGGCCCCGGGAGCGGGAAAATGCCAGACCGGCCCGGGACTTCGGGCCCGGAACCTCAGTGCGCCGCGAGCCCCTGGGCGCGCCGCTCGGCATCGGCGGCCTCGGCGTTGCGGCCCCGGGCCTTCAGCGCATCGGCGATGAGGTGCCAGGCCGAGGCCTGCGCGGCCGCATCCCCGATGGCCAGCGAGAGGGCCTTGCGAGCGAGGGCATCGGCCTGCGTGGGGTTGTTCTCCCCGAGCCGCACCCGGCCGAGCTCGATCCACAAGAGCGGGTTGTCGGGCTCGATGCGCAGGGCGCGCTCGAGCGTCGCGGCCGCCTGCCCGTAATCCCCGCCCGCGGCCTCGGTGTGTGCCTGCGCCACGAGCGCCGTGGCGGCCGTGCCGAGGTGGAACTGGCGCGGCGGGGTGGCCGGGTGCTCGGGGGGGACGGGGGTGGCCTGCGCCGGGCCCGGGGCACCCGTGCCGGGGACCGGCTGTGCGCTGCCGGAGGGTGCCGGCGCCCCCGGGGCGGGCTGGGTGAAGGACGGGGGCGGCCGGGTGAGGGCGCAGGAGGCCGCGGCGGAGGCTGCAAGAAGCCCGAAGAGGAGCGTACGCACGGACATGGCGCCCATGATATCGCCCGTGCAGGCGCGCACCCGGGGTGCGTCCCTCTAGTGCACGATGCGCTTGAGCCACTCTTCGGCTCGCGCCTTGAGCGAAGGCGACGGCGGGGTGCTCGCCGCAGCGCCGGCCCCCTCGGGAAAGCCGCAGCCGGGCTTGCCCGGCAGCACGGTCCCGGCAGGGACCGCGACGGCCACGAGGTCATCGGCGCAGCCGGGGAGCGCGCGCAGGCCGCTTGCGAACTCCAGGTGCACCTCGGCCAGCGTCTCGGGCATGGCCACCTCCCAGGAGCGCGCCCCGAGATTGGCCATGACATGCGCCCACACCGGCAGCGCACCGGCGGAGCCGGTGAGGCCCGTCGGGGCGTTGTCGTCGTAGCCGACCCACACCACCGCCAGGTGGCTGCCGGAGAACCCCGCGAACCAGCTGTCGCGGTAGTCCGAGGAGGTGCCGGATTTGCCCGCGACCACCAGGTCCGGTGGCAGCAGCGCGCGTGCAGGGCGTCCGGTGCCGTGCTCCATCACCGCCACCAGCATGCGGTCGAGCTGGTAGATGTTCTCGGGGGTGGCGATCGGGGTCACTTCGAGCGGGAACGCCTTGAGCGCCCTGCCGTCGTGGCTGATCACCGCGCGCACCGCCCGCAGCGGGCTCTTGAAGCCCCCGTTCGCCAGCCCGTTGAACAGCTGCGCCGCCTCGAGCGGCGTCACGTCGACCGCACCGAGCAGCATCGCCGGCACCTGCGCCGGAGGCGTGGTGAGCCCGAAGCGCGTGAGCGTCTGCGCCACCTTCGGCAGGCCCAGGTCCAGCCCCACCCCGACGGTGGCGAGGTTCAGGGACTCGGAGAGGGCGCGCACCACCGGCACCGGGCCGTAGACCTGGCGGGTGAAGTTCTCCGGCTTCCAGTGCCGCCCGTTCACCAGCTTCACGTCCACGGGCGCATCCTGCACCACCGTGGCGGCGGTATAGCGGCCGCTCTCGAGCGCGGTGAGGTAGATGAACGGCTTCACGAGCGAGCCCATCGAGCGGTGGGCATCGAGGGCGCGATCGAAGCCGTCGTAGCCGACCTCGCGCCCGCCGACGATCGCGATCACCTCCCCGCTCGGCGGTGTCGTCACGACGACCGCGCCTTCCAGGGGCTGTGTGCCGCCCTTGTGCAGGCGGTCCAGGCGCGCAAGTTCCCGATCGAGCGCCGCCTCGGCCTCCCCCTGAGCGCGCGGGTCGAGGCTGGTGTACACCGCCAGGCCCGCCTGCGTCAGGTCCTCCTCGCGGTAGTCGCGCCTGAGCGTGCGGCGCACGAAGTCGAGGTACGCGGGGTAGTAGGCCCCGGAGGGGCGCACGCTCACCCCGAGCGGCCGGCGGGCGGCCGCGCTCGCCTCGGCCGCCGTCACGACGTGCTGCTCGGCGAGCACCTTCAGCACCAGGTCGCGCCGGGCGCGCGCACGCTCGGGGTGGCGGCGCGGATCGTAGTAGGACGGGCCGCGCACGATCGCCACCAGCAGCGCCACCTCCGGGAGCTCCAGTTCCGCGAGCGGCTTGCCGAAGTAGAACTGGCTCGCGAGCCCGAAGCCGTGGATCGCGCGGTCCCCATCCTGCCCGAGGAAGATCTCATTGATGTAGGCGTTCATGAGATCGGCCTTGGTGAAGTGCGCATCGAGCGCCATCGCCATGGCCGCCTCGCGCAGCTTGCGCGAGAACGTCTGCCGCGAGCTCAGGAAGTAGCTGCGCACGAGCTGCTGCGTGAGGGTGCTGCCGCCCTGCTCGATCTGCCCGGCGCGCACGTTCACCCAGGCGGCGCGCAGCATCCCGAGCGGGTCGATGCCATGGTGGGTGTCGAACTTGCGGTCCTCGATCGCCTTGAGCGCGGCGGGCAGAAGCGGCGGCACCTCCGCGGGGGTGACGACGATGCGATCCTCGCCGTGGCTCGGGAAGATGCTGCCGATGAGCAGCGGCTCCAAGCGCAGCACCGGCAGCTCCCGTCCCGCGGCATCGTGCAGGCCCTCGATCCCCTTCGGCCCCAGCGTCACCTCCAGGCGCTGGGCGGCGCGCGTCTCGTCGGCGAAGCGCGCCGGCCGCAGCGCGAGGGTGAGGTGATCGCCGCTCACCCGATAGGTGCCGGGCTGCTCGGGGGCGTCCGCGCGCCGGTAGTGCAGGCGCCGCAGCTCCGCCTCGAACAGCGCCGCGGTGAGGGGCGCGCCGGCGTAGAGCTCGAGGGGGGCTGCGTACACCTGCGCGGGCAGCGTCCAGCGCCGCCCCTCGAACTGGTGCGTCACCAGGCGGTCCAGGTAGAAGAGGTAGCCGCCGAGAGCCAGCACGGCCGCGGCGGCGATGAGAAGCATGAGTCGCTTCAGATGAACAGCTCCGGCGCCGGCTCGCGCAGGTTGTAGCGCGAACTCATGGCATGCCCGTAGGCCCCGGCGTTGGCGATCACCAGCACGTCGCCCTCGCGGGTGAGGGGCAGCAGCCGGTCGTGCCCGAGCACATCCGCGCTCTCACAGATCGGGCCGACGATGCTGACGAGTTCCGTGGCGGCCTCGTCCGCGCGCGTGAGGTTCGCGATCTCATGGTAGGCGCCGTAGAGGGCCGGGCGGATGAGCGAGTTCATGCCGGTCGCGACCCCGACGAAGCGCACCCCGCCCTTGGACTTCAGCTGCGTCACGCGCGCGAGCAGCACTCCGGCTGCGGCGACGAAGAAGCGCCCGGGCTCGAGCCAGAGCTCCAGCTGCGGGTGCTCGGCGCGCACCGCGAGCAGGAGCGTGTTGAGCTTGGCGAGGTCGAGCGGGGACTGATCGGGGTGCTCGGGGACCCCGAGCCCGCCGCCGACATCGATCACCCGCAGCTCCTCCAGGCCGCGCGCCGCCTGCGCGAGCACCCGCGCGGTGTGCTCCCAGCTGCTGACATCGAAGATGCCGCTGCCGACGTGCGCCTGCAGGCCCACGATGCGCGCCCCGGCGGCCTGCGCAAGCCCTGCCACCATGCGCACTTCCGAGAGCTGTACGCCGAACTTCGAGCGCGTGCCGGCGGTGCGCACGTGATCGTGGTGCCCGCGGCCGACGCCGGTGTCCAGGCGCACGAAGAGGTCGCGGCCGGCGAACAGCTGCGGCCAGTTCGCGAGCATGTAGCTGTTGTCCACGGTGACGCGCACCCCGCTCCCCACCGCCCAGGCGAGCTCGGCGCGGGAGGCGAAGTTCGGCGTGTAGAGGATGCGTGCGGGCTCGAGGTCCGGGAACTGCGCGCGCAGCCGCTCGACCTCCCCGCGCGCGACGCACTCGAAGTCGATCCCTTCGGCGCGCAGCGCCCCCAGGATCTCGCGGTGCGGGTTGGCCTTCATCGAGTAGTGCACGCGGCTCACGGCGGAGAGCCCGCGCAGCGCGCGCGCCGCCGCGCGCACCACGTCGAGGTCATAGACGAAGGCGGCATCGGTCTCGCCCAGGCAAGCGAGCAGCCGCTCGCGCTTGGCGTGCCACCACGGCAGCCGTCCCGGGGCCTGCTCGCGCGGCCGCGCGAACAGCTGCTGCCAGGTCGGACCGAGCACCGGGTCGCCCGGGATCGGGCGGATGAGCAGCTCGTGCAGCTGCTCGACCAGCCGGTTCCCCTGGCTCTCATCGACCACGAAGGTGAAGTTCAGGTCGTTGGCCGCCTGGCTGACCAGGTAGATCTTCTGCTCCTCGAAGAACTCGAACGCCCCGCCGAGCTGGTGCAGGATCGCGCGGATGTTGCGCCCGACGAGGCTCACCGAGGCGCACGGGCCGATCACCTGCACGCGGCACAGCCGCGAGAGGTCGGCCACGAGCTCGGCGACGCGTGCGTTGTCGAGCGTGTTGGCGGCCGGGTCGAGGGAGACCGTGACGTTGGTCTCGGAGGTGGATACCAGGTCAACCGACATGCCGTGCTGCTTGAAGACCTGGAAGGCATCGGCGAGGAAGCCCACCTGGTGCCACATGCCCGGGCTCTCGAGCGCCACCAGCGTGATGCCCTTCTTGGTGCACACCGCCTTCACCTGGGCGCCCCCGTCGGCGCCCTCGGGCCCGAGCACGGTGCCGGGCATCTCGGGGGCCTGGGTGGCGTACACGTGCAGGGGAATGCGGTACTGGCGCGCCGGCAGGATGCAGCGCGGGTGCAGCACCTTCGCCCCGCTCGTGGCGATCTCCTGCGCCTCGTCGTAGTGCAGCGCCCGCAAGAGGCGCGCGGAAGGGGTGTAGCGCGGGTCGGCGCTGAACATCCCCGGCACGTCGGTCCAGATCTCCAGGCGCTGTGCGGTGAGCTTCGCGGCGAGGTAGGCCGCGGAGGTGTCCGAGCCGCCGCGCCCGAGGAGCACCGTGTTGTCCTCGTCGTCGCTGGCGATGAAGCCCTGGGTGAGGATCACCGGCGGCAGCGCGCGCAGCTCACGCTCGAGGGCGGCGTCGGGGGCGAAGCTGCAGGTCGCCGCGAGGAGGCTGGCGCGCGCACCGCCTGCGGCGCGCTCCGCGCGCAGCATGGTGCGCGCATCCGTCCAGGCCACCTCCAGCCCCTGCGCACGCAGGAAGCGCGCGCCGATGTGGGTGGCCATGAGCTCCCCGCTCGACATGACGCGGGCGCGCGTGCGCTCGCTCACCTCGCGCACCAGGGCGACGCCTGCGCAGATCTCGCGCAGCTCGGCGAAGTGGCGCTGCACCTCCTCCCCGAGCTCCACGCCGAGCTCGCGCGCGAGCTGGCGGTGGCGCTCCTCGATCGCGCACAGCTCCTCCTCGTGTGCGTGGCCGATCGCCGCATCGAGCACGCGCTCGAGGCGGTCGGTGATGCCGCTCACGGCCGAATGCACGATCAGCACGCGCGCGCCGGTGGCGCGGCGCTGCGCCACGATGCGCGCGATGTTGGTCCAGTTGCTGAGGCTTGAAACGCTGGTCCCGCCGAACTTCAGGACGATCCAGCTCGACGGCGCTGTCACGGCGTCACTCACGGCAGGCGCTTCTCCCTAAGGTCCCCTCGGGTGCACCGCGCACGCCCCCGCACCCGGCCCGGTAAAGGGGGCGCGGGCATTCCCGCACGGCAGGCCTGTTCTAAAGCTCGTCGTCGAAATCCTTCAGGTCCTTCTCGAGCTTTTTATCGGCCAGCACTTCCTCGAGCCGGCTCCAGGCGGCCTTGCCGCGCTTGCCCTGGGTGCGCACGCGCTTGTCCACGCGGTCCAGCAACCGGTCGTAATCGGTGCCGTCCTCGGTCTGATTGCTCAGAAACTCGTCGTCCAGATCGAAGCTCTCGTTGTCTCGTTCCGACATCGGGCGGCGCAAATCCTGAGTTAATTCAATGGTTAACGTGTCAATGGGGACACGGGCAAGGCTGCGAACTATAGCGGATTCGCGCCGGCGATCAACTTTTGACCACTCCCCCGGCCGATGCAGGGGAAAACTGCGGCCCGGCCGAGCCCTTCGGGTGAGTACCGGCGGGGCCTGGCGCTGACCCCTGGGGGGGGGGTCAGGGCTGGTCGGTGCGGTCGCGCACGATGACCGGGGCGCCGCGGCTGAGGCCCAGGCCGTCGGCGGCCGAGCCTTCCGCGCGCGCGATCTCGATGACGCCGAAGGAGTTCACCAGCGCCAGGTACTCCCCGGGGCGGGTTTCCCCGTAGGTGCGCAGCACCGGGAAGGCGTGATTGCCCGCGTGCACCAGGGGCAGGCGGAAGCGCTCGATCAGCGCCCCCTCGATGTTGGTGATGAGGTTGCCGAAGTTGTCCTGCGTGATGACGACGCCTGCGACGCTGCGTGACTCCACGCTCGGCTCCTCGACCCAGGAGGGCACCAGCGCATCCGGCTCGAGCGCCTCGCCGAGATCCTCCGGCTGCACCCGCGCGGCGGCGAGCTCGGCGGCGACCGGGGCGAAGATGTCACGGCCATGGAACGTGGCGCTGACGCGCTGGATGTTCAGCCGCGCGAGCGCGGCGGCGGCGAGGCGCACGATGCGAACGTTGCGCGCGCGGCCAACGAGCGGGGCGAGCAGCCCGTTGTCGGGGGCGAGGAAGAGGTGCCCTTCCGCGCGCACCACGAGGATCGCGCGGGCGGTACCGACCCCGGGGTCCACGACCGCCACGTGCACGGTCCCGGGCGGGAAATACCGATAGGCACGCACGAGCCAGAAGCCGGCCTCGGCCGGCCAGTGCACCAGGATCTCGTGCGTGAGGTCCACCAGGCGCGCCTGCGCGAAGCGCGCGAGGATGGCGCCCTTCATCACCCCGACGAAGGGACCCTGGTGGCCGAAATCGGTGGTGAGGGTGATCACGCCCGAGGGCGCAGGAGAGCTCACTGCGGGTCAGGCCTCGGTGTCAGGGACGCACGGTTCGGGCGGCGGCGTGCTCGGCGCAGCCGCGGCAGCGGTCGGTGTAGGGCACGGCCGCGAGCCGCTCGGGCTCGATGTCCTCCCCGCACACCACGCACGTTCCGTAGCGCCCGCTCGCCAGGCGCCGCAGGGCGCCGTTCACCTGCTCGAGCTCCACGCGCGCGGAGTCGGAGATGGCGCCGAGCACGTCGTCGTTCTCGCGCTGCGTCACCTGCTCGGCGAAGTCGGCCGACAGCGGATCGCCCTCGTGGCGCGCCTCGGCGCTGGCATCGCTCGCGCGCTTGCGCAGCTCCTCGCGACGCCTGAGCAGTCGCTCCCGTATCGCGTCGGTGTCCAGCATCAGCTCCCCCCGGCCGCAAGCGGCCCGCCCTGCGCCCCTAGCCGTGACCGGCCACGCTACGCCTGGCCTCGAGCCATTGTTGCAGTTTGTCGAACGGCTCGATGAACTTCGTGACGCCCTCGCGCTCGAGCTGCGCGGCGACCTCCTCCATGTCGATGCCCAGGCGCTCCAGCCCCTCGCGCGTATCGCTGCTTTCGGCCAGGTGGCGCTCCAGGCGCAGCTCCGGGCGCCCGAGGCGGCGGTACTGGTTGAGCGTCTCCAGCGGCATCGTGTTGACCGTGCCGGGCACGACCAGTTCCTCGACGTACTTGATCGGGCTGAAGAGCGGATCCTTGGTGGAGGTCGAGGCCCACAGGAGCCTCTGCGGCCGCGCGCCGCGCGCCGCCAGGCCCTCCCACTGGGCCGAGGCGCTCAGGTCCTCGAACACCTCATAGGCACGCGCCGCGCAGGCGATGGCCGCCTTGCCGCGCAGCGTGCGCGCCGCGGGCTGCCCGTGCGCGGCGAGCGCATCGAGCGCCTTGTCGACGGCGGTATCGATGCGGCTGAGGAAGAAGCTCGCCACCGAGGAGACGGTGGCGATGGGCAGCCCCCGCTCGAGGCGCGCGCTCAGGCCCTCCATATAGGCGTGCGCCACCGCGCGGTAGCGCTCCGGGGAGAACAGCAGCGTGACGTTCACGTTGATGCCGGCGGCGATGAGGTCGCGGATGACGGGAATGCCGGCCTCGGTCGCCGGGATCTTGATGAGCGCGTTCGGGATCTTCAGCCGTCCCCACAGGCGCTGCGCCTCCGCGCGGCTGCCGGCGGCGTCGTAGGCGAGGTGCGGGGAGACCTCCAGGCTCACGAAGCCGTCGCCGGCGCCGGAGGCCTCGTACAGGGGGCGCAGCAGGGCTGCGGCCGCGTGCAGGTCGTGCAGCGCCAGCTCCTCGTACAGGGCCATCGCGGAAGTGACGCGCGGCAGCAGCGACGCGATCGGCTGCGCGTAGCGCGCGTCGCTCATGATCGAGTGGGCGAAGATCGCAGGGTTCGAGGTAAGCCCGGCGATGCCGTCCTCCTCGATGAGGCGCTTGAGGCTGCCGTCATCGAGCATGCCGCGGCTGATGTCATCCAGCCAGGCGCTCTCGCCGAGCTTTCTCAGTTCCAGAAGGGGATTGGGGGCTGCGCTGTGCATGGAGACACCCGTCCGAAGCAGAGTAGCGCAGCGCCCTGCGCGAGTCTCGCGGTTTCGCTCCGGATGTGCGTAAATTCCCGCACACCCGAAGCTCACCCGAGGCGCGGCCATGGCTGAAACATTCGACCCCGGAAAACTCGCCGACGAACTGCGTGCACTCGTGCGCGATGCCGAGGCGCTGTTGCGCTCCGGTCTGGCCAGCGGCGGCGCGCAGCTGCAGGAGCGGAGCGAAGAGACGCTGCGCGACCTGAAGGGACGGCTCGCCGGCCTTGAGCAGCAGCTGAACACCCGCGCCCGCGACGTCGACAGCTACGTGCGCGAGAACCCCTGGCAGGCCGTGGCGGTCGCCGGCGGCGTGGCGCTGATCCTGGGCCTGATCATGGCGCGCAGGTGATCAGCGACCCCCCACCGGATCCGGCGCCGCCGGCACGGGGCCTGCTGCAGGTAGCGTTCGAGGCGCTGCGCACGCGCCTGGACCTCGCCGCGGTGGAGCTGGAGATCCAACTGTTGCTGCTGGTGCGCCTGCTCGCCTGGTTCCTCGGGGCGCTCGCGTGCGCGTTACTCGGGCTGCTGTGCGCGGCGACCGCACTCGTCGTGGCGCTGTGGAATACCCACCGCATGCTGGGGCTGCTCGGGGGCAGCCTGGCATTCCTTGCACTCGCTGCCCTCCTCGGCTACCTCGGCCTGCGTACGCTGCGCCGCGAGCCGGGGCCGCTCGCAGGCTCGCTGCGCGAGCTCGACGAGGATGCACGGCGCGTCGGGGGCACCCCGTGAGCCGCCTGCGCACGCTCGAGGCGCGGCGGCGCATGCTCATCGCGCGCTGCGAGCTCGAGCGCGAGGAACTCGGCGAGCGCATCGGGCAGCTGAAGGCGAGCCCGCTCGGCCGCGCGGCCGGGGAGCTCTTCGGCGCCCCGCACGATGGGGCGGTGAACGTGCTCGCGCGCCCCCTCACCTGGGCGGTCGCGCTCGCCGGACTGCTCTTGCTGCGCCGGCCGCGCCAGATCCTCACGCTCCTGGGCTGGGCGCGCACCGCGCTGGCCTTCGGCTCGCGCGCGGCGCTCGTGCTGCGTCTGTTCGAACAGGTGCGCGCGGGCAGGCGCGACGCACGCGAACGCGCCGCGCGCTAGCGTTGGCGCGTGCCGCCTCAGCGGCGCCGCAGCAGGGTGATCGCGGCGAGCACGAGGAAGATGAGGGCCAGCACCTTGGCCATGGTGCTCGCCCCGGCGGCGAGCTCCCCGAAGCCGAGCACCCCGGCGACGACACCGATGAGCAGGAAGATGAGCGCGTAGTGCAGCACTGCTTCGCAGGATTCGCAGTCGGGGCGTGCGGCAGGTGCGCTCAGTGCGCGCGCTTGACGGCGGCGGGGGCGACCGTCGTGGCGGTGACCGTCTCGGGCTTGACCGCGACTCCGATGAGCGTCGGCATGCCGGTGGCGGCGGCGAGCGTGCTGCGCGCCAGCTCCCAGTTGACCGCGGCGTGGTTTTTGCCGAGCACCTGCTTGAGTGCCTTGGAGAGCTCCTTCAGGTCCGGCTCGATGGTCTGCCCCTCGTCATCGACCGGCGCGTGCGCCTCGATGTACAGCTGACCCTCGACCCAGGCGATCTTGACCGGCTCGTTGACCAGACGCACCTTGGTGCCGACCGGCACGGTGGCGAACACCGCCGCGACGTCCTCCGGGTACATGCGGATGCAGCCGTGCGTGACGGCCATGCCGACCGCGGTCGGATTGTTGGTGCCGTGGATCAGGTAGGAGCCGTTGCCGGCGGCGAGGCGCATGGCGTAGTCCCCGAGCGGGTTGTCGGGTCCGGCCGGCACCACCTTCGGCAGCGGGTCATCGTTCGCGGCGTGCTCCTTGCGCACCGATTCGGGCGGATACCACACCGGGTGTTTGATCTTGGCGATGACGTGCGTCTCGCCCAAGGGGGTGCGCCAGTCCATCTTGCCGATGCTCACCGGATAGGTGATCACCACCGGCTTGTCGTGTCCGGTCGGCTTCGGGTAGTAGTAGAGCCGGTGCTCGGGCAGGTTGACGACGATCCCCTCGCGCGGACCGGGCGGAAGGATCCGCCGACCCGGCAGCACGATCACCTTGTCCGCGCCGGGAATCCACACATCCACGCCCGGGTTGGCCCGGATGATCTCGTAATAACCGAGGCTGTAGCGATGCGCGAGATCCGGGAGCGTGTCCTCGTAGACCGTCCTGACGCTCGTGTCGGTGCCGACGATCGGGGAGCCGTCGGGGGGCAGCGGGTAGAGCGAGGCGCCGCAGGGCACGGTGAACAGCGCGCCAAGAAGCGCGCCGAGGCGTGCACGCACGGTAACGACCCTGAGGGCTCTTCCCTGAAGCCTCGGTATCTTGTTGATTGTGAAAATCATCGGTCGGGGGGCAGGTGGATCTCGTGCCATTGTAGATGATTCCTTTACCATCGCGCGCGGTGAACTCGCCCCGCAAGCCCCCCCGCCGCTTCTTTCTCCAGAGCACGCTCACCGTGGCGCGCGAGCTGATCGGCATGCATCTGGTGCACGCCCAGGGCGGGCAGCTGCGGCGCGGGCGCATCGTGGAGACCGAGGCCTACCAGGGGCCCGCGGACCTGGCCGCCCATTCCGCGCGCGGCCGCACGGCGCGCACCGAGGTGATGTACGGGCCTCCCGGGCATGCCTACGTGTACCTGATCTACGGTTTCTGGAACTGCCTGAACGTGGTCACCGCGCGCGAGGGGGTGCCGCACGCGGTGCTGCTGCGCGCCCTGGAGCCGATCGCGGCGATGGGCGCGCGCAGCTTCGGGCCGGGCCTCCTGTGCCGGGCGCTGCAGGTCGACCGCGCGCTGAACGGCGCGGATCTGCTCGGGGATACGCTGTGGCTCGAGCGCGCGCCGGCGCGCGCTGCGCGCCCGCGCATCGCACGCGCCACGCGCATCGGGGTCGCCTATGCCGGTGCATGGGCGGCGCGCCGCTGGCGCTTCTTCGATGCCGACTCCGCTTATGTCTCCACGGCGAGGGCGGACTTGAGGCGCCGGCGTGCCGCGGCGGCGGCGGATGAGGAATAATGCGCCGCCCTCTGGCCAGTGGCCCGGGAACGCGGCACGCTGGCGCGATGTGAAGCGTGTCGGGAACTTCGCGTACCCCACCGGCCTAACGTACGGGAAGTTGGTGCGCGCCGACTCTTGAGGAAAGGAACGTTGCATGAGGTGTGATCGTCGCGTTATGACCGTGGCCGCCTGGGTGCTGGGGCTTGCCGCCCTGTTAGCTCAACCGGCCGTCCGGGCGCAGACCGAGGGGGCGGACTACCGGGCGCTCGTGCCGGCGCAGCCGACTTCCGCACCGCCCGGCAAGATCGAGGTCATCGAGTTCTTCTCCTACGGCTGCCCGCACTGCGCGGAGTTCTACCCGCTGGTGAGCACCTGGGCCGCCACGCTGCCGAAGGATGTGCTCTTCCGGCGCGTGCCGGTCGGCTTCAACCGCCCCGCCTGGATCAACCTGCAGCGCGCCTATTTCGCGCTGCAGGCGAGCGGGGACCTGACGCGCCTCGACGGCAAGCTCTTCCAGGCCCTGCACGAGGAGCGGCTGCCGCTTTTTGAGGAACCGGCGCTCGCGGATTGGGTCGGCAAGAACGGGGGTGACGCGCAGAAGTTCACCGCCGCCTACACCTCTTTCGGCATCAACAACCTCACCGTGGAGGCCGACAAGATGAGCGAGGACTACCAGATCACCGGCATCCCGACCATGGCGGTCGCGGGTAAGTACATCGCCGCCGGCGACACCTTCACGCTGCTGCTGGCCAACACCGACAAGCTCATCGCCAAGGCGCGCGCGGAAGCCAGGACGGCCCACGCGAAGAAGTAAGCGCGCGCCACCCGCGCGCGCCCTTCAGGGGCGCGGCGCCACCTCCAGCAGCGGGCTGCCCTCGCTCACGCGCTCCCCGGGGGCGAAGTGGATGGCGCTGACCGTACCGGCATGCGGGGCGGTGATGGCATGCTCCATCTTCATCGCCTCGATCAGCATCACCACCGCCCCCGCCTCCACCTGATCGCCGACCTTCACCGGCACGCTGACGACGACCCCCGGCAGGGGCGTGGTGAGCCCGCCGGTTGCCGCGCTCGCCTCGAACTGCTGCGTGCGCGGGTCGGCGAGCGCAAGCTCGAAGTGCTCAGCCGACGTCCACAGGTGCACGTGCGTGGCGCTCCTGAAGTGGCGGGCCTGCAGGCGCTGCGTGCCGAGACGTGCCGCAAGGCGCGCGCCGCACCAGCTGACCTCATGCAGCGCGAGCGCAGCCGCGCCGTCCACGCGCGCGCCCACCGGCCGGCCCTCCTGGAATTGCAGCGTCACCTCGTGCGTGTGGCCCGCGGCGCTGAAGTGCAGCATCACCTGCGCGGGCAGGTTCGGGATGAAGCCATCGGTGTGCGCCCACGGGCTCGTGTCGCGCATGGGCGGCTGCGGGGGCAGGATCTCGCCCAGGGCCGCCAGCACCAGCGCTGCGGGCGGCAGCGGTGCGGGCGCAAACTCACCCCCGGCGGCATCCAGGAAGGCGATGCTGTGGCGCATGCCGAGGAAGCGCCCATCGCGCACGATGCGCGCCAGCCAGTGCTCGTTGCTGTGCACGCCCGCGCAGTACGTGGCATCGAGGGCTGCGGCCAGGCGCGCCGCGGCGACCTCACGCGTTTCGCCCCAGGCGATCACCTTGCCGAGGAGCGAGTCGTAGGTGTCCGGGACGCGGTCCCCGCTCACGAAGCCGGCGTCCACGCGCACCTGTTCGGCTTCGGGCCATTCAAGCACGGCCAGCTCCCCGGCGCTCGGCAGGAAACCGCGCTGCGGGTCCTCGGCGCACACGCGCGCCTCGATCGCGTGTCCGCTGAAGCGGATCTGCGCCTGCGACAGCGGCAGGGGCTCCCCGGCAGCCACGCGCAGCTGCCACTCGACGAGGTCGAGCCCGGTGATCGCCTCGGTCACCGTGTGCTCGACCTGCAGGCGCGTGTTCATCTCCATGAAATAGAACGCGCCGGCGTCGTAGAGGAACTCGACCGTGCCGGCGCCCACGTAGTCGACCGCACGGGCGACCACGAGCGCCGCGGCCCGCAGCCGCTCGCGCACCTCCGGCGGCAGATCCGGCGCGGGGGCTTCCTCGACCAGTTTCTGGTGGCGGCGCTGGATCGAGCAGTCGCGCTCTCCGAGGTGCACGCAGTTGCCGTGGCGGTCGGCGAAGACCTGCACCTCGACGTGGCGCGGCGCTTCGAGGTAGCGCTCAAGCAGCAGCGCGCCGTCCCCGAAGGCGCTCTCGGCGAGGCGGCGGGCGGCCGCGAGCGCCGGGGCGATCTGCGCCTCGGTGCGCACGATCTGCATGCCCTTGCCGCCCCCGCCGGCGGCGGGCTTGACGATCAGGGGCAGTCCGGCGGCGCGTGCCTCGCGCGCGAGGTGCCCGAGGTCCTGCTGCTCCCCCGCGTAGCCGGGCAGCAGCGGCACGCCGGCCGCGCGCATGCGCGTCTTGGCCAGGATCTTCGAGCCCATCGCGGCGATGCTCTCGGCACTCGGGCCGACGAAGGTGAAGCCGGCGGCCGTGCAGGCGGCGGCGAAGGCGGCGTTCTCGGCGAGGAAGCCGTAGCCCGGATGGACCGCCTGCGCCTGAGACGTGTGCGCCGCGGCGAGGATGCGCGCCACGTCGAGGTAGCTGTCGCGCGCCGGTGGCGGCCCGATCCACACCGCCTCGTCCGCCTCGCGCACGTGGCGCGCGTGCGCATCGGCATCGGAATACACCGCCACGGTGCGGATGCCGAGGCGGCGCGCGGTGCGGAAGATGCGGCAGGCGATCTCGCCGCGGTTGGCGACCAGCAGACTCTTGATCACGGGTAGCCCCTGCGCGCCTACATGCGGAACACGCCGAAGCGCGTGCGCTCCTCGGGTGCGTGCTGCGCGGCGGCGAGGGAGAGCGCGAGCACGCGCCGCGTGTCCTTCGGATCGATGACGCCATCATCCCACAGCCGCGCGGATGCGTAGTACGGGTGCCCCTGGCGCTCGTACTGCTCGCGGATCGGCCTCTTGAACGCCTCCTCCTCGGCGGCGGGCCAGTCGCGGCCGGCGCCCTTCAGCTGCTCGCGCTTGACGGTGGCGAGCACGCTCGCGGCCTGCTCGCCCCCCATGACGGAGATGCGCGCGTTGGGCCACTGATAGAGGAAGCGCGGCGAGTAGGCGCGCCCGCACATGGCGTAGTTGCCCGCCCCATAGCTGCCGCCGATGATGACGGTGAGCTTCGGCACCGCCGCGCAGGCGACCGCGGTCACGAGCTTCGCGCCGTCCTTGGCGATGCCGCCGGCCTCGGCGCGCCGCCCGACCATGAAGCCGGTAATGTTCTGCAGAAACAGCAGCGGGATCGCCTCGCGGGTGCACAGCTCGATGAAGTGTGTGCCCTTGAGGGCGCTCTCGGAGAACAGCACGCCGTTGTTGGCGAGCACACCGATGGGGTAGCCCCCAAGGTGCGCAAAGCCGCACACGAGGGTCGTGCCGTAGAGCTGCTTGAACTCATCGAGCTGCGAGTCATCCACCAGCCGCGCGATCACCTCGCGCACATCGTAGGGCTTGCGCAGGCTCACCGGCAGCACCCCGTAGAGCTCCTCCGGGTCATGGCGCGGCGCAAGCGGCGCGCGCGGCGGGGCGGTTGCGCGCGGCGCGCGCAGGCGTGCGACGATCGCGCGCGCGATGGCGAGCGCGTGCGTGTCGTTCTGCGCGTAGTGATCGCACACGCCCGACTCGCGGCAGTGCACGTCCGCGCCGCCCAGGGACTCCGCGTCGATGTCCTCCCCGGTGGCCGCCTTGACCAGCGGCGGGCCGCCGAGGAACACCCGCCCCTGGTTGCGCACGATGACGTTCTCATCCGACATGGCCGGCACGTACGCGCCGCCTGCGGTGCATGAGCCGTGCACGACGGAGATCTGCGCGACGCCGGCCGCCGAGAGCGTCGCCTGGTTGTAGAAGATGCGCCCGAAGTTCTCGCGGTCCGGGAACACCTCGTCCTGCGCCGGCAGGAACGCCCCGCCGCTCTCCACCAGGTACACGCACGGCAGGCGGTTCTCGCCGGCGATCTCCTGGGCCCGCAGGTGCTTCTTCACGGTGAGCGGGTAATAGGTGCCGCCCTTGACGGTCGGGTCGTTGGCGACGATGACGCACTCGCGCCCGGAAACGCGTCCGATGCCGGTGATGATCCCGGCGCAGGCGATGTCCCCGCCGTACAGCCCGTGCGCGGCGAGCTGCGAGAACTCGAGAAAGGGGCTGCCGGTGTCGAGCAGCACCCCGATGCGCTCGCGCGCGGTGAGCTTGCCGGCCGCGCGGTGCTTGTCGGTGGCCGCCTTAGAGCCCCCGCGGGCGGCGCGCTCGACCTCGGCGCTGAGCGCGGCGACGAGCGCGCGCGTGGCGGCGGCGTTGTCGCGGAACTCGCTCGAATGCACATCGACCCGGGAAGCGATACGGGGCATGGGGCTTGCCACTATTGCCGGTTTGTCCGACAATCATACGATCTGGGCATTACGGATGGCAAGCCATGACCCCCCTCACCTGCACGGACAGTGATTTTGGCCTGGGTCCCGAGCTCGAGGAGATCCGCCGCGAGGTGCGCCGCTTCGCCACCCAGGAGATCGCCCCGCGCGCTGCGCAGATCGATCGCAGCAACGAGTTCCCCCGTGACCTGTGGCCCAAACTCGGAGCCCAGGGGCTGCTCGGCATCACGGTGCCGGAGGCCTACGGCGGGGCCGGCCTCGGCTACCTTGCGCACGTCCTCGTCATGGAGGAGATCTCGCGCGCCTCCGGGGCGGTCGGGCTCTCGTACGGCGCGCACTCGAACCTGTGCATCAACCAGCTGCGCCTGAACGGCAGCGCCGCGCAGTGCGCGCGCTACCTGCCGCGCCTGGTCAGCGGCGAGCACGTCGGGGCGCTCGCCATGTCCGAGCCTGGCTCCGGCTCGGACGTGGTCTCGATGCAGCTGCGCGCCCAGGCCCGCGCCGGCGGCTACCTGCTCAGCGGCCGCAAGATGTGGATCACCAATGGTCCCGACGCGGACGTCTTTCTCATCTACGCCAAGACCGACGCCGCCGCCGGTCCGCGCGGTATCAGCACCTTCATCGTCGAGCGCGGCACCCCGGGGTTCACCACCGCACAGAAGCTCGACAAGCTCGGCATGCGCGGCTCGGGCACCTGTGAGCTCGTCCTCGAGGAGTGCTTCGTGCCGGCCGCGAACCTGCTCGGGGCGGAGAACGGCGGGGTGCGCGTGCTCATGAGCGGCCTGGACTACGAGCGCGTGGTGCTCGCCGGCGGCCCGCTCGGGCTCATGGCGGCCGCCCTGGATGTGGTGCTCCCGTACGTGCACGAGCGGCGCCAGTTCGGCCAGCCGATCGGCACCTTCGAGCTCATGCAGGGCAAGCTTGCCGACCTGTATGCCTCGCTGAATGCCGCGCGCGCCTACGTCTACACGGTGGCGCGGGCGTGCGATGCGCGCACCGCGGTGCGCCGCGATGCCGCGGCCTGCATTCTCTTTGCGGCCGAGCGCGCCACGCAGGCCGCGCTCGAGGCCATCCAGGCCCTCGGCGGCAACGGCTACATCAACGACTACCCCGCCGGGCGGCTGCTGCGCGATGCCAAGCTCTACGAGATCGGGGCCGGCACGCAGGAGATCCGCCGCATGCTCATCGGACGGGAGCTGTTCGAGGAGGCCTCGTGAGCGTCGAGTTCGCGCAGATCCAGATGGAGCCGGCCTACCGCAAGGTGGCGGCGGTCATCGGTGCGCGCATCCGCAGCCGCGAGCTGCGCGAGGGCGCGCGGCTGCCCGCCGAGACCGAGCTCGCCCGCCAGTTCGGCGTCAACCGCTCGACCGTGCGCGAGGCGCTGCGCGAGCTCGAGAGCCGCGGCCTGCTCGAGCGCCGCCCGGGCTCTAAGCTCATGACCGTGAGCCGCCCGCGCCAGGCGAGCGTCGCGGCGGGCATCAGCGATGCCCTGCTGCTGCACGATGTCACCGCGCGCGATGTCTGGGAGGCACTGATGATCCTCGAGCCCCCGATCGCGGTCGCCGCGGCGCGCGCGCGCACCGGCGCCGATCTGGAGCAGATCGGCGCGGCCGCCGGCGCGCTCGCCGCCGCCGCCGACACCGTGCAGGCGGTACAGCGTACCGCCCAGGTGCTGCGCTGCATCGGCGCTGCCACCCACAACCCGGTGCTGCGCCTGGCGCAGGAGCCGCTCTTGCTGCTGCTCGAGCCCTCGCTGCGCGTCATGATCGACAAGGTCCCCCAGGCACGCACCCGTATCCTCAACGCGCAGCAGCACCTGCTCGAGACGCTCACGCGCCAGGATGAGGCGGCGGCGCAGACCTGGATGACCCGCCATATCCGCGACTTCAAGAAGGGCTACGAGCTCGCCGGCATCGACCTCGCGGTGCACCTGGCGCCTCGCGGTGTCGACTGAGTCACGCCCCAAGGCGTGATCCGCGTCGCTGAATCCTGCCGCCGGGCGGCCCCGCCGGCGCGCGCAGGGTATCCTAGAGCAGCGCTGCAGATGCCGTGGAAACGCGAGGGCGAGCACATGCTGTCGGGGTTGATTCTGCTGTTCCTGGTGATCGCGCTGATGGGTTATCTCATCGGAGTCTACAACGGCCTGGTGCGCGTGCGCGCTGCGGTCAAACTCGCCTGGTCCAACATCGATGTGGTGCTGGCGCAGCGTCACGATGAGCTGCCCAAGCTCGTCGAGGTGTGCAAGCAGTACATGCAGTACGAGGGCAGCACCCTCGAGCGCGTGATGCAGGCGCGCGCCGGAGTCGACGCCGCGCGCGTCGCCGGCAACGTGCCGGCGCTGGCGAGCGCGGAGCGCGAACTGCGCAGCGGCCTGAGCGGCCTGTATGCGGTGGCCGAGAACTACCCGCAGCTGAAGGCAAGCGAGCCGTTCCGCCATCTGCAGGAGCGCATCAGCGGGCTCGAGACCGCGATCGCCGACCGGCGCGAGGTCTACAACGACGCCGTCAACACCAACAACGTGCGCATCGCCGCCTTCCCCGACCTCTTGGTGGCGCGCCTCGGAGACTTCCCGGAGGCGCAGCTGCTGCACATCCAGGCCGAGACGAGGGCGGACGTGGATCTGAAGGCCGCCTTCTCGCGCTGACGCTCGCCCGCACCGCAGCGAGTCCCTCACCACGCCATGCAGGCCTTGAGCGTCACGGTGGGTGCCGGCGGCGCCCTCCTCGCACTCTTCGGCAGCCTGCGGCGCCTGCGCCGCGACCGCCTGCTCGCCGACACCATCGCGATGCGCATCCGCTCCGCCGCGCAGGGCTACGTCAAGGTGCGCGGCCGCGCGGCGCCTGCGCACCTGGAGCCCACGCGCGCGCCCCTCAGCGGCCGTCCGTGCGTGTGGTGGTCGTACGAGATCGCGAGCGATGAGAGCGATCGTCCTGGGCAGAGCGACTGGCGTACCCGGGAACAGGCGACGAGCGTCGAGCTGTTCATGCTCATCGATGAGGACGAGGCACGCTGCCTCGTGGGAGTGGTCGGCGCGGAGATCACCCCGACGAGCCGCAGCGTGTGGTACGGGGAGGGCGCGAGCCCGGTCGCTCCGCCGCCGCCGGTAGCCCCGCCGGTGCGCCTCGGGCGCTGGCGCTACAGCGAGCGGCTGCTGGAGGTGGGCGCGCGGCTGTGCGTGCTCGGGGAGCTGCGCTCGCACTCCGAGGTGGGCGACCTCGAGCGCGTGACGCAGGAGAAGCTGCGCCTGTGGAAGCAGGACCAGGCGAGCCTGCTCGCCCGCTTTGACGCGAACCACGACGGGCGCATCGATCCGCAGGAGTGGGAGGCGGCACGCAGCGCCGCGGCGCGCGAAGCGCAGGCGCAGGTGCTGTCCGCGGACGTGGCCCGCGTGAGCGTCATCGTCCAGCCGACGAACGGGGAGCCCTTCGTGATCGCGCCGCTCAGCGCCGCGCAGCTCGTGCGCCGCGAGAAGATCTTCGCCGCGCTCTACTTCGCGCTCGGCATCGCCGCGGTGATCCTGTGCGCCTGGGGACTGAAGCAGCCGTCCTAGTGCGCAGGCACGATGCGCCCGAAGAGCAGGCCCTGCGTCTGCTGTTGCAGGAGACCGGCGAACAGCGGCTGCAGCTGCTCAAGCAGCGGAGCCGGGAGCGCGTGCGGGTCTGCCGGGGCGACGAAGCCCGTCCAGTTGCGCGTGAACGTCCCGCCCCACGCGCGCGCCTCCAGCTGCGCGCCTTTGGGCGTCACGCTGATCAGGAGGAGCTCGGTGAGGTTGAGCAAGAGCGGCGCCGGCCCACCCTCGGCGCTCCCGGAGACCACGCACCAGCCCCGCAGGTACTCCGGCAGGTCCTTGCGGCGCGTGCCCTGCGCGTGATCGGCATCATTGAGGCCCGGCCCGAGCACGACGAGCGCTGCGAGCTGCTCATCGGCAGCGAGGCGCGCGTACGCGGCCAGACAGTCCTTCGGCAGCCCCTTCTGCAGATTGGCATCGAGGAAGCACGACTCGCGCGCGCGGCTGAGGGTGTCGCCCGGGGCGAGTGGCACCGGTGCGAGTCCGAGGCGCGTCAGCGGCTCGCGCACCGCCTCCAGCAGCATGGCACTCACCGACCAGGGCACGGCTTGTGTCTTGAGGTAGCTGTCCTGCACGCGCGCGGCGCTGTGGTAGTGCGTCACCTCGGCATCGAGCAGGCTCACGACGCCAACGCGCGCCCCAGCCGCAAGCGCCAGCGGCGCTGGCGCGCTTGCCGCGAGCGCCGCGTTCGCAGCGAGCGTGAGCAGCAGCGCGGCCATCGCGGGCCGCCCCCGAAACCCGGTCCGCTCGACTGACATGAGTCACTACCTGCGCCAGAGGGCGCGTTGCGCGCGCAGTCTAACCCGAAAGGCGTATCGCCCTGGCGCGCACGCGCGCTCAGTGGCCACCCTCGACCAGGAGCCCCGCGTCCCCGAGCGCGCGCGCCAGCGCCACCTCGAGCCGCGCGGCTTCCGCGCGCGCGAGCTGCTGCAGGTGCAGCGTCGGGCCGGTCAGCACCTCCAGACCGCGCTGCAGCACGCAGCCGGCCGCACGGATGCCCGCCTTGTGCTGATCGAAGCGCTCGCTCGGGCGGTAGTGGCTCATGCCCACGTACACCCCGTAGGGTCCGCGACGGCGGTCGGCAAAATCCAGCAGCACCAGATACAGGTTCGAGCGCCCGCCCCGGCGCGGGCGAAACTGCCCCGTCACTGCGTACGCGGTCGGCAGCCACTCGATGTAGCGCATCGGCAGCCACTCCGGGACGGTCGCGGCGGCGGCCACCCACAGCGCCTCGAGCCAGCGCTCGATGTTGGCCGCGAACTCACCACGCATCCACAGCTCGTGGATGCAGTGCGCCCCGCCGAGCCCGTCATGACCGAGGAGTGCCTCCGCGAGGCGCCGCTCGAGCTCGGCCCGTGCGAGCGCCTGCAGGGGACGCAGTCCCGGGGAGCCTGCCGCGGGCGCACGCGGCGCGGCGTGCCGCCTCATGCGCGCGCCGGGACGACCCGCGCGCCGAAGCGGGCCGCGAAGAGCCAGATGAGGCCCGCGATGAGGATCGCGGCCGGCACGATGCGCACGGCGCGGCCGAGCGCGGCGGCCTCACCGAGGCGCGGCACGAGGTGATCGGAGATGGTGCCGATCAGGATCGGCGAGGGGACATCACCCAGCAGGTGGATCAGGACCATGGTGAGCGCGGCGGCGGAGGCGCGCTCGAGCGGTGAGACGACGTTCACCAGCGCCGCGTTCACCGGTCCGGTCGACATGAACAGCAGCAGTTCCGCCACCACGATCGCCGGGAAGTACACGCTGCGCGCCGCGGCCGCGAGGGCGACGAGCGCCACCGGCGCGGCCACGAGCGTCACCACCCCCGAGAACCACAGGTACGCCTGGGCGTAATAGCGGCGCAGGGAGTCGGCCAACCAGCCACCGCCCATCGTGCCGATCACGCCGGTCCCGAGGACGATGAGGCCGAAGGCCGTACCGGCCTTCGGCAGGTGGCGCACGCGCTCAAGGAAGATCGGCATCCAGTAGGCCAGCCCGCCGAGCGCGAAGGTGTACGCGGCGTACCCGAGCACCAGCACCATGTAAGGTCCGCGCCGCAGCAGGTTGCCGTATACCGCGGCCCAGCCCGCAGCCGGCGCGGCGGGCGTGTGTGGCTGTTGGTCCTCCTGGATACCGCGCGGCGGGTCGGGCAGCCACAGCGAGGCGAGCGCGAGGGCGGCTCCGGGGACTCCGGCGACAAAGAAGGCGGTGCGCCAGCCGAAATGCTGCCCCACCTGGTCGCCCACGACGTAGCCGAGCGCGGCGCCGACCGGGATGGCCATGTTGAACAGGGCAAACACACGTGCGCGCAGGCGCGGTGCGAACAGGTCCCCGAGCAGCGACGGCGCGATGGCAACGATCGCGGCCTCCCCGATGCCGACCAGCGCGCGCGCCCCCAGAAGGTGCGGATAGCCATGCGCCAGGCCCGAGAGCACCGTGGCCGCGCTCCACAGGCCGATGCCGAGCGCGATCGGGCGGACGCGCGAGCCGCGGTCGCCCCACGCACCGAACAGCGGCGCGGCCGCCATGTACACCAGAATGAACGCCGGGATCAGCCAGCCGAGCTGCGTGTCCGAGAGCGCCATGTCGCGCTTGAGGTCCGTGCCGAGGGGCGCGATGACGTAGCGATCGAGGTAATTCAGGAGGTTGATCGCGGTCAGCAGGCCGAGCGCCCAGTAGGCGGCGCGGCGCGAGGGCGCGCGTGCCGGTGCGTGTCCCGCGGATTCTGCCACCGCGGGACTTTACCCTGCCGGCTCAGGCCGGGGCGAGCTTTAGGCGCTCAAAGTACTGGCGCACCGGCTCGCGGTAGCCCTCGCTGCTGGTGACGGTCGTGCCGCCGGCCGTCACGAGGATGAAATCCCCGCGCGGCGTGCGGCTGACTTCCTTCACGTGCTTCATGTTCACCAGGCACGAGCGGCTGATGCGCAGCATGGGCTGCTGCTGGAAGGACTTCTCCGCCTGCGCGAGCGTGCTGCGGGCATGGAACCTCTCGCGGCCGATGATGAGGCGCACGTAGTTGCGGTCCGATTCCACCACCTCCACCTGCCCGACATCGAGCATGTGCATGCGGCTGCCGGACTCGGCGAGTACCCGCGGCTGCGCCTCGGCCCGCAGGCGCGCGCGGCTCTCCAGCTGCTCGAGCAGCGTCGCGAGCGCCCCATGGCGGTCGAAGCCGGCCTCCGCCGCCTGGCGCCGGCGCACGCGTGCGACCGTCGCCTGAAAGCGCGCATCGTCGAAGGGCTTGAGCAGGTAGTCGACCGCGCTCACCTCGAAGGCCTCGAGCGCGTAATGATCGTAGGCGGTCACGAACACGATCAGCGGCAGCGTCAGCGGGTCGAGCGCCCGTGCCAGCTCCATGCCGGTCATCGAGTCCATCTGGATGTCCAGGAACAGCAGCTGCGGGGGCTGCCGGCGGATGGCCTCGAGCGCTGCGCGTGCATCGCCGTACTCGCCCACCACGCGCAGGTCCGCCTCGCGCTCGCAGCACTCACGCACCGCGCGCCGCGCGGCCGGCTCGTCATCGACGATGATGACGTCCATCACGGTTCGCAAACCGCTGCGGGCCGCGCGCCGTCGGGCCCATCGCGCAACAGCGGCATGCGGATCTCGGCGACCCACAGGTGATCGGCGGTGGCGGCGGCGCTGAAGCTGGCGCGTTCGCCGAACTGCACCTGCAGCCGCTCGCGCACGTTGGCGAGCCCGATGCCGATGCGCCCCCGCGCCTTGTCCGGGGCGATGGTGTTGACCACGCGCAGCACGAGGGTCTCCTCGAGCAGCGCCACCTCGACGCGGATCTGCACCGGGCCTTCGTGGCCGGCGAGGCCGTGCACGACGGCGTTCTCGACCAGCGGCTGCAGGATCAGGCTCGGCACCCAGGCGCGCGGCAGCCCGCCGCGCGGCACCGACACGCTGAGGCGGTCGGCAAAGCGCTTCTGCTGCAATTCCAGGTAGAGCGTCACGAACTGCAGCTCATCGCTCAGGCGCGAGAATTCGCGCTCGCCGGCGCTCAGGAGCCGGCGCAACAGGTCACCCAGCTGCACCACCATGGTCTGTGCCGCCGGCGGATCCCAGGTGATCTGCCCGCGGATGGTGTGCAGCAGGTTGAACAGCGTGTGCGGGGAGAGCTGCATGCGCAGCGCCTGCAGGTGTGCGCTGGTGAGCGCGCGCTCGAGCGCCGCCGAGCGCAGCTGCGCATCCCGCAGCCGCTGGTAGAAGGCGAAGCCCATCATCAGAGCGAGGCCAAAGCAGTACGTGACGAGGAAGCTGGTGGCGCTCGCGATCCAGGTGGGCAGCTCCGGTCCGGCCAGAAATTCCTGCCACGTGGGCCAGCCCTTGCCCATCTCGTGCGCATCCATCCCGTACCACTGGCTGGTGAGGACCTCGCCGAGCATCAGCACCGGGGAGGCGGGCACGACGAACAGCAACGCGAGTGCCAGCTGCAGGGGCAGAGCCCGCCACGGTGGCTGCCAGCCGGTGCGCAGCGAGCGCCACATGCAGAAGAGGAACAGCGGGTACAGCATCAGGTGCTGCAGCAGGCGCGCATCGGCGGGCGCGAAGATGTGCTGCACCTTCATGGTGGTCAGGCTCGCTTGCATGCTGTTCGCGTACATGACGTTGGAGAGCGCCACGTACACCCAGAAGCCCGTCAGCAGCCACAGGAAAGGACGAAAGGCGGCCTGCGCCGCCGCGCTCGCTTCCTGCGCGCGCATCGTGCCGGGCGCCGTCAGTGCCAGTGCCATGCGTTCGCGCGGTAAGGCGTTCATGCCGCTCACGTGCCCTTCGATCCGGAGGCCCACCACGGGCGCTCTCGGGCCCTAGCGTACCTCGTTCTGCGTTCCGCGCGCGCCGACGGGCTGGTGCGCGGGGACGAGCCCGTCAGCGCCAGGGACGAGCCCGTGCCCGCGACGCGAAACCCCGCATCTAGCGCCCTCGCGGTGGCATCGGCCGGCGCGGGAAGCCTGCGGGTTGCGGTGCTGCCGGCGCGGTACGAATGCGTCAGCGGCAGGGATCAACACGCGCTGCGGGGGCTTCGCGCGCACGCGCCGCCGGCGTCTCATGGAAGCGCGTCGGCCACAGCCGGCTGACGTGCGATCAAATCCAACATCCAAGGAGACTCTCATGAGCAACACCAAGGCATCCTTCCTCGCCCTGAAGCGGGCCGCCCTCGCGCAGAGCCTGCTCGCCTGCGTCCTCAGCGCCGCCGCGGCCGCCGCGAGCGCCGGCACTGCCTGCGTGGAGGAGGCCGTCGCCGCCGCGCCCGCCACGGCCGCTGCGGTCCGTGTCAGCTACCGTGACCTCGACCTTGCCACCGCCGCCGGCTCCCAGGCGCTCTACGAGCGCATCGTGCAGGCGGCCCACAGGGTGTGCGCGGTGAGTGACATCCGCGACCTGAGCGCGCTTGCGCAGAGCGAGCGCTGCGAGCGCATCGCGGTGTCGCACGCGGTGCGGCAGGTGCATGAGGCCCGTGTCGCGGCCCTGGTGGCCGCTGCGGCGCCGCGCAGCTGAAGGCGTGCCTGGCGCGAATCGGGCGGGCGATCTCTACGGCCGCAGGATCGCCCGCCCCGCGCCGCCGTTTCGCCAGCACGCCACCGCAGGGGCACGTCCGGCGCTGAAGGAGTAGGATCGAAGCCCGTGGCGCGCCACGCCAGGCAAGAGGCACAGCGTATGAGTGGCACGATGAGCCCCCCGGCGGCA
>DATIXW010000233.1:0-5400 GCA_035518135.1 Steroidobacteraceae bacterium
CTCCGCACCCGACGGCGCGCCTGCAGCGGGCGGCGGAGCAGCGTTCGCGCCGGGCGGAGGAGTGCCCTCGTAGCCCTGCGGGGGCGCTCCCTCATAGCCCTGCGGCGGGGGTGCGCCGGCATCCGCACCCCCCTCCTCACCGGCTACCGGCGGCGGATCCGTCGCTACGTAGCCGCTGTAGTTCGGGTCGTACACGTAGTACGCGTTGTTCGCGTAGTAGTAGGGCACGCCGCCCCACCAGTAGGTGGCATAGCCCAGCGGCAACGTCGCGTAGAACCAGGGATAGCCCCAGGCCCAGTACGCGCGGGGCCAGTAATAGCCGCCCCACCAGCCGCCTCCCCAGTACGGGTGCCCGTAGTAGTAGCCGTGGTATCCGTGATACCCGCCGTAGTAGCCGCCGTGATATCCGCCCCAGGCGCCGTGGTAGGGGCCGTGATATCCGCCCGCGAAGCCGTGACCGGCGTAGTGCCCGGCATAACCACCGCCGTAGTGACCGCCCGCGAACCCGTGCGAGCCGGCGCCGAAGTGCGCCCCGCCGCCAAAATGTCCACCGCCACCGAAGTGCGCCCCGCCACCGCCGCCGACGTGACCCCCACCACCGCCGCCGCCGTGACCCCCACCACCGCCGCCGCCGTGTCCACCGCCGCCGTGCTGGGCGAAGGCCGCCGGGGCCGCAAGCACGAGCGCTGCCGCCAGTACGCCGAATGATTTGAGAAACCGCTTCGAGGTTTGCATGACTGTGCGCTCCGCTGCGGGGGCAGGCGGGATAGCCGCAGGCCCATGGCCGGCGTGAAGTTTAGACCTTCCCGCGACGGAGACGTTCGAGCCCCGTCTCGGGTTCCAAAGCCTGGCGACTCCATTCAACATATCCACGTCCGGATCCTCTGCTTACCCGGCCCTGACGCGAGGGCCCACTTACAGCGTTCAACGTATGGGCTCGCCGGGGGATGACAAGCGCCTGCGTGAGCGGGCAGCTCGCGAGGCACACCGAAACGTTGGGTTACACAGGCGCCGCGGCCTTCAGCGTCGCGGCGCCGGGCCGCGCCGCTCGACCGTCACGGGCATCCGCCCGGTGAGCCGTCCCCAGATGCGCTCGAACTGAAACTCGGTCGCGCCGCTGGCGAGCATGGAGGCCTTCGCCACGGCATCGCTCACCCGCGCGGCGGTATGCAGCACTGCGAGTGCACCGATCAGACGCCCGAAGCCGAGGGAGCGTCCGAGGGCCGTGGGCTCGCGCGGCTCGGTCGGCGACTGCTCCTCGAGGGCCGAGAGAATGCGTCCCGAGAGCTCCCAGCTCGCCGCGATCCGCGAGCCGACGGGCGGTGCCAGGCGCTCGAGCAGGGCGGCGACTACCGCGGCCTGCGGCGCCCTCCCGGCGCGGGAATACACATCCAGCACCACCCGAAACGTCACGATCGTGCCCAGGCCCAGTGTCAGGCCCAGCAGCTGCGCGGCGAAGGGGTCGCTGTCCTCCACCACCGCGGCATGCGCCTCGGCCGCAGCCGAACAGCGGGTCGTGTGCTCCCAGGCGATCTCCGGGAACTGCGGAAACTGCGCCGCGGACAGGCGGAACACCGGCTGCACCAGCGACACGGCGACCAGGCTGCGGATCCCTTCGGTTCCGAGCAGCGCGACCGCCCGGTCCACGCTCTCGACGGGGCGCTCGCTCACGCGATAGAGCGCACCGTTGGCGAGCTTGAGGAGGCTGCCCGTGAGCGCGGGGTCGCGGGCAATGATCGTGGAGAGCTCGCGCCGCGAGACCTCGTCATCGTTCACCGCCCGAACCAGCTGCGGCAAGAGCAGCGGCCGGCGGGGCGCGTAGCGCGGGTCGGCGGCCACGGCATGCAGCACCTGTGCGGAGACGGCGCCGATCTCACCGATCTCATCGGCCGGGGCGCTGCCCAGCCGATCGAGGCCGAAGGCCAGCGCGTAAAGCCGATCGAGGATGTCCGGCGCGGCGAGCGGGGCGGTCGCATCGGCTGCACCGTCCGCGCCGGCAGCGTGCGCAGCCGGCGGGGCACTCGATACGCGGGCAGCGCTCCCTGCGGCCGGCTCGGTCGCAGCCGTCGCTGCGGCGGCACTGCGTGCGCGCACCGAGCGCAGCAGCGTCCACGCGGCCGCACTCACGCCCGCAAGCACCAGCGCATACACCACAGCCGGCGGCATCGCTTCGTTGTATCCCCCCCCCGCGACAATACTGTCACAAACGACGGGGTGACGCGCGTCACGGCCGCGGGCGCGCTGCCGTCCAGCGGCGCAGCGCCTTGCGTGCGCTGAAGCGCAGGATCTGCGCGCACTGCTGCACGATGAAGCGTTTGCGCTTGGCATCGATGATGGTGCGGTCGCCCACGGCGCACACGGTGTGCAGTCCGGCGGCATAGGGCCAGGAGCGCGGCGGTTCGATCAGCGCGCACGGCTCCTCGCGGAAACTGCGCTCCGTGAGCGTGAGCACGCGATTGATCACCACGCGGCACCCGTAGTCCGCCGCGCAGTCCTGTGCCGGCCGGTACAGCACGCCCTCGCTCACGAACGGCGTGCCGGCCGGACGCGCCGAGCGGGCATCCACCTTCACCGGATTGGCCGCATGCGCGACCCATGGCCCGGTGAGCTGTGGGGCATGGAAGAGCAGCAGCTCGCAGCTCGCGCCGCGCCGCTCCGGCCGGCTCGCCGCGAGCCACCATCGCCCCTCGTGCTGAAACACGGTGCCATCGCACAGCCGCTGCCCCGAGACCAGGGCGCCCACTCGGCGCCAGCGATCCGGGAAGCGCTCGGGCTCATACAGCGCCACCTCATTGGCATCGAGCGTTTCGGGAATGCACAGCAAGCGGCCTTCGTGCTGCAGCAGGAAGGGGTACGAGAGATGCATGGCCCGACCGATCTCGACCGGGCGCATCGCATTCGAGTCGGCCTCGAAGACCGCGAGGCTGCCGACCCCGGTGCGGTAGTCCATGCGCTCGAACAGGATGTGCAGCCGGCCATCGCGCACGATCCCGAAGGGATCGGCATAGAACTCAGCGTTGCGGGGTGCGGGCAACCAGCGCGGCTGCGGCAGCTCGCGCCCGCTCAGGAGCGCGGCGATCGGCACATCGAGGATGCCGATGTTCCACTGCTCGTGCAGCAGCAGCATCCCCAGGTTCTCGCGCACCGCCCGCCGTGCAGCGCTCGCTGCGAAGCGCACCCGCGCACCGAGCCGGCGCTTGCCCTTGCCCGCGGGCCCGGCGCGCAGCAACGGTCCGTGCAGCCGCTCCACCCTCCCATCCTGCAGCTCCAGGCACATCTGCGCCGGCCAGTGGACGCAGCGCTCCTGCAGCATGCACTCGTGCGCCGCGGCCCGGAACGCGTGGCTGCGCACGGCGCCCTCGATCAGCACCCGCACACAGTCCGGATCGTCCTGCAGCTGCACCAGCGCGGCCTGCGCCACGGGCTCATCCCGGACGATGGCCCAGAAGGCGCCGTGCCGGCCGCGATCGGCGTGCCAGTCGCCGAACACGAACTGCCACACGCCCCAGCGCGCGACACCGGCGAAGCAGCGTGCGGCGCTCACGGACACAAAGCTCAGAATGAAATCGAACGAGCGGGCGCCGATGAGCGATGCCTCCGCAGCGCTCAGCGCGCCTGCATCGCTCGTGTGCACAACCCGGGGCGCAGTTCCGGGCGCCAGTCCCGCGATGCGCAGTGCCTTGGAATCGAGCCCCGCCGGCGGCCCCCCCGGCGGCTCATGTATCAGCCAGCCGTCGGCCTGTACCCGCGGCAGGGCTGCGAGCCGGGCGAGCGCTGCGCTCTGCCAGGCGGCAAGCTCAGTACCGTCACTGAGCACGCAGAAGCGCAAAGGGGCGGCCTGCATGCTCTCCGGCGCCTCCCGTGCGCTCAGATCCCGCGGCAGCGGTGATGGGTCCGTAACTCCAATCACGTTCGCCCTCTTTCAGCCCCGCGCCCCGATTGCCTCCAGGACGCCCAGCGTTTCACGCGCGCAGCGCTCCCAGGTGAAGCGCTCGGCGCGCTGTCGCCCGGCCGCATGCAGCCGTTCACGCAGCTTCGCGTCCTCGATCACGCGGCAGATCCCCGCGGCGATGTCCTCCACCGACTCCGGATTGACGAGCACCGCGGCGCCGTCGGCGAGCTCGCGCGTGCCATAGCGATTGGCCGTGACGACCGCACAACCCGAGGCCATCGCCTCCAGCACCGGCAGCCCACATGACTCGAACAGCGAGGGCAGCAGCAGCACGTCGGCCAGGCGATAGAACGCCGGCATGGTCTCGCTCGGCACCCAGCCGGCCCAGTGCACCCACTGCTGCAGCCCGAGCCGCCGCGGCTCCTCGAGCTCGCCTGCGGAGAGAAAGCGATTCTGGCCACCGGCAATCACCAGTGGAATGCCGCGCTCGGGACCGACCCGCGAATAGGCGCGCACCAGGCGCGTGAAGTTCTTGGGCGGGTACACCGCGCCCGCATAGAGCATGAATCGCTCCGGGAGGTGGTAGTGAGCGCGCACGGCCTGCAGCTCGGCCTCGCTCAAGCTCGCGCCGAACGACGGGTGCACGCCCGAATACACGGTGTGCACGCGCTCCCGGGGCACGTGTAAGAACTGCATGACGTGCTCGCGCGTCACCTCGGAGACGGCGATGATCGCGTCCGCCTTGGCCGCGTACCGCGGCACGAGAAAGCGATGGCTCAGGCGGTCGAGCAGGCGCGACGCCTGCGGCATGACGTACCAGTCGAGCCCGTGGCAGACCCAGGCGGTCGGGCAATGCACGGTGAGCGCCATCGAGTACTTCGGGTTGAAGAGCACGTCGATGCCGAGCCGCCGCACCGCCCGCGGCACGGCGATCTGATCCCAGCCGAGCAGGGTGCGCGCAGGCACGTGCACTTCCTCGACTCCCGGTATCGTCGCGTAAGTGCCGAGCAACGCAGGATTGCGGAACAGCAGCACGAAACGATGCGCACGATTGAGCGCGAACAGCGCAGTGAGCAGCTCGCGCGTGTAGACCTTGACCCCGCCGCCGTGCTGGTCGTAGTGGCGGAGCATGACGCCGATTCGCATGTCGTTCGAGTCCGCCGCATCGAGGCCCGGGCGGGCCGCCGCCTACGTGAGGTCTCCCTGTCGCTTCAGCCGGGTGGCATCCAGCAGATACGCGACTCCCATCGGAAAGAGCATCGCGAGGTCGATCGCGCGTATCGCCAGCGCCACCGCCAGCCCCTGCGCCGGGGGCACCTGGGCAAGCGAGAGCGTGACCACAAAGGTCCCCTCCGCAACTCCTATGCCTGCCGGCACGGGCACGAGCTGGAATACCGCCTTGGTGAGGGGCAGCAGGGTGCACAGCGTCAGCAGGTGCACCGGGGCGCCGATCGACAGCAGGATCGGAGCGAACGCGAGCGCCTGGATCAGCTGGTTGATGATGCTGA
>DATIXW010000234.1:0-6141 GCA_035518135.1 Steroidobacteraceae bacterium
CTAAAGTCATAAGCACCCCCGCGATCCTTCGGTAGGCGGGGACCACGGCTACATGTTTGGCTACACCCTAGGCTGGCGCTTCCAGGTATCGCCGGTCACCGTCTGCAGACTCAACAATGCCTGTTTTTATAGGTTTTCGTAAGGGACCACGCATGGTAGGTATCGTCTGTAGACGTTGGGATACTATGCTAGGTGAGCAGGTGCAGAACGCAGAATAAGGCGCAAAGCGCGACCTGAGCAGCGAAGCAGGAGCGGGTGACGCGGCGGTGCGGTCCACGCCGCCTGGGGCGCACTCGCACCAGCAGCACGACAGCGGCCTGATCTGCAGATCGCCGCGGCTCGCTCGTGCACCGTCGCAGCGCCGCCCCGCTTGCCGGCCTCGGCAGCTTCCGCAGTGACTGCGAAACGCTACTATGGATCCATGGGCAGCTGGACTCACCGCTACGCGCACATAAACGGGATCCGCACGCATTACGTCGAGCAGGGTGCCGGCCCGCTGGTGGTGCTGTGCCACGGCTTCCCGCACCTGTGGTTCTCGTGGCGGCACCAGATACCGGCGATTGCCGCGGCCGGCTGGCGCGTGGTCGCCCCCGACATGCGCGGCATGGGGCAGACCGAGGCGCCCGCCGATCCGGCCGCCTACGATGTCGAGCACACCACGGCAGACCTCCTCGGCCTCCTCGATCACCTCGGCGAAGAGCGTGCCGTGTTCATCGGGCTCGACTTCGGCGTGTTCGCAATCTACGACCTCGCGTTTCGTGCCCCGCAGCGGCTGCGCGCGATCATCGGCCTGGAGAACCCGGCGACGCCGCACAACCCGCAGCTGTCGCCGCTGCGCGAGGCGGCGAGCTGGGCGCGGGATCACTTCGTCCATATCCACTACTTCGAGCCTGCGGGGCCGGCGGACGCGGCGCTCAACGCGCAGCCGCGCGAGTTCCTCACGCGGGTTTTCTATGCGCTCAGCGGCGACTATCACTACCTCGACGTATGGAGGCATCCCCCCGGCACGGCCTATCTGGATGCCCTGCCGCAGGCGCCCCCCCTGCCCTGGAGCTGGCTATCGGAGCTGGAGATGGAGTTCTTCGTCTCCGAATATGCGCGCACCGGCTTCACCGGGGGCCTCAACTGGTACCGAGCCATGGACCTGCGCTGGGCGCAGCGCCGCCGCTTCGAGGGCGTGAAGAACCCGGTACCGTTCTTCTTCATCGGCAGCGAGCGCGACTGCGACCTCGAGGCCTGGCACGGCGATGACCCGCTCGGGGCGCTGCAGCAGCAGTACAGCGACGTGCGCGGCGTCGCGATGCTCTCGGAGGCGGGTCACATGATGCAGATGGAGCGGCCGGCGGAAGTGAACGCGTGGATCCTCAGATTCCTCGAACAGCTGCGCTGAAGGCGTAGGGCCCCGCCGTGCTCAGCCTGCCGCCGCTGTCGCTGTACGTGCACTTCCCCTGGTGCGTGCGCAAGTGCCCCTACTGCGATTTCAATTCCTACGCGCTCCGCGGGGAGCTGGCAGAGGAGGCGTACCTGCGGCGCCTGCAGCACGATATCGAGGCGCAGTCGGCCGAGGTCGCGGGGCGCACGGTGCACAGCGTGTTCTTCGGCGGCGGCACGCCGAGCCTGTTCTCCCCGCAGGCCCTGGGGCGCGTGCTCGCGGCGGCGCGGCGGCACCTGGCCCTGCACGAGCAGGCCGAGATCACCCTCGAGGCCAATCCCGGCACGATTGAGCGTGGCGTGTTCCGCGATTATCGTGCCGCGGGCATCACGCGCGTGTCGCTCGGAGCGCAGAGCTTCGATGCACGCACACTTGCGGCGCTCGGGCGCATTCACTCCCCGGCCGAGACGCGGCGGGCGGCGGAGGAACTGCATGCCGCGGGCCTTGGCAACTTCAACCTCGACCTCATGTACGCGCTGCCCGGGCAGGATCTGCACGGTGCGCTGCGCGACGTGAGGGACGCACTTGCGCTCGCTCCCGCCCACATCTCGCACTACCAGCTGACGCTCGAGCCGGGCACGGTGTTCGCCGCGCAGCCGCCGCCATTGCCCGATGAGGACCTCGCCGCGGAGATGCTGGCCGCGTGCGCTGAGGAGCTGGCGAGGGCAGGCTACGCGCAGTACGAGGTCTCGGCCTACGCGCGCCCCGGCATGCAGTGCCGCCACAATCTCAATTACTGGAGTTTCGGGGATTACCTGGGAACCGGCGCCGGAGCGCACGGCAAGCTCACCGCCCCTACACGCGGTGAGATCATCCGCACGACGCAGCCGCGCGATCCGCGCCGCTACCAGGCCGCAGCCGATCCGGCGCCGGCGCGCCGCGCGATCGTGCCATCCGAGCTGCCCTTCGAATTCATGCTCAACGCCCTGCGTCTGTGCGAAGGTTTTGCCACGCCGACATTCACCGAGCGCACCGGACTTCCGCTGCAGGCGATCGCAGCGCCGCTTGCCGCCGCCGTGCAGCGCGGGCTGGTGCTCAGCACCACGACCGGGTACCGGGCGAGCGCTCTGGGGCTGCGTTTCCTCAATGACACGCTGCTCCTTTTCATGGCGAAAACCGCGAAAATGTCCGGTGATTTGAGCTTGTCAATTCCCGGTTCTGAAGCGACTTCAGGCATCCCGGGGGCTTTATTCACAGGGTCTGGCGGCCCAGTCGCAGAATGAGTGAATTACGAGTCAAAGCGGCCAAGCTGCTGAATGAGAAGCATGTAACCCATTGAAGAAACAAGGTAAAAACGCCTGCTCATTTTTTGACCAAGGTAACAAAAATGCAATCTGGCCGGGAAAACGGGCCCCTGCGGGAAGGGAAGTCCACAGAGTTGTCCACAGCTTCTGTGGATAAGGAAAGCGCGCCCCGCGGGGGTGCCGGCGATGGAGCTTGAGGGCGGCCGGGAGTGCCGCTAAACTCGCGCGCCCTTTAACTTGCGCACGCGCCGCCCCATAAAAGGGGGCCTCCCGAAAGTGCCTTGAACGTGAGTCCTGCCATGAAAGACGCGATCCACCCCGAATATAAAGAGATCACCGTCAGCTGCACCTGCGGCAATACGTTCAAGACTAGCTCGACCCTGGGCCACGATCTGCAGGTTGAGGTGTGCTCGAACTGCCACCCCTTCTATACGGGCAAGCAGAAGATCGTCGATACCGCCGGTCGCGTCGACAAGTTCCGCAAGAAGTACGCGGCGGCCGCAGCGAAGTAACCCTCACTGGCCTGCGCCGCGCGGTGCGCGCCGCGGCGACTCTCGCCGGTTACGCAGACGTTACGCTCGGGCGACCCACGGCTGCATCTGACCAGGTGCCGCTCTTTACCGGCGAGTAGGACGCGCGTGCCTTGATTCGAGGCACGGACCATGTAAACCTCCTTTGTCTACACGCGACATGCGCCTGGCGGCGCGGTTTCGCTGCGAACCTCATGGAAAAGCGGCTGCGTAGATGACCGAGAAAAAAGCCAAGACCTTCGAGCTCACCGACCGTGGCAGCGGCCGCAATGCACAGCTGCCGGTACGCAGCGGGACGCTCGGACCCGCCGCGCTCGACATCGGTGGCCTGTACCGTGACCTCGAGGTCTTTACCTATGATCCGGGCTTCGGAGCGACCGCGGCCACCGAGAGCCGCATCACCTACATCGACGGGGATGCGGGCGTACTGCTGTACCGCGGCTACCCGATCGAGCAGCTCGCCGAGCACAGCTCCTTCATGGAGGTCGCCTACCTGCTGCTGATCGGGGAGCTGCCGACGGCGAAGCAGCTGGAGGAGTTCAGCGGCAACATCCGTTATCACACGATGATCAACGAGTGGCTGCTGCGCTTCTTCAACGCCTTCCAGCACAACGCGCACCCGATGGCGATGGTCTCTGGCGTCGTGGCGTCGATGTCGGCCTTCTATCACGACACGATGGACATCCATAACCCGCGCCATCGCGAGATCTTCGCCCACCGCATCATCGCCAAGATCCCGACCATCGCGGCCGCCGCACACAAGCATTCCCTCGGGCAGCCGTTCATCTACCCGCGCAACGACCTCGACTATGCCGGGAACCTGCTCAACATGCTGTTCGCGGTGCCGTGCGAGCCGTACAAGCTTGATCCGATCGCGGCCAAGGCGCTCGATCTGCTGTTCGTGCTGCATGCGGATCATGAGCAGAACGCAAGCACCTCCACCGTACGCCTGGCCGGGAGCACCGGCGCCAACCCCTATGCGGCGATCTCCGCGGGCGTCTCGGCGCTGTGGGGACCGGCGCATGGGGGCGCCAACGAGGCGGTGCTCGCGATGCTCGAGCAGATCGGCACCGTCGATAACATCCCGAAGTACCTGGCGATGGCGAAGGACAAGTCCAGCCACTTCCGCCTGATGGGCTTCGGTCACCGTGTCTACAAGAACTTCGACCCGCGCGCTCAGATCATCCGCGCCATGTGCCACAAAGTCCTCGCCCAGCTCGGGCGCAGCGACAACCCGTTGCTCGAGCTGGCGCAGCGCCTCGAGGAGATCGCGCTCAAGGACGAATACTTCATCGAGCGCAAGCTGTATCCGAACGTCGATTTCTATTCCGGCGTCATCTACAGCGCGATCGGCATTCCGCGCTCGATGTTCACCGTGATGTTCGCCATCGCGCGCACCGTGGGCTGGGTGGCGCACTGGCAGGAGATGATCTCCGATCCCGGCATGCGCATCGGCCGGCCGCGGCAGCTGTACACCGGGCCCACGCAGCGCGACTACCTCGACATCAAGAAGCGCCGCTGAGGCGCCCCGCGACGCGCCCGGCGCACCTTAAGTCATCGCGCCCGTTCAGTCCTGCGTCTGTTCCACCGGGCGGCCGGCCCGTGGCTGCGTGGGACGCGCATTGTTGGGATATCGTGCCGCAAACAGCACGATCTCCCCCGAGGAGGCCTGCATTGCGCGCCTGAGCACGAACCAGCGCACGTGCTCGCTGCAGGGCGGGGTCGTGAGCGAGCCTTCGAAGGTGTAATAGCCGCGCACCTTGGGCAGCAGCTGTGTCGGATCGAGGGTGACGCCGGGGACCGAGGCTTCCTTCTGCCCGCTCGGCGGCAGATTGTCGAACACCTCTCGCAGCACCGGATTCGAGTTGCCGCCGCGGAGCAGCACCGAGACGACCGCCAGCTCCCCCCGGGCATTCTTGTGCACCAGGTGCACCTCCATCTGGAAGCGCTTGCCGTTGATGCTCTCCTCGCTCGGGCGGTGGAAGTGAAACTGCACCAGCTCGTAGCGCTCCTCTCCGACCGTGATGCCCCCGCTGCCTGGCGGCGCACTCACCTGCATGGTGTGGCCGGTGTCCGTAACCGTGAGCGGGATGGGCTGGTAGTCAAAAGCGATCGGCGACAGTGCCTTGGGCGTCGCATTTTTGATATCGATCGGTGACTGGTACCTGCCGGTGCCGCAGACCCTGTAGCTCAGATCCTCGCTCGCCCAGTGCGAAGGCCCCGTCTCGCCCGCATAGCTCCAGGACGGACCTTCTTCCTGGGCGTGCGCGGCCGTGCCGCACACGGCCGTGCAGCACGCGGCAGCGCTCAGCGCCCACAGCAGAATCCTCCGCACGCCCGAAGCGTGGCGCGGCGTTGTGTGCATGCAGTCTTTCCAGGTCACGGCGAGACGAAACACCAGGGGGGACTATAGCAAACGCCTGCGCGCGACCGGCGCGTGCGCCGGCGTCCCGAGTTCAGGGTTGCTCGAGCAGCGCTTCGACCTCGAGGGCGCTCGCGCGCCGCATCGGGCGGCCATCCACCGGGCTCACCGGTGCCTGGCGGATGCCGTCAGGGGGAAATACCGTCGCCTCGATCGGCTGATCGTCCATCTCGAAGCGCACGCCGGGAAAGGCACGGCTGCGCTCGGCGTTGAGTTTGACGCGCCGCTCGGTGATCTCGTGCGGGATGCCTCGGTCGATCAGTTTCAGCGTTACCGACTCCGCGCGCTCGGCGAACAGGTGCAGCTGCACCTGGGAATGCTCGGTGGCGGTGCCGGAGAGCACCGCCCCCACCAGGCGCGGCTCGAACTCCTGCAGGTAACGCATGGCCGCGAGCGCAGCGCTGCGCTGCGCGTGCAGCGCCTGCAGGTGCGAGTCGCCGCCGAAGAGTCGCTGGTAGGCGGCGAGCGCCTCCTCGATCTCGCTGTTGCGCGGCAGCACGGCGGTGCCGTCGC
>DATIXW010000235.1:0-8594 GCA_035518135.1 Steroidobacteraceae bacterium
AAGCTGACCAACAACGAGATCGGCTGGAAGACGGAATGGTTCGACCATCGCCTCCAGTGGAACGGCGCGTTCTACCGCGAGAACTGGAACGACGTGCAGGTCGCGTTCTTTGACCCCGGTGTGGTCGGCAACATCTTCTTCAACGCCAACGGCCAGGACTTCCTCATCAAGGGCGTCGAAACCTCCTTCGTGGCCCGGGTCATGACGGGGCTGACCCTGCAGGGCGGAGTGGTCTGGAACTACTACAACGAGCAGACGAACTCGCCGATCTTGCTCAACAACAACCCGGCGAGCGCGAACTACGGCAAGCCGATCACGGTGGCCTGCAACGCGTTCGGGGGTAATTGCGTCAACGGCGATCCCTATCTGAATCCGTTCGGTCAATCCGGTTCCCCGAGCGCCAATGCCCCGCCGATGCAGTTCGCGGTGCGCGCCCGTTACGAGTGGAACATCTCGACCTACCGGCCGTACGTGCAGTTCGGTGCCACCCACAGCGATCACTCCTTCACGCAGGCTGGTTCCAACCCCGCTCTCGGCCCGGGAACCATCACGACGGGTCGTCTGCGCTTTGAAAACCCTGCCTACTCGACCTACGAGGCCTCGATGGGCGTGGCAAAGGATGTCTGGTGGATCAATGTCTACTGCGAGAACTGCAGCAATTCGAACAAGAGCACCTTCATCAGCACCGACCAGTTCATCGTCGCGCAGACTCCCCTGCGGCCGCGGGTCATCGGCGGAGCCTTCGGCTTTAGTTTCTGAGGGCTGAAGCGCGCTCGGGCTAGGCGTGCCGGACCCGCCCGGGCGCGGAAGGCGTGGCTGGCGCGGCTGAATCGGGCACACTGCGGTCCATGGAACGCACGGACCGGCGGCTGACTGAGGCATGAGCGCCCCTTCCGCGGTGGAACTCGAGGTGGGGCGCATCCGCGCCCTGATACAGGAACGGCGCTTTGCCGAAGCGGCCGCTGCCGCGCAGGCCCTTCAGACGAGGGTACCCGAGAACCGCGACGTGCTCTACCTGCGGGCACTCGCGCAACGGCAGCTCGGGGAGATCCCCGCCGCACTGGCAACCCTCGCCACACTGGAGCAACTGCACCCCCGCTTCAGCCGCCTCTACCAGGAACGCGGCCACTGCTACGTCGTGCAGAAGCAGGCACCCGAGGCGATCGCGGCATTTTCACGGGCCGTGCACATGAATCCAGCCCTTGCGGCGAGCTGGAGCATGCTCGAGGGCCTCTACCGCATGACCGCACAGGCAGCGGAAGCGGCCACGGCGGCCGCGCACGTGGCAACATTAAAACGTCTGCCAGCGGAGGTGCTCACGGCGACGGGACTGTTCTCCGACGGTGACCTGGCAGCGGCCGAGCAGCTGGTACGGGCTTACCTCCTCCGGCACGGCCACCAGGTGGAGGCGATGCGGCTGCTCGCGCGCATCGGTATCGAGCGCGACGTGCTCGATGATGCGCAGCTGCTGCTCGAGGGGGTGCTCGAGCTGGCCCCGGATTATCATGCGGCGCGCTTCGACTACGCACAGGTCCTGGTGAAGCGGCACATGTACGCCGCCGCGCAGGAACAGGCGCAAAAGCTGCTCGCCGCGGAGCCGTCCGACCGCAACTACCGCACCCTCCATGCGATGACCTGCGTCGGGCTCGGGCGACACGAGCAGGCGATGCAGCTGTACCGGGAGCTGCTGCCCGGGGCCGCGCAGCCGGCCGAACTGCACCTCTCGATCGCGCATTCACTCAAGACCCTTGGACGGCGCGAGGAGGCAATCATCGCCTACCGCGCGGGGGCGGCGGCGCGCGTCGCGTTCGGCGACGCTTACTGGAGTCTTGCGAACCTCAAGACCTATCGCTTCGAAGACGGGGAGCTCGCGCAGATGCGCTCCGCCGAGGCGGCGGCCTCGACGTCCACCGTTGACCGCTATCATCTGTGCTTCGCCCTCGGCAAGGCACTCGAGGACCGGCAGCAGTACGAGGAGTCCTTCGCGTACTATGCACGCGGCAATGCACTCAAGCGCGCCGACAGCGGCTACCGCCCGGAGGTCATCGAGCTCAACACGCGCCTGCAGATCGAGGTCTGCCGGCGCGAACTGTTCGAGCGCAACAGGGACAGCGGCGTCCCCGCCCCCGACCCGATCCTCATCGTCGGCCTGCCCCGCTCCGGCTCGACGCTGATCGAGCAGATACTGGCCTCGCACTCGGCGGTCGAAGGCACCCACGAGCTCGCGGACATCCCCCGCATGGTGGTGGAACTGCAGGGCCGCGAATGGACCTTTGACAATCCGCGCTATCCGGCGGTGCTCGCGCGGCTGGGGGGGCAGGATTTCCGGCGCCTCGGGGAGAAGTACCTGCGCGACACGAGCGCGTATCGCAGCGGCAAGGAGCGCTTCATCGACAAGATGCCGAACAACTTCCGGCACATTGGCCTCATCCACCTCATGCTGCCAAACGCCAGGATCATCGATGCGCGGCGCGAGCCGATGGCCTGCTGCTTCAGCAACTTCAAGCAGTTGTTCGCGCACGGCCAGGAGTTCTCCTACAGCATCGAGGACATCGCCCGCTACTACCGCACGTATCTTGAGCTCATGGGCCACTGGGACGCCGTGCTGCCCGGGCGCGTGCTGCGCGTACAGCACGAAGACCTGGTCGATGACCTCGAGGGCAACGTGCGGCGCATCCTCGACTACTGTGGATTGCCGTTCGAGCCCGCCTGCGTCGAGTTCCACAAGACCGAGCGCAGCGTGCGCACCGCCAGCTCCGAGCAGGTACGCCAGCCCATCTTCCGCGACAGCCTGGATCAGTGGCGCCGCTATGAACGGTGGCTGGAACCGCTGCGCGAAGCGCTCGGGGATGCGCTCGCCCGCTACCGGGACTAGCCGAGCGGCTAACGCTGCGCGCCCTGCCAGCCCTGGGCGCTGTAGAACGGCACGCTCGCCGGCGCCAGCGGCGCGAGCCCGCGAATATGATCGGCGGCTTTCTCGGCGAGCATGATGGTCGGGGCGTTCAGATTGCCGGTCGTGATCGCCGGCATGATGGAGGAATCCACCACGCGCAACGCCTCGAGGCCGATGACGCGCGCCTGCGGATCCACCACGGCCAGCTGATCCGCAGGATTTCCCATGCGGCACGTGCAGCTTGGGTGGTAGGCGCTCTCCACCTTGGCGCGGATGAAGGCATCGATCTGGGCGTCGCTCGTGACGCCCTCGCCGGGCTGGATTTCCCGCCCGCGGTAGCGATCAAAGGCGGGTTGCCCGAAGATCTCGCGCGTGAGACGCACGCAGGCGCGCATCTCCACCCAGTCCTCCTCGCGCGACATGTAGTTGAAGCAGATCTTCGGCTTCTCGAGCGGCTCGGCCGAGCGCAGCCGCACCGAGCCCGTGCTGCGCGAGCGCATCGGCCCCACGTGAGCCTGGTAGCCGTGCTCGCGGGCGAGCGAGGAGCCGTCGTAGCTCACCGCCAGAGGCAGGAAGTGGAACTGGATGTCCGGATAGGCAACGCCCGCGCGGCTGCGGATGAAGCCCCCGGTCTCGAAATGATTGCTGCTGCCCAGGCCGCCGTGGGTGACGAGCCAGCGGGTGCCGATCAGGACCCGTCGCCACAGTGACATCTGCGAGTAGAGGGTGACGGGCTCGCGCGAGGCCACTTGGAAGTAGAACTCCAGGTGATCCTGCAGGTTCTCACCGACACCCTCGAGATCGTGCACCACGCCGATGCCGAGGTCGGCGAGTTCCTCGCCGGGTCCGACGCCGGAGAGCTTCAGCAGCTGCGGCGAGTTGATGGAGCCACCGCAGACGATCACTTCGCGGCGCGCGCGCACCTCATGGCGCAGGTTGTCGCGCCGGTAGCGCACGCCAACCGCGCGCCGGCCCTCGAACAGGATGCGCGTGGCCAGTGCGTGCGTGCGCACCTCCAGGTTCCGGCGCTGCAGCGCCGGGCGCAGATAGGCGTTAGCCGCACTGCAGCGCCGGCCGCCCCCGACCGTCATATCCATGCGCCCGAAGCCCTCCTGCTGGTAGCCGTTCATGTCCTCGGTGAGCGGGTAGCCCGCCTGTCGGCCTGCTTCGAGCCAGGCGGCGTGCAGGGGGTTGGTGAGCAGGCCACGGCGCGTAGCGAGCGGTCCTGCGCCGCCGCGATAGTCATCTGCGCCCTCCGCCCGTGCCTCGGCACGCTTGAAGTAGGGCAACACGTCACGGTACCCCCAGCCGCTGGCGCCCAGGGACTCCCAGTGCTCGAAGTCGAGCGCATTGCCGCGCACGTACACGAGGCCGTTGATCGAGGAGGAGCCGCCGAGCACCTTGCCGCGCGGCGTGTGCAGGCGTCGATTATTCAGCTGCGGCTCAGGCTCGGTGTAGTAGCGCCAGTCATAGCGCTCCATGTTCATGGGAATCGACAGCGCGCTTGGCATCTGGATCCACAGCGAGCGGTCCGAGCCACCGTACTCCAGCAGCAGGACGCTGTGCTTGCCGTCCTCGGTGAGACGTGCGGCGAGCACGCAGCCGGCGGACCCCGCCCCCACGATTACGTAGTCGAATGACTCCTCGCTCACTGCACGCTTTCGGGCACTGACACTAGTAGGGCGCTTCGATGTCTGCGAGCGCCACATACACGCTCTTCAGCTGCGTGTAGTGCTCGATCGCCGCGCGGCCATTCTCGCGACCCAGGCCGGACATCTTCACCCCGCCGAACGGCAGCTCGATGGGCGTGATGTTGTAGTGGTTGATCCAGCAGGTACCGGCCTGCAGCTGTGCGATCACCCGGTGTGCGCGCGTAAGGTCATTGGTGAACACGGCCGCCGAGAGCCCGAACTCGGTGGCATTGGCACGCGCCACGACCTCCTGCTCGGTCTCGAACTCGAGCACCGACATCACCGGCCCGAAGATCTCCTGGCGCACGATGTCCATATCGTCGCGGCAGCCGTCAAAGACCGTGGGCGCGACGAAGTAGCCGCTGCCGAGCGCGCCGCTCATCACCCGCGCGCCCCCGGTCACCAGGCGCGCCCCCTGGGCGCGGCCGCTGGCAATGAAGCCGAGCACCTTCTCCATGTGATCCTGGGAGATGAGTGCGCCGATCTGGGTCTCAGGATCCAGCGGGTCCCCGATCTTCATGGCCAGCGTGCGCGCGCGCAGCCGCTCGACGAACGCGCCCCGCAGGCTCTTGTGGACGAAGACGCGCGTGCCGTTGGAGCACACCTCGCCTGCGGAGTAGAAGTTGCCGAGCAGCGCGCCGGCGACGGCGTTGTCGAGCTTGGCGTCCTCGAAGACGATCAGCGGTGACTTGCCGCCAAGCTCGAGCGTCACCTGCTTGAGCGAGCTCGCCGCATCCGCCATCACCGCCTTGCCCGTGCCGACCTCCCCGGTGAGGGAGACCTTGCGGATAAGCGGATGGCGGGTGAGCAAGCGCCCCGTGTCGGCGAGGCCCTGCACCACCTGAAATACCCCGGGCGGCACGCCGGCCGCGAGGTAGATCTCTTCGAGCTTCACGGCGGTGAGCGGTGTGAGCTCTGCAGGCTTAAAGAGCATGGCGTTGCCGCAAGCCAGTGCCGGAGCCGACTTCCAGCAGGCGATCTGCAGCGGATAGTTCCAGGCCCCGATGCCGGCCACGACCCCAAGGGGCTCGCGGCGCGTGTACCCGAACGCCTTGGGACCGAGGTCCAGATGCTCCCCGGCGATGCCGGCGGCGATGCCGGCGTAATACTCCAGGCACTCAGCGCCCGAGAGCACATCCACGGCGCGCGTTTCCTGGATCGGCTTACCGGTGTTGAGCGTCTCGAGGTGCGCCAGCTCATCGTTGCGCTCGCGCAGCAGCCGCGCGGCCTTCTGCAGGATGCGCCCGCGTTCCGCCCCGGTGAGGGCGCCCCACTCGCGCTGCGCCGCCTGGGCGCGCGCCACGGCTGCCTCGACCTGCGTCGCCCCATCGACCGGAATCTGCGCCAGCGTCGCACCGGTGGCGGGGTTGATGACGCGGAAGCTGCTGAGGGCGGCGGGGCGCGCGGACGGCACGCCCGCGGCGGGGACCGTCACGTCCTTCAGTCGCGCGTCAACGAACGCCGTGAGCAGCGCCCGGGCGCTCTCGCTGTCAGCCTCCTGCCACTCCGAGAGCGCTGCGCGCAGCCACACGCCATCGATCATGGCGGCGATCATCGCGGCGAGCGTGCGCGCCTCGGCGCCCGGAATCATCTGGCGCAGGTCGCTGCGCAGATTTGACAACATGCGCTTCTGGTACGCGATCTGCACGCGCTTCAGGCCCGCCACGTGCAGAACCTGCCCCCAGAACGCCAGCCAAGCGGTACCCGAACGCTTGTCGAACTCCTCGGGCGCGAGGTTGGTGTCGATCACCGCCTGCACACGCCCGCGCGGGGTATGCGCAAGGGCGAGCCGCGCGCGAACCCGTGCGGCGAGCGGACGGGCCAGCCGCCGAAAGGCCGCCTCCAGCAGCCCGTCCTTGTCGCCAAAGTAATGGGCCACGAGCCCCGGGGAGACCCCGGCACGGCGAGCGATCTCCGCAAGAGTCGTGCCGACGTAGCCGACTTCAGCCAGACTGTCGATCGTGACGTTGACCAGCTGGCTGCGCCGCGCTTCCTCGCCTTCGTCGCGAGGAGGCCCCGCCGGGGGACGGCCGCCCGGATCGCGCGAAGAGGTTGATTGCCTGTTCAATGCATCGCTCCGATCATTCTCCCGGATGCGGCTACCACGGCCTCAGGGTTCCAGAGTCTTTAACCTTTAGTTCTTTATGTCTCAGGGACTTGCCGGAGCTGAGCGCACTTGACAGCACGTCGGTTAAACGGCTATTCAAATCGCCACGAGAATGATGATATCGGCGGGCCCGGTGGGTCAAGTCTGCGGGCGAACCTTGCACGGGGCGGCCATGGCTTCAGTTGAGTCCGAACCCTCAGTGGCACCCCCCCTGAGGCCACCGCTGCACCGCGGCGTCCGCGCCGCGGCGCTGGCGAGCCTGGCGCTCATTGCCGCTGTCAGCCCCGCCCGCGCCGCCGAGCCGACCGATCCGCCGCAGTGTCAGACGGTGCGCATGCCGGATATCGGCTGGACCGATGTCACCGCGACGACCGCGGTATTCAGCGCGCTGCTGAAGCGCATCGGCTACAAGCCGACCATCACGGTGCTGTCGGTGCCGGTCGCCTACGCATCCCTGAAGAACAAGGACCTCGACGTATTCCTCGGCAACTGGATGCCCGCGCAGGAGGCGGACCGCAGGCCGTACATCAGGGACGGCTCGGTGGAGGTTGGACGCGCCAACCTGACCGGCGCCAAGTACACCCTCGCGGTGCCGACCTACGCCTACCAGGCAGGACTTAAGAGCTTCGCCGACATCGCGCGTTTTGCCCCGCAGCTGCATTCGGCGATCTACGGCATCGAACCCGGCAACGACGGCAACGGCCTGGTGCTGTGGATGATCAAGCAGAACCTGTTTGGCCTGGGCACCTTCCGGCTGGTCGAGTCGAGCGAACAGGGCATGCTGGCGGAGGTCGAGCGTGCGGTGCGGGCGCACCAGCCGATCGTGTTCCTCGGCTGGGATCCGCACCCGATGAACATGCGCTTTGACATGACCTACCTCTCGGGCGGGGATAGGGTGTTCGGCCCCAACTACGGCGAGGCCACCATCTACACCAACACGCGCGCGGGCTACACGAAGGAATGTCCCAACATGGGCCGGCTGCTGAAGAATCTGGTGTTCACCACGCAGCAGGAGAGCCGCGTGATGGACGACATCCTCAATCGTCACCAGCCCGCCGAGGTCGCCGCGGCCAGTTTCCTCAAGGCGAACCCGGACACGGTCGCGGCGTGGCTGCAGGGCGTGACCACCTTCGATGGCCGGCCGGCGCTGGCGGCGATGCTCGGCACCAACCAGCTGATCGCCGCCTTCAGCCTCGAGCGCTGGCTCGCCGATCACAAGATCCCGGTCGGCGACACGATGGCGGTGCTCATCGAGTACGTGAAGACGCACTTCCGGGTGCTCTTCAGCGGCGTCGCGACCGTCATCCGCGCCAGCGTAGATGGCCTCACCGCACTGCTGCGCGCGCTCCCCTCCCCGCTCCTGGTCCTGGGCGCCGCCGCCCTCAGCTGGTTTCTGCGCCGCTCGTGGCCCCTCGTGGTATTCGTGGTGGCGGCGCTTCTCTTCATCATGAATCAGGGGTACTGGGAGCCGACGCTCGAGACGCTTTCGCTCGTCATCGTGGCGGCGGTCGTATCCACGCTCATCGGCGTGCCCCTCGGCATCGCCGCGGCGCACCGGCCGCGGCTGTACGCGATCCTGCGTCCGGTCCTCGACCTCATGCAGACGCTCCCGACCTTCGTCTACCTCATCCCGACTCTGGTGCTCTTTGGGCTGGGCGTCGTGCCCGGCCTGATCTCCACGGTCATCTTCGCCCTGCCGGCGCCGATCCGCCTGACGCAGCTCGGCATCAGCTCGGTGCCGAAGTCCCTGGTCGAGGCGGGCCAGGCCTTCGGGGCGACGCAGATGCAGATGCTGTGGAAGGTGGAGCTGCCAAGCGCCGCACCGACGATCCTCGCCGGCGTCACCCAGTGCATCATGCTCAGCCTCTCCATGGTCGTGATCGCCGCCCTGGTGGGCGCCGGC
>DATIXW010000236.1:0-4816 GCA_035518135.1 Steroidobacteraceae bacterium
ATCGAGCGCATGGAGGCGCAGTTCAAACTACCGCCCGGCGCCTAAACCACTTCCTCGGGCTCGTTGACGAAGTAGCCCTGGATGTACTGCACGCCCATCTGCCACAGCACCGCCATGGTGTTGGCGTCCTCGACGCGCTCGGCGATCGTCTGGATGCGCAGCTTGCGCGCGGCCTCCACCAGCAGCTTCACGCGCTGCTGCAGCTCGGGGTCGCCTGCGAGTCCCTGCACCAGAGTGCCGTCGATCTTCACGAAATCCAGCGGCAGCGACTCGAGCATGCCGGAGCTGTCGCGCCCGGAGCCGAAGCCCTCGAGCGCGAAGCGGAAGCGCCGCTCGCGCAGCGCGGCGGTGAGCTTCTTCACCTCGTTGAGCTGACTCGCGGCGCTCTCCTCGTTCACCTGGAAGCACAGCCGCTGCGGCTCGGCGCGGCTGTTCTTCAGGTGATTGTCGAGCCACTCGAGGAAGGCGCCGTCGCGCACCGTCTCGCGCGAGAGCCGCACGAACAGGCACTCGGGCTTCTTCTGCGCCGCGAACGACAGCGACGCCCCGACCACCCAGCGGTCGATGTTCTTCAGCAGGTCGTTGCGCCCGGCGGCCGCCATGAACTCCGAGGGCAGCACTTCCTTGCCCTGCTGATCGATCATGCGCACCAGCACGTCGAACATGCCCGGGTCCTCGCCCCGCAGGCTCGCGATCGGCTGCTGCACCAGGCGGAAGCGGTTCTCCATCAGCGCCGCCTTGATGTGCTTCACCCACACCTTGTCGTACGACATGACGCGGCTGTCGGTGTCGGCGCGGTCGGAGGTGACGCTCTGATTGCCGCCGCGGGCGCTGCCGCGGCGGGCGCACTCGATCGCATCCTGCACCACGGCATCCAGCTGCGGCTCGCCCGGGGCCATCGACAGGCCCACCGTGCAGGTGACCGCGATCGACTTGTCGTTGATGCGCATGACGTGACGCTGCACGCGCGCAAGGAAGCGCTCGCTCCAGGCGCTGATGTCGTGCTCGTTGCCGCGCTCAAGGAGCACGAGGAAGCGCACGCCCCCCAGGCGCCCGGCGACCTCCTTCGGGTGCAGCGTCTCCTTCAGCAGACGCGCGACCTCTGCGACCACCTCTTCGCTCGCGGTGACGCCGATGACGCGCTCGAGCGCTGCGAACTTGTCGATGCGCACCAGTGCCATGCAGCGCATGCCGCCGGCGGCCGGCGTCGCCAGGCGCTCGCCGAGCGCCTCGAGCAGCTCCGGCCGGCGCAGCAGGCCCGCGGCCGGCTCCGGCCGCAGCGGCGCCGCCGGCACCGGGATCACCAGTTCCTCCACCCGCGGGCGCCCGGGCACGATCAGGCGCACGCACGGCTCGCCCTCGTGCTCACCCGCGGCGAGGGTGATCTCGATCGCGAGCACCGTGCCGTCCCCGAGCAGCGCGTTGGCGCGCAGCAGGTGATCGCTCCAGCGCCCCTGTTGGCAGGCAGCGAGTGCGCCGCGCAGTGCCGCGTGGGTGGATTCCTCGAACAAATCCATGACCGGCTGACCGGCGAGACCTTCCTCGACCCCGTAGAGCTCGTGCCAGGCGGGGTTCGCCTCGATGACGATGCCCTCCTGCACCTGCAGGATGGCGTCGTTCGAGCGCTGCAGCACGTTGTCGAGCTGGCTGCGCGCATCGTGGGCGGACTTCTGCGAGGCATCCAGGGTGCGGGCGGCGCGGAACACCGCCAGTTCCCGCAGCACCACCGCGACCAGGCGCGCCTGGCTGGCGAGCGTCACCGCATCGCGCGCGCCGCGCTCGATGGCGGCGGCGATGAGTGCCTCGTCCACGCTCGGGGCGAGCAGCAGCACCGGCACGGAAGGGGCCAGCTGGTCGCGCAGGGCGATCACCGGGCCGAGCTCTGCGGGGGTGCCGGCGACCTGCAGCAGCAGCTCGGGGTTGATCTGCGCGAGCGCATCGCCCAGGTCCCGCAGCGCCGGGATCCAGGTGCAGTGCACGGGATGGCCGGCGCGCCGCAGCGTGCTGTTGAGCGCTTCCACGGGATCGCGTGCCGCGCTTAGCACGATGAGTGGAACGGCGTTCGGCTCGGACAAGGCGGCCTCCACATTGGGCTCGCGGCAGGCGCGCATTCTAGCACCGCAGGAGCGCGCTCCTTCGTGAGCCGGGTCGCGGAAAAAAGGGGGGCGCGGGCGGACTTCAGGCGAGCGCTTCGGCGCCGCAGGCCGCCAGCAGTGCGCGCACCTGCAGCGGTGTCGCCAGCAGCACGCACTTGGTGAGCGCATCCGCGCTCATCGCATCGCGTGCGCGCACGACGGCAAAGCGCCGCGTCCCGGCTTCGCCGCCGCGCACGTAGTAGCCGCGATGCTCCCGGGGCGCCTGCGGCGCATCGCGATCGCTCACCGCGACGGCCGCCTCGCGCAGCTCGAGCGGTGTGAGGGTGCCGCCTGCGCCGCGCAGCCACAGCCGCTCGGTGAGCTCCCCGAAGACGCGCAGGTCCCCGCCCGCGTTCACCAGCCCCGCGCTGCAGCCCCCGCGGCGCAGCGCCGCGACCGCCGCATCCACCGCGTAGCCCTTGGCGATGCCGCCGCAGTCGATCTCAAGCGGCGCGTGCGCGATCGCGCACGGGCGTGCGCCGCCTCGCAGCTCGAGGTCCGCGAGGCGCCCGGCCCGTGTGGGCAGGCACGGATCGAACACCCCGGCACTGAGGGCGTGCAGATGCTGCGCGAAGCGCAGCACCTCGAGCGTCGCGTGGCCGACCGCAACCGCCGTCCCGGGCTGCGCGGCGTTCAGCCGTGCGAGCTCGCTTTGTGCGCCCCTCGGGTGCAGGCAGCGCTCGATCCCGGTGAGTGCGGCGAAGGCGGCCACGAGGGCCGCTTCGGCCTGCGTGCGCGAGGCGGCCTCGGCCTCGATGACGACCGCAGTCCCCATCGCGATCCGCATGCGCCGCACGCGCACCCCCGTCCCCGGGGGCGGGGCGGGTGGGGGGGTGGCTGTGGCAGGGTGCGGCATCGGCGGCAGCGGCACGGGTGGTACGGTCTATGCTACAGTAATTAAGAATCATTCGCATTTGGGTAGCACCCTCATGAGCCGTATTGATCCGGGGCCGCTTGGCTGGCTGGCCGTGCTCGGCGCGGCGGGCGTGCTAGCGCCCCAAGTGGTCATCGCCGCCGACTACCTGACGGTCGAGGATGCGCAGCATGCGCTCTTCCCGCACGCCGAGCGCTTCGCGGAAGTGGCGCTTGCGCTGACGCCGGCACAGCACGCGCAGGTGGCGGCCCTGGCCGGGGCGCAGCCGCCGCACCGGAGCCTGCGCGCCTTTCGAGCGCTGCGGGGGGAGGAGCTTCTGGGCTACGTGTTCATCGATGAGGTGATCGGCAAGCAGGATTTCATCACCTACGCCGCCGGCATCGATGCGGCGGGGCGGCTGGGGCCGCTCGAGGTGCTCAGCTACCGCGAGAGCCACGGCGCGGAGGTGCGCAGTGATGCGTGGCGGCGCCAGTTCCAGGGGCGCTCGGACCTTGCGGCGCTGAAGGTGCAGACGGACATCAAGAACATCGCCGGCGCCACGCTCTCGTGCGAGCACGTGACGCAGGGCGTGCGCTGGCTCTTCGCGCTGTGGCAGGTGGCGCTGCGCTCCCCGCCGGCGGCCGCATAGCGCGCCATGGTGCACCGGCATCCGACGCCCGAGGAACTGGCGCTGCGTGCGGCGCGGCGCACGAGGATGTCGCGCGCGCTGCGCACCACGCTCCTCGGGGTGTGTGCGCTCCTGTGGCTGTCCGGGGCGCTGTGGCTGCTCCTGGACCTCTGGTTTCCCGAGCACAACGAATTCGGGTCGCTGCCGAATCCCTGGGAGGCGCCGCTCCTGCGCCTGCACGGCCTCGTCGCGGTGGCCGCGGTGTTCCTCTTCGGCTGGGTTGCCGCGGGGCACATTCCCGTGCGCTGGCGGCAGGGGATGAACCGGCCCTCCGGGCTGTGGCTGCTCGGCTTTGCGGGCATCCTGGTGCTGAGCGGCTACGCGCTCTATTACACGACCGCGCAGCTGCATGCCGCGGCGGCGCTCGTGCACGAGTGGCTGGGGCTTGCCGCGCTCATCGCCGCCCTTGCGCACTGGCGGCGCAGCGGCGCGCGCTGAGGGCGACGCCCGGGGAGCACTCGCTGGCGGGCCTTGCGCGATGCCGTTATCATACGCGGCCTTTTTGGGCCGCCCATTCTCGCGGCCCCCAACCTACGAGAGCGACACATGGCCAGCTTTACCACCAGCGAGATCCGCGGGGGCATGAAAGTCCTGCTGGATGGGGATCCGTACGCGGTGATCGACAACGAGTTCGTGAAGCCGGGCAAGGGTCAGGCGTTCAACCGCATCAAGGTGCGCAACCTGAAGACCGGACGCACCATCGAGAAGACCTTCCGCTCCGGGGAGTCGCTCGAGGCCGCCGACGTGGTCGACACCGAGATGCAGTACCTCTACCAGGACGGGGACTTCTGGCACTTTATGGTGCCGGAGAGCTTCGAGCAGTACACCGCCGGCAAGGCCGCCCTCGGTGACAACGCCCAGTGGCTCAAGGACGGCGTGGTCTGCATCGTGACCTTGTGGAACAACGTGCCGCTGGTGGTGACGCCCCCGCCGCACATCGAGCTGAAGATCATCGAGACTGACCCGGGGTTGCGCGGGGACACCGCAACCGGCGGCCAGAAGCCTGCAAAGCTCGAGACCGGCGCGGTGGTGCGCGTGCCGCTCTTCATCAACGAGGGCGAAGTCATCCGCATTGATACGCGTACGGGTGCGTATATCTCGCGCGGCCGGGAGTAAACCGCGCAATTGCTGATGCGTTAA
>DATIXW010000237.1:0-3029 GCA_035518135.1 Steroidobacteraceae bacterium
GCGGCGGTCGGTCGATTGCTGATCCGCGCTCTGGCCGTTCTTCGGATACATGAAAATCCGCCCTTGCTGGCCGACCACCGCAGGGTCCGCCGGAGGCGGCGCGGGGGGCGAGGCGTCCTCGTAGCCACCTGCACCGGCTTCCGGCGCCGCATCCGGCGCAACCGCGGCGCCGCTCGGATCCGCAACGGGAGGTGGGTCGGTCGCTACGTAGCCACTGTAATCCGGACTGTAGGTGTAATACGCGTCATTCGCGTAGTAGTAGGGCACTGCGCCGAGCCAGACAGTCGTATAGAAGGTGGGCAGCACCGGCACGAACACACCGATGGGCGGGGCGATCACCACGAATCGCGGACCATGCGGCGCGTACCAGACGCCTCCGGCGTAGTAGTAATGCGCACCGCCGCGGATCACTTCGACGTGCTCGTGCGGCAACACGCCCACCTCGACGCCGCGCGCCGGGTAGCTACGATCATGATGAAAGCGCGCGTCGTAGTGCTCGTGCTCGAAATGCTGCTGTTCGCGCGCGTGCTCTTCATGGCCCTGCGCATGAGCGATGCCGAGCGACAGGATGCCGCACGGGGCCAAGAGCAACCCAAACCACGCGCACCCAATCGCAATGACGCGTTTCATCGTTGTAGACACGTGCATACGGTTCGCTGGTCGCGGCTCAGCGCACGCTGTAGCCGCGGCCCTCGAGGCACGCGCTGAGCGCACGCCGATAGTCGAGAGCCTTCTGCTGCACTTGTGCCATCTGCACTGCCTGAGCACGATTGGCCGCGGAGGCCTGCATGGCCTCCTGGTTGCGCGCGGACGCTTCAGCGCTGGCTCCGACCGCGCTGCCGATCAGGGCGCCGGTGATCGCGCCGGCTCCGCGGGCCCACGGGGCCGAGATAGCGGCACCGAGCACGCCACCGACGACCGCGCCGGTCGCGACGCCCGCGCCCGGGGCGGGACCGCTCACCACGTGCACCTGCGCCTGCGGTGGCACGTTCGGCGCGCTCGGATCAAAGCCAGTCTGCTTGTTCGCCCACACGTAGCATTCGTACCGGTCGCGATCGAGCTGCTCCGGCGTCTGCCCGTGCACGGGGTAGGCGTAGACATTCGTGTCGACCGGTGGGGGCGGCGGCGGACCACGCATCACATGCACGGGTGGCGGGGGTGGCGCCTTCTCCGGCGGCGGCGTCGTCGCACAGGCACCGAGTGCAGCGGCTGCTGCGGCCAACACCGCAACCTGGGCGAATCGATGAGTCACGTGAAGCTCGCTCGGTCGTCTCATGGGTCCCGTCCTTCTCGTCGTAGCCGCCCAACGCGGGGGCACCGGTTGCGGTTGACGCGAGGTGTGCAGCGCAAGCGCAGCGCCCTGGCGGTAGTTACAAAGTCTTGCAACTGCGAAATCAAACACTTAGACCTTCGACGGGGCGTTGATGTTCCCACGCAAGACCCCGCCCGCCTCACGGAGACGGTAGCACACTCGTGCTGGGATAATTTCCATAAGATAAGTGACGTAACACACTGATATACGAGCTGACGCATGGGCAGCCCGGCCACGCCTGTGTAAACTTGGGCGCAAGGATCCCAATCATGTCCGATAGCCAGCTTCTCGAGGCCATGATCGGCGCGGCCATCGAAGCTGGCCGCGTCGTGGATCACATCTACCGTACGGGTTTCGAGGTGCACGCCAAGGCGGACTCCTCTCCTGTCACGACGGCGGACAGCGCTGCGGAGAGGATGATTCTCGAGCATCTGAAGCGAGCTGCACCCGCCGTCCCCGTCGTCGCAGAGGAGCAGAGCGCCGCCGGGAACACGCCCGCGCTCGCGCGGGAGTTCTTCCTGGTCGATCCGCTGGATGGGACCAAGGAATTCATCGCACGGCGCGGGGAGTTCACGATCAACATTGCCCTGATTCGCGAGCACGTCCCGGTCCTCGGCGTGGTGTACGCTCCGGCAAATCGCTGCCTGTTCGCCGCCGATGCAGCCGCGGGCCGCGCGTTCCGCAGCGCCCAGGATCCGGGGGCCCCGCACCTAAGCGCCCGGGAGTCCATTTGCGTGCGGGCGGTACCCGCCTCGGGTATCACGGCAGTTGCCTCGCGCTCGCATCGCACACCGGAGACGGACGCCTATCTGCGACGCTACGAGGTCGCGGATCTGGTCTCGATCGGGTCATCGCTCAAGTTTTGCCTGGTCGCCGAAGGCAAGGCAGACCTCTACCCGCGACTTGCGCCCACGATGGAATGGGACACGGCCGCGGGCCATGCGGTGTTGCTCGGGGCGGGCGGACGGGTCTGCGCACCCGACGGGCGGCCGCTCAAGTACGGCAAGCCGGGATTCCGTAATCCGTGGTTCGTCGCGAGTGGGCCGCTCGAGCCTTTGCCGCTCGCCGCGTGATATCGAAGCGCATGGCGACAGGCTCTCCGGCAGCGGCGATGTCCCCGCATCTCAAACGGCTCGAGGCCGAGTCGATCGGCATCATGCGTGAGGTGGCAGCCGAGTTTGCCAACCCGGTCATGCTGTACTCGATCGGCAAGGATTCGGGAGTGATGCTGCACATCGCGGTAAAGGCCTTCTTTCCGTCGAAGCCGCCGTTTCCGCTGCTGCACATCGATACCGGCTGGAAATTCCGCGACATGATTCGCCACCGCGACTCGATCGCGGCGCGCTACGGCGTGAAGCTCCTGGTGCATAGCAACGCCGAGGGCATCGCGCGAGGCATCAACCCCGTCACCTCCGGCTCGCAGCTGCACACGCAGGTGATGAAGACGGAGGCCCTGAAGCAGGCGCTGGACCTGTGGGGCTTCGATGCGGCCTTCGGCGGTGCGCGTCGCGACGAGGAGAAGAGTCGCGCCAAGGAACGCATCTTCTCGTTTCGCTCGCGCGGGCATGTGTGGGATCCGCGCAACCAGCGTCCCGAGCTGTGGCAGCTCTACAGCGGGCGCGTGCGCCCGGGCGAGCACGTGCGGGCCTTTCCACTCTCGGACTGGACCGAGCTCGACGTGTGGCGTTACATCCGCCGCGAGTCGATCGAGTTGCCG
>DATIXW010000238.1:0-19758 GCA_035518135.1 Steroidobacteraceae bacterium
CCTCCACGAAGGTAGCGAAGGTGAATTCGGGGTTGAGACGGGCGCCCACCACCAGGCCCTCCGCGCGGCGGGGGCGCGCGGGCAGCACGGCCACGGGCGCCGGCGCGCCACGCAGCGGGTTACCGCGCGAGCCGACCTCGACCGTGACGATCGGCACGTCGCCGGTGCTCTCATCGCGCAGCAGCTCCCCGATGCGTGGCAGCAGATTCGCGTTGATCCACTCGACCACGAAGCGGTTGGGTGCGAGCAGCTTGAGGGCCCCATTGCCCTCCATGGCCTGCAGCGGGCGCACCCAGGTATTGAATTGCTGCTCCGGAAGCTCGGTCTCCAACGCGCCCATGCAGCGAGTCCAAAGCGACGCTTCCACGCGCGTTTGCCTCCGCGAGGTGTTCGTGTACGTAAAGGAAAAGGCCGCGAAGTCTATACCGATCGCGCACCGTGCTGAAGGCTTTCGGGAACTGAAAATATTGACACCTTGACGCTCAACGGCTTAGCCTTGCCGCCCTTTTTTGACCGCCATGGATCGTTCACGGAGCCCCGGTTATGAAGCGTACCTATCAACCGAGCAAAGTGCGTCGCAAGCGCACCCACGGGTTCCGCGCACGCATGGCCACCAAGAACGGCCGTAAGGTGCTCGCGCGGCGGCGCGCCAAGGGCCGCCGCAAGCTGATACCCTGAAGTCGAGCGGGTCCGGGGCGTTTTGCGCACCGGTACCCCCCAACTGATTCCTCAAGAGCTCGATGCCAGGGCGGCTCACTCTGCCGGCGCAACTTCGCCTGCGGCGCAAGAGCGACTTCGACGCCGCCTACGCACGCGGGCGGCGCATGGGTGATGGATTCTTTGCCGTGACAGCAAACGTGAATGATCTGGGCGCGCCACGCCTCGGCCTGGCGGTGGCGGTGCGCGTCGCCGGAGGCTCGGTGGGACGCAATCGCATCCGCCGCGTGATCCGCGAGTCCTTCCGCGTGCACCAGCACGAGCTGCCGTCCGTGGACCTCGTCATCAGTGCGCGCCCCAAGGCACGCGCCGCCCCCGCGCGCGAGCTGCATGCGAGCCTTGCGGGACTGTGGAAGAAAGTCGGTGAGCAATGCGCCACCTCGCCGCGCTCCTGATCCGCATCTACCAGTGGACCGTGAGCCCGTTGCTCGGGCCGCGCTGCCGCTTCTACCCGAGCTGCTCGCAGTACGCGCACGAGGCGCTGCTGCGCTTTGGCCTCCTGCGCGGCGGCTGGCTCGCCCTCAAGCGCCTCGGCCGCTGCCATCCGTGGCACGCCGGCGGCATCGACCCGGTCCCGCCGGCTGCGGCGGCCCCCCCGTGCACGCATCACGCTCATGAATAACACGCTGTTTCCGTCCAGCCCGCGCGTTTACCTGTGGGTGGCGCTGGGATTGCTCGCGTTCCTGAACTTCCAGGCCTGGATGAAGGACTATGGGCCCGCGCCGCAGGGCACGGAGGCTGCGCCGGTGGCGGGCGCGCCGGCCGCTCCGGCGACGGATCTGAGGAACCAGCTGCCCGCGGGGGCGCAAAGCGTGAGCGGGCCGGGCACCGCGGTGCCGGCCACACCGGCGCAGGCGAGCGCGGCTGCGGCGGGCGCCGAGGGTGAGGCTGCCGCGGCGGTCCACGTGCGCACCGACGTGCTTGACGTGGACATCAGCCTGCGTGGCGGCACGCTCACGCGTGTCGACCTGCCCGCCTATCCGCAGGTGAAGGGGCAGACGAAGCCCGTGCGCCTGGAGAATCGCGACTCCGCGCAGTCGCTGTACGAACTGCAGACCGGGCTCACCGGTCCGGGCGCCGGCCCGTATCCGGACCAGAACGCACAGTATGCGAGCGCCAGCTCCGACTATCGTCTGGGCAGTGCCGCGCAGCTGCGCGTGCCGCTCACCTGGAGCGCGGATGGGGTGACGGTCACCAAGACCTACACCTTCCGGCGCGGCGCCTACGGGATCGACGTTTCCTACGAGGTGCACAACAGCGGCAGCGGCGACTACGAGACGCGCCCGTTCGCGCAGATCGTGCGTAACGACCCGCCGACCAAGCGCTCGTATTTCAACGTCGACAGCTATGCCTACCACGGACCGGCGATCTACGACGGCACCAAATACCGCAAGCTCGATCCGAGCAACCGCGACGACAGTCACCTCGCGCTCGAGGTGCGGGACGGCTGGCTCGCCGCGCTGCAGCACCATTTCGTCAGCGCGATCGTGCCGCCGAAGCAGACGCCGTGGCAGTTCTCGCTCGCCGTGGCCGGCAACCAGTACCAGCTCGGCGGCGTCGGGCCGGCACAGTCGCTGGCGCCGGGGGCGAGCGCGCAGTTCACCCAGACGCTGTTCGTCGGACCGAAGCTGCAGAACCAGCTCGAGGCCATCGCGCCGGAACTCGGTCGCGTCGCGGACTACGGGCGGCTGTGGTTCCTCGCCCGGCCGCTGTTCTGGCTGCTCGCCAAGGTGCACGCGCTCAGCGGCAACTGGGGCATCGCGATCATCTTCGTGACGTTCCTCCTGAAGCTGCTGTTCTATCCGCTCTCGGAGGCCAGCGGCCGCTCGATGGCGAAGATGAAGACGCTGCAGCCGCGCATCAAGAACCTGCAGGAGACCTACAAGGACGACCGCGAGAAGCTCGGGCGCGCGATGATGGAGCTCTACCAGCGCGAGAAGATCAACCCGGTCGCCGGCTGCCTGCCGATCGTCATCCAGATCCCGGTGTTCATTGCCTTCTACTGGGTGCTGCTCGAGAGTGTGGAGATGCGCCAGGCGCCCTTCATCGGCTGGATCCACGATCTGTCCTCGCGTGACCCGCTGTTCATCCTGCCGCTCATCATGGCGGTGGCGATGTTCCTGCAGTACAAGCTCAACCCGACGCCCCCCGACCCGGTGCAGGCGAAGGTGTTCATGTTCATGCCGCTGGTGATGTCCTTCATGTTCGCCTTCTTCCCCGCAGGGCTGGTGCTTTACTGGGTGACCAACACCATCCTCTCCATCGCCCAGCAGTGGAACATCAACCGCCGCATCGAGGCGGTGGCCGCGGCCAAGCGCACCAACTGAAGAAGCGCCGCGCGGGTCCCGGCGCTTTCCTTGCGGCGGGCAGCGGCAGTAGCCTGACGCCGCGGCAAAGGCGGTTCATGATGCGAACGGACACCATCGTGGCGGCAGCAACGCCCCCGGGCCGGGGCGGCATCGGCATCGTGCGCATCTCGGGACCGAAGGCCCCGCAGATCGGCACCGCGCTATTGGGCGAGTTGCCGCCGGCACGCCAGGCCACGTTCACGCGCTTCCTCGACGCGGAGGGCGCCGCGCTCGATGCCGGGCTCGTGCTGTACTTCCCCGCCCCGCACTCCTATACCGGCGAGCACGTACTTGAGCTGCAGGGCCACGGCGGACCGGTGGTGCTGGAGGCGCTGGTGCAGCGCGCACTCGAGCTCGGCGCGCGCCGCGCGCACGCGGGCGAGTTCACCCAGCGGGCCTTCCTCAACGACAAGCTCGACCTCGCGCAGGCGGAGGCGATCGCGGATCTGATCGATGCCGGATCGCGCGAGGCGGCGCGCGCGGCGATGCGCTCGCTCCAGGGGGAGTTCTCCGCCATGGTGCGTGCGCTCACCGAGGCGGTCATCGAGCTGCGCACCTACGTGGAGGCGGCCATCGATTTTCCCGAGGAGGAGATCGACTTCCTCGCCGACCGCGAGCTCGCCGAGCGTTTCCAGACGGTGCGTGATCACTTCGAGGGCGTGCTCGACTGTGCGCGCCAGGGGCGGCTGCTGCGCGAGGGCATGACGGTCGTCATCGCCGGCCGACCCAACGCGGGCAAGTCGAGCCTGCTGAACCGCCTCGCCGGTTACGACGCGGCCATCGTGACGCCGATTCCCGGCACGACGCGCGACATCGTGCGTGAGCGTATCGCGATCGACGGCATGCCGCTGCACGTCATGGACACCGCCGGCCTGCGCGACGCCGGCGATCTGGTGGAGGAAGAGGGGATCCGCCGCGCGCACGCCGAGATGGCGCGCGCCGATCGCGTGCTGTTCGTGATCGACGCGGTGGCGGATCCGACCGCGGGGGCCTACCGCGAGGAGCGCGCGCGGCTGCCGGCCGACGTGCCGGTGACCCTGGTGTTCAACAAGTGCGACCTCGCGGTCGGCCTGCCGGTCGCGGACACGCTCACCGGGCCGCCGGTGATCGCGCTCTCGGCCCTGGAGGGCACGGGCCTCGAGGAGCTGCGGGCACACCTGAAGCAGTGCATGGGTTACCAGACACTCGAGGGTGGCGCGGTGAGCGCGCGGCGGCGCCACCTGGAGGCGCTCGCGCGCGCGCGCCACCACGCCGAGGAGGCGCACCGGCAGCTCACCGAGACCCGTGCCGGGGAACTCGTCGCCGAGGAACTGCGCGCCGCGCAGCAGGCCCTCGCTGAGATCACCGGCGAGTTCACCACCGAGGACCTGCTCGGCCGCATCTTCGCCGGGTTCTGTATCGGCAAGTGACTCTGCGCGCCACCTAGAGCACCCGCCACCGATGAATCCACCATGGGGCGTGCTGCGCGGGGGAGTCGTTAGCGACTTTGCGGGCGCAGTGCGAGGTCCTTGCTGTAGACCACGTTCATGACGTTGTCGTACCAGCCCTCGACCTGAGGTTTCACCAGGTGCTTGTTCACGTAGAAGTAGATCGGCAGCAGCGGATGATCGGCCAGCATCAGGCTCTCGGCCTGCTCGAGCAGCGCGCGCCGCCTGGCGGCATCGCTTTGCGCGGCAGCCTGTGTGAGCAGTGCGTCGTACCGCGGGTTCGCGTAGTGGGGCAGGTTCACCCCGAAGTCACTCTTCAGGTACTGCGCGAAGGTGTAGGCATCGTTGTAGTCCCCGACCCAGCTCGAGCGGAACATCTCGACGTCGCCGCGATCGACGTCCTGCAGGAGAGACTTGAACTCCACCTGGGTGAGCTGCACGTCCACCCCCAGCGCCTCCTTCCACATGGAGGCGATGGCGAGCGCGAGCTTGGTGTGCACCTCCCCTGAGTTGTAGCGCAGCTCGAAGCGCAGCGGGTGCGCGGGCGAGTAGCCCGCCGCTGCGTACAGGCGCTGCGCCTCGCGGATGCGCTCGGGCATCGGGGTGGCGCGGTAATCGAAGGACTGCGCGCTGTAGTTGTCGATCCCCGGAGGCACCCAGCCGTAGGCGGGCAGCTCACCCACGCGCAGCACGAGCTTGGCGAGCTTGTCGCGATCGATGACCAGCGAGAGTGCGCGCCGCAGCTGCGGCTGATCCTTGAAGGGCGCGCGCCGCAGGTTGAAGCCGTAGTAATACGTGGTGAGCTGCGGGGCAACGTGCAGCTGCTCGGCGAGGTTCGCCTTGATCCAGTCGTACTGGCCGCGCGGCACCACGAACGTCACGTGCAGTTCCCCGGCGCGGTAGCGCGCGAGTTCCGCATTCTCATCCGGGATGAGCAGGTACTTCACCCCCGCAAGGCGCGTGGCGGCGTTGTTCCAGTAGTAGGGGTTGCGCCGCGCGCTGATGTGCGAGCCCGGGACCCACTCGCTCAGCACGAACGCACCGTTGGCCGGCATCACGCCGGCCCGCGCGAAGCCCTCCGGATGCGCGCTCAAGGTGGGGCGGTGCACCGGGCAGGTGCTCGGGTGCGACAGCAGCGTCGGCAGGTACGGCGCGGGGGAGGCGAGCGTGATGACGAGGGTCCGCGCATCCGGCGCACTGACGCCGAGCTCGCCGGGCTTCTTGCGACCGGCGACGATATCCGGGGCGTTGGCGATGATGTCCACGTATTGCGCATACGCGGAAGCGGTGGCCGGGTCCACCAGGCGCTGCAGCGCGGCGATGAAGTCGGCCGCCGTGACCGCATCGCCGTTGGACCAGCGCGCCTCGGGCCGCAGCGTGAAGGTGTAGGTCCGGCCGTCCTCGCTCACGCTCCAGCGGCTCGCGACCCCGGGGGCGACGGCGGCCGTGTGGTCGAGCGTGGTGAGGCCCTCGCACAGGTCGCGCAGGATACTCTGCGCCTCGAAGCCGCGTGCCTTCTGCGGGTCGAGGGAGTCGGGGTCCGGTCCGCCACCGCGCACCAGGAGGGCGTCCCCGCCTGCCGGGGCGCGGGCACAGCCGCTGAGGAGGGCGAGCAGCGCGAGCAGCGCCAGCCGCGCGGCGGCGTGCAATCTCATTGCCGCCGTAGGCGGCTGCGGTTGATTTCCTCACGCAGCGCCAGCGTGGCGCGGCGCGCCGCGTGCGCGAAATCCGCACCCGGCGCGGCGTAGAGGATGGCGCGCGAGGAGCTGACCAGGAGGCCGGTGCCGGCGGCGCTCTGGCCGGCGCGCACGGCCTTCTCGACATCTGCTCCCTGGGCGCCGACCCCCGGCACGAGCAGGGGCATGTCCCCGACCAGGGCGCGCACCTGGGCGAGCTCCTGCGGGTAGGTGGCGCCGACCACCAGCAGGCAGTTGCCGCGGCTGTTCCAGCGTGTGGCGGCGAGCTCGGCGACCACTTGGTACAGGGGGCGGCCGGCGACCTCAAGCTCTTGCAGGTCACGGCCGCCTGCGTTGGAGGTGCGGCACAGCACGATCACCCCCCGGTCCGCGTGCCGCAGGAAGGGCTCGAGCGCGTCCGTGCCGAGGTAGGGGTTCACGGTGACCGCGTCGGCGCCGTAGCGCTCGAACGCTTCGATCGCGTACCGCTCGGCGGTGTTGCCCACATCGCCGCGCTTGGCATCGAGGACCACGGGGACCTGCGGGTAGTTCTTGTGCAGGTACTCGATGGTGCGTTCGAGCTGGTCCTCCGCCTCGTAGGCGGCGTAGTGGGCGAACTGCGGCTTGTAGGCGCACACCAGATCGTGGGTCGCGTCGATGATCGCCTTGTTGAACTGAAAGATCGGCGAGGGCTCGGCGGCGATGTGCTTCGGGAAGCGCTCGATCTCCGGATCCAGCCCCACACACACCAGCGAGTCGTGTGCCGCCCACGCCTGCTGCAGCTTGTCGATGAAGGTGCTCATGCCACCTGCGCGCGCGCGGTATGGCGCTTCAGGTGCACCAGAAGGATCTGCACCGCGGCCGGCGTGACCCCGGGCAGGCGTGCCGCCGCGCCGAGGGTGGCCGGCCGGGCCGCGCCGAGCTTCTGGCGCACCTCGTGCGAGAGCCCCGTCATGCGCTCGTAATCCAGCTCCTGCGGCAGTGCCAGTTCCTCGTGGCGGCGCGCGCGCTCAATTTCGGCCTGCTGCCGCTCGATGTAGCCGGCGTACTTGGCGCGCACCTCGACCTGCGTGCGCACCTGCGCCGGCAGCCGCTCGTCCAGAGCGCCCGGTGCGGCCCACGATGGCTCGCCGGCAAGCACGCACAGCGCCTCGAAACTGACCTCCGGACGGCGCAGGAGTTCAAGGGCCGTGGCATCGCGCGGCAGCGGGGCCCCGAGCACCGCCGCGCACCAGGCCGCGGGCACTTCGGTCGCCCTGAGCCGCAGCTGCGACAGACGAACGACTTCCGCGTCCGCGCAGTCCTGCTTGGCCTCAAACAGCTGCCAGCGCTCCGCATCGATCAGCCCCAGGCGCTGCGCCGCCGGTGTCAGGCGCAGGTCGGCGTTGTCCTCGCGCAGCAGCAGCCGGTGCTCGGCGCGGCTGGTGAACATGCGGTAGGGTTCGGCGGTGCCGCGGCTGATCAGGTCATCGACCAGCACCCCGAGGTAGGCCTCGCTGCGCAGCGGCGTCCATGGCGCCTCCGCGCGCAGGCCGCGCACGGCGTTGATGCCGGCGAGCAGTCCCTGCGCGGCCGCCTCCTCGTAGCCGGTCGTGCCGTTGATCTGACCGGCGAAGTACAGACCCCCGAGCGCGCGGGTCTCGAGCGAAGGCTTCAGGCCGCGCGGATCGAAGAAATCGTACTCGATGGCGTAGCCGGGACGCGTCAGATGGGCGCGCTCGAAGCCGCGGATGCTGCGTACGAACTCGACCTGCACATCGAAGGGCAGGCTGGTCGAGATGCCGTTCGGGTAGACCTCGTGGGTGTTCAGCCCCTCGGGCTCGACGAAGATCTGATGCGAGGCCTTGTCCGCAAAGCGCACGACCTTGTCTTCCACGGAGGGACAGTAGCGCGGACCTATGCCCTCGATGCGGCCGGTGAACAGTGGCGAGCGGTCGGTGGCTGCGCGGATGAGGTCATGCGTACGCTCATTGGTATGAGTAATGAAGCAATCAACCTGCAATGGATGCTCACTGACTCGCCCAAGGTACGAAAATACGGGCGTAGGGGTGTCCCCGGCCTGGCGGGTCATGACCGACCAGTCGAGCGTGCGGCCATCGATCCGCGGCGGCGTGCCTGTCTTCAGGCGCGCGACCTTCAGCGGCAGCTCCCGCAGCCGGGCGGCCAGGCGGTTGGAGGGCGCATCGCCGGCGCGGCCCCCGGGCCGGCTCTCGAGGCCGACGTGGATGCGGCCGCCGAGGAAGGTGCCGACGGTGAGGACCACCGCGGGGGCCTCGAAGCGGATGCCGCTGACCGTGACGACGCCGCGTACCCGCTCGCCCTCGACGATGAGGTCTGCGACCTCCTGCTGGAAGAGCACCAGGTGCGGCTGGTTCTCGAGCCGGGCCCGGATCGCCTGCCGGTACAGCTGCCGGTCGGCCTGGGCACGCGTGGCACGCACGGCCGGTCCCTTGCTGGCGTTGAGGGTGCGAAACTGGATGCCGGCGCGGTCGGTGGCGCGCGCCATGGCCCCGCCCATCGCGTCGATCTCCCGGACGAGGTGGCCCTTGCCGATGCCGCCGATCGCCGGGTTGCAGCTCATGGCGCCCAGGGTCTCCAGGCTCTGGGTGACGAGGAGTGTGCGCGCTCCCATGCGCGCGGCGGCCAGCGCCGCCTCGGTGCCGGCATGGCCGCCGCCGATGACGATCACCTCGAAGGAGTGCGCTGAAGGGTGGCTTGGGGACATAGACATAACCTGCTGCGCCTCGCCCGGGCGTGAAACCCCCGGCGCGCGCGGACGCGTATTGTAGGGCGGCGGCGCCCGCGAACAAGTTCGCACGCGTCCCCTATATCCTTAGCTCCACCGATGGCTGTACCGCGTGGCTTGAAAGTCGGGCATGTCCCGCGCGCTTAGGGCGCTCCTTGCGAGCGGCCTCCTCGGCGGCTGCCTCGCCGCCGGGCCGGTCCGCGCTGCGCCCGCGACCCTCCCGCTCACGCCCTGCCAGATCACCCATCCGCTGCGCCTCACGGTGGTGGCCGCCGACTGCGGCGTGCTCGAGGTGGCCGAGAACCCGGCCGCGCCCGCGGGCCGGCGCCTCGGGCTGCACGTGGCGCGCGTGGCGGCCATCAACCGCCGCAAGCAGGCCGATGCGCTGTTCGTGCTCGCCGGTGGCCCGGGACAGGGGGCCGCGGACTTCTACGCGAGCGTCGCGCCTGCCCTCGCGCGTATCCGCCGCGATCGTGACATCGTGCTGCTCGACCAGCGCGGTACCGGCGCCTCGCATGCCCTGCGCTGCCCCGGGGAGGAGTCACAGCTCTACCAGGGCTCGGAGGCCGAGGTCACCGCGTTCGCACAGCGCTGCCTTGAAAGCCTGCGCGGGCAGGCGGATCCGGCCTTCTATACCACGAGCCTCGCGGTCGCCGACCTCGAGCGCGTGCGCGCCGCGCTCGGCTACGAACGCATCGATCTGTACGGCGCCTCCTACGGCACGCGCGTGGCGCAGCAGTACCTGCGGCGCTTTCCCGCGCGCGTGCGCGCGCTCATCCTCGACGGAGTGGTCCCGCCGCAGCGCGCGATCGGCCCGCAGGTCGCGCTCGATGCGGAAAGCGCGCTGCGGCGCATCCTCGCGCGCTGCGCCAGCGAGGCGTCCTGCCGCGCACGCTTCGGTGACCCGCTGCACGACTACGACACGGTGCGCGCGGCGCTCGCTACGCAGGCGATAACGGTCACGGTGCCCGACCCGGCGAGCGCTGCGGCCCGGCAGGTGGACGTCGACCGTGAGCACCTGGCGACGGTGCTGCGGCTCGGCGCGTACAGCGCCGACTATGCCGCGCTCCTGCCGCTGTTCCTGCGGGCGGGCGCGCAGGGGGACTACGGGCCACTCGCCGCGCAGTTCCTCTTCCTCGAGCGCTCCTACGAGAGCATCGCGATCGGCATGCACAACAGCGTGGTGTGCACCGAGGATGTGCCGTTCTGGGATGCGCGCTCGATCGACCGCACCGCGCTCGCGGCCACCTTCATGGGCACGAGCGAGGTCGATGCGCTCGCGGAGCTGTGCCGCCTCTGGCCCCGCGGGCCGATCGATGCGGATCTGCACCAGGCGCTGCACAGTGCGGTACCCGCGCTGCTGCTGTCCGGGGGCGATGACCCGGTCACCCCGCCTGCCTATGCACGCGAGGCGGCGGCCACCCTGACGCAGGCGCTGCAGCTGCAGCTGCCGGGCTTCGGGCACGGGCAGCTCACCGCGCCGTGCATGGACCGTGTGCTGGCGCAGTTCCTCGAGCGCGGCAGCAGCGCGGGGCTGGACAGCAGCTGCCTGCGCCGCGCCGCGCCGACGCCGTTCTTTACCTCCGTCAACGGGCCGCCGCCGTGATCGAGGCACGCGGACTCGCCAAGCGCTTCGGTGCGGTGCAGGCGGTGCGCGCGGTGAGCTTCACGGCGCACGACGGGCGCATCACGGGACTCCTCGGCCCCAACGGCGCCGGCAAGTCGACCACGCTGCGCATGCTGTACACCGTGCTCAGGCCGGATGCCGGCGATGCGCTCATCGACGGGTTGAGCGTGCTTGAGACGCCGCTCGATGCGGCGCGGCGCCTGGGCGTGCTGCCGCACAGCGCCGGCATCTACCCGAACCTGAGCGCGCGCGAGAACATCCTCTACTTCGCGGCCCTGCAGGGGCTCGGCCGGCGCGAAGCGCGCGAGCGTACCGCGGCGCTGGTGCGGCTGCTGGAGATGGAGGAGTTCGCCGACCGACGCGCCAAGGGCTTCTCGCAGGGCGAGCGCATGAAGACGGCACTGGCACGCAGCCTCGTGCACCGGCCGCGCAACCTGATCCTCGATGAGCCCACCAACGGCCTCGACGTGATGGCGGTGCGCTCGCTCCGTCGGCTGCTGCGGGCGCTGTGCGCCGAGGGGCACTGCATCCTCTTCTCGAGTCACGTCATGCCCGAGGTCAGTGCGCTGTGCGATGAGGTCGTGGTGATCGGCGCCGGCGCGGTGCTCGCGAACGGCACGCCCGAGCAGATCCGCGAGCGCACCGGCACCGGAGCACTCGAGGAAGCCTTCGTGCAGCTGCTCGGCGGCGCGGAGGCCTAGTGCGCGCGATCCTCACCGTCTTCGCCAAGGAGTTCCGCGAGAACCTGCGCGAGCGGCGCACGCTCCTCACCGCGCTCATCCTGGGCCCGCTCCTCGGCCCGGCGCTGTTTTCCGGGTTGCTCGCGCTGCAGATCCATCGCAGCGCGGAGGCGGGCGACCGCCCGCTCCCGCTCACCGTAACGCATGCCGAGCGCGCGCCGAATCTGCTCGCGTTCCTGCGCTCTGCCGGCGTCACCGTCACCGAGGCGAGCTATGAGCCGGCCGCGGCGCGCGCGGCGGTGGCGAGCCACCACGACCTGCGCGTGCTGAACGTCAGCGCGGAGTTCGCCGCGCATCTCAGCGCCGGCACACCGGCGGCGCTGCAGTTGTATGCGGACGCCTCCGACGTGGCGGCGGCTGCGGACACCGAGCGCGTGCGCGCGCTGCTCGAGCAGTACTCCGGGCAGCTCGCACGCCTGCGCCTGCTCGCCCGCGGTATGGATCCGCTGCTGCTGAACACCCTGGCGGTGCAGGACATCGACGTGTCAACCCCGGCGACGCGCTCGGTGCTGGTGCTGGGGACCCTCAGCTACCTGCTGCTCATCACCATGCTGATGGGCGGCATGTACCTGGCCATCGACGCCACGGCCGGGGAGCGCGAGCGCGGCTCGCTCGAGCCGCTGCTCACCGTGCCGGTGCCGCGCGCGCAGCTGATCTTCGGCAAGATCCTGGCAACCTGTGCCTACATGTTGCTTACCCTCACGCTCACGGTGACCGTCTTCGCGATCCTGCTGCGCTTCATCGGACTTGAGCGTTTTGGGATGAGCGTCGACTTCAGCCCGGCGGTCGCCCTGCAGCTGATCCTCTACTGCGTGCCGCTCGTGCCGCTCGCGGCAGCGCTGATGACCCTCGTCGCCGCCTACACGCGCACCTATCGCGAGGCGCAGTCCTACCTCGGCGTGGTGCTGCTGGTGCCGACGCTGCCGCTGGTGTTCGCCGGTGCGCTCGGGCTGCGGCCGACGCTCGCGCTGATGGCGATTCCCTCGCTCAGCCAGCACTTCCTCATCACGAGCCTGTTGCGCGATGAGCCGCTGCCGCGTGCGTACCTGGCGGTCTCGGTCGGCGCGACGCTGCTCGCGGGCGCGCTGCTCGTGGCCCTGGCCGGGCGGCTCTACCGGCGCGAGGCGCTGCTCGGCTGAGCCGGGGCGCCGAGCTGCGCGTGCAGGTGCGCCACGTGGCGGTCGGCAAATGCGCGCGCCTCGATTTCGAAGCGGTTGTTCCAGTAACCGCGTCGCAGGCACTCGATCACATAGCGCGTCACGCTCAGTGTGCCCGGCTGCCACTGATGCACGACGTGACAGTACTCGTGCAGCATCAGCCAGGGATTGGCGAAGAAGTCCACGGCGCTGCCGCGCAGGTAGATGCGACCGCGGCGCGTGGTGGCCACGGCGCGCCCGTGCAGCCGGGCGAGACGGGAATACTCGATCACGCGGACGTCGCCGATCGGCGAGCGCAGGATGCTCTCTAAGGCGACGCGCAGGTGCGCGGGGACGGGGGCTTCACGCGGGCGCCGCATCGCGTGCCTTCAGGCGCGCGTGTGCACCCACCCCATGCTCGGGCGAAAGCGCAGAGCGCGGGCTGGGCCGGCGGCGATGTCATCGGGCAGCAGCTTCACCCCGCCATCCTCGAGATAACGCTTCACCAGCGCAACCACGGTTTCACAGGCTGCGGCCGCCTGCGCCGAGTCCGCCAGGTGCACCACGATGCGCGCCTGCAGGTGGCGCGCCGCCGGGCAGGCCTCCCGCAGTGCCGCGAGGCAGCGATCGAGCAGCAGCATTTCGGTTGCGAGCGTGGTGTCCGTCACGTCGGCGGGTTTTGCGGTGCGCACGATGCAACGTAGGTGCAGCAAGGCACCCGCCTCCTCCGCCGCGTCATACACGCACACGGCGAGCGCCGAGCGCAGCTCGGTGAGCAGCAGCACATCGCCCGAGGCAACTTCAAACTTATCGGGCGCAACGTTGACTTCGCGACTGGTCATCCCTGCCTGTATACCGCCTAGCTGTGCGTCCATGTGGGGACTCCTGCCCAAACTATGAACTGTCGCACGCGGCGCCTGTAGAATATGCGAATGCGTACCATCGGATCCGGACACATGAAACCAACCATCCTTGCCGTGCTCGCCTGCGCCGTGCTGACACCGGCCCTTGCGCAGCAGCCACCGGTGTCGTCGATCCGCGTCAGTGGGGATGCCCAGGTTACTGCCAAGCCTGATCGCGTGCAGATCGACATCGGCGTGACCACGCGCGCGGAAAAGTCCGCGGACGCCGCCGCCGAGAATGCGCGCCAGACCGATGCGGTACTGACGGCGCTGAAGAAGGCGGCCGGTCCCACCGCGGTGCTCAAGACTGTCAACTACTCGCTCTCCCCGACGTACAGGTACCAAAGTGGTCACGAACCGACGCTCACCGGCTACACCGCCGCGAACGTCGTGCAGGTGACGCTGGATGATTTGACAAAAATCAGCAACGTCATCGACGCCTCGGCGCAGGCCGGGGCGAATACCGTGCGCGGCATCGGCTTCACCCTGCGCGACCAGGACGCGGTGCATGCCGAGGCGCTGCGCAAGGCGGTCGCCAAGGCGCGCGCGGACGTGGACGTGCTCGCGCAGGCGCTCGGCGTTAAGGTGGTGCGCATCCTCAGCGTCGAGGAGACCGGTGCACGATTCGTGCCGATGATGCGCACGATGGCCGCGAGCGCGCAGGCCGGTGCCGAAGTGGCGACACCAGTGGAATCGGGGTCCCTGGACATCTCCGCCAGCGTCACGCTGAGCGTCGAGGTGGCGCCGGCGCACTAGCCGGTAAAGTTTTCGTGCTGCCCAAGGAGCAGGGCCGCTTGTCAGTCCCCCGCAACCTGCGCACCGCGCTGCTCGTGCCGTGTGCCCTGACGCTCGCGGCCTGCGCGGGCATGCCCGGGCGCGATGAGCCGCGACCGAGCCCGGTGGCGCTGACGCACCCGGCCAACCCGGCGCTGGCGGCACCCCTTGCGGCCGCCGCCCGCGAGCATCCGGACCTTTCGGGATTTCGGATCTATTCACTCGGCATCGACGGCCTGCTGCTGCGCCTGGAGCTGATCGCGCATGCGCAGCGCTCGCTCGACCTGCAGTACTACATCTTTCACGGCGATGAGTCGGGGAAGCTGGTGACCGAGGCGCTGCTCGCGGCGGCGCGGCGCGGCGTGCGCGTGAGAATTCTCGTGGATGACGGCGAGGCGCTGCCCGGCGATGAGCAGCTGTTCGCGCTCGCCGGCGACCCGAATGTCGCGATCCGCCTGTTCAATCCCTGGCGCTACCGCGGGCACAGCTCGATGCTGCGCGCGACTGAGTACCTCTTCAGCCACTCGCGGCTCGACTATCGCATGCACAACAAGCTGTTCATCGCCGACGGAGTGGTGGCGCTCATCGGCGGCCGCAACATCGGCGAGCAGTACTTTCAGGTGGATCCGGACTCGCAGTACGCAGACGACGACGTGCTGGTGGCGGGCCCCGAGACGGTTGCACTCGGCGGGGCGTTCGAGGAGTTCTGGAACAGCGAGGAGGCGGTGCCGGCGCAGCTGGTGATTCCGGTGAAACAGCGCGACGCCGCAGCCGCCGAGCGCCTGTCGCAGCGCCACACCGAGCCGCTGAAGGCCGCCGCCGCGGACAGCAACTTCACCGCCAAACTTGCCGCCGATGAACCGCTCGCCGATGTGCTGGCGGGCAGCGCTGCGCTCAGCTGGGCGCGCGCGCAGCTCGCGTACGACCCGCCCGGCAAGCGGCACGAGGCGGCGGCCGAGCGCGCCGGCAGTCTCATGTTCGCCCCCGTGGCGAAGGCCATCCGCGCCACCCAGGGGCAGCTGCGGATGGTGACGCCCTACCTGATCCCGACGAGCTCGGAACTCAAGCTGCTCGAGGAGACGGCGCAGGCGCCGGGGCGGCAGGTAAGCATTCTCACCACCTCGCTCGAGGCGAGCACCGATCCGCTGGCACAGGCCGGGTACGTGCATTACCGCGAACCGCTCCTGCGTGCGGGGGTTCAGCTGTTCGAGTTGCGCCGCCAGCCCGACAGTCCACGCGGCACCGGGCAGTCCACGCACATGACCGGTTACGGCAACTTCGGCCTCCACGCCAAGCTGTTGGTGTTTGATGACAGCGCCATCTACGTCGGCTCGATGAACTTCGACGCCCGCTCACGCCGGCTGAACACGGAGATCGGACTCATCATCCACAGCCAGGAGCTCGCGACCGAGACGATCCGGCGCTTCGAAGCAATGACGCAGCCGGCCAATGCCTACCGGGTGAGGCTCGAGGATCGCGACGGCAAGAAGATACTCGTCTGGTCGACCGTCAAGGACGGCCAACCGGTGCAGTACCTGAAGGAGCCCTCCCACAGCGGCTGGCAGCGCTTCGAGGTGCGCACCGCCTCGCTATTGCCCCTGGATCCGGAACTGTAGGACCGCACAGTGTCCCGCTACGGTCGGCACTGACGTTCATGTCAGCCTTCTCTGATTGCCGCTGGGGCCGCGCCGCAGGTCCAATGCAGGCTGGAATTTTAATCACAGGAACAGTTATGAAACCAACACTGGCGATGTCGGCTTTTATGGCGGCAGCGGTTCTGAGCACCGCCCTGGTCGTGGCACAGGATGCGGATGTCGATCGCTCACACCCCAAGGCCTTCGTCAAGGACTCCGCCATCACGACGAAGATCAAAACAAAGCTGGCGGCCGAGCACATCTCGAGTCTCGCTAAGATTCACGTCGATACCGATGCCGACGGCGTCGTGTGGCTCTCCGGCAGCGCCGCGAGCCAGCAGGCAGTCGATCGCGCCGTGGCGATCGCCCGCGACACCGATGGCGTGCGCGGAGTGAAGAGCGAGGTCAAGGTCCACCCGGACGACTAAGCACCTGGCTCGATCAGGCGCTGCCGGAAGATTCCGGCGGCGCCTACTTGCGCCAGTACGCCGGCCGCATCAGCACGACGATGCTGAAGATCTCCAGCCGTCCGAGCAGCATCGCGGCGCTGCAGATCCAGGTCTGCAGCGGATTGAGTCCGTGAAGGTTGTGCACCTCCCCCGGAGCGCCAAAGCCGTGGGCGGTGTTGTTGATGGATGCGACCACTGCGGAGAATGCCGCGTCAAAGTTCATGCCCGTGAGCAGCATGGCGAACGTCAGGCACGCAACCGTCACGAAATACAGAAAGATGAAGGCCAGCACCGCGTGGCCGACGCTGTCGGGCACCGGACGGCCGCCGATGCGTACCGGCGCCATGGCAGAAGGGTGAATGAGCAGCTTCATCTCGCGTCCGGTCTGGCGCACCAGCAGCAGCGTGCGGAACATCTTGATACCCCCGCCGGTCGAGCCGGTGCTGCACACCAGGCACGACAGGAACAGCATCCACCAGGGGGCGAACACCGGCCAGCTCTGATAATCCTGCGTCGTCAGCCCGCTGGTGGTGGCCTGCGAGACGACGTTGAAGGCGGAGGCACGCAGCGCCGGCGCCAGCCCGGGATACACCCCGTGCAGGTTCAGCAGCATCGCGATGCCGGCGACGCTCAGCCCGAGGAAGGCAAAGATGGCCCTGCACTCGGGATCCTTCTTGTAGGTCTCGAGTGACAGCTGGCGCAGCGCGATGAAGTGACGCGCGAAATTGAGCGAGGCGATCACCATCAATGCGATCAGTACGCACTCGATGGCCGCGGAATCGAAGTAGGCGATGCTGCGGTCGTGGGTCGAGAAACCACCTAGACCGACGGCGGAGAAGGCGTGGCACACGGCATCGAACCAGGACATGCCGCACAGCCGCAGGCTCACGACCCCGGCGGCCGTGAGCACCACGTAAATGATCCAGAGGTTCTTCGCCGTCTCGGTGATGCGCGGTGCGAGGCGCTCATCCTTCGAGCCCGGGGCGAGCCCCTTATAGAGCTGCATGCCGCCGACGCCGAGCAGCGGCATCACCGCGAGCGCCATGACGATGATGCCGAGTCCTCCCATCCATTCCAGCAGGTGACGCCAGAAATTCAGCGACGGCGCCAGCGTGTCGAGGCCGTTCAGCACCGTCGAGCCGGTGGTGGTGAGCCCGGACATCGCCTCGAAGTAGGCCCCCGTGACGGTGAGCCCCGGCAGGCTCAGCAGCAGCGGCACTGCCGCCACGGCGGGCAGCAGCAGCCAGGCGAGCGTGACCAGCAGGAAGCCGTCGCGCGGTTTCAGTTCCCGGCGGTAGCGGAAGGTGGCGCCGGCGAGCACCACCCCGCACCCGGCACCGACGGCGGCGGCGATGAGGAAGCTGGACCAGCATCCGTCGCTGAACCACAGCGAGCAGGCGAGCGGCAACAGGCAGCTGGCGGAGAAGCTCGCCAGCAGGAGTCCCAGGACGTTGGCGACGGCGAGCACGATGGCGGCCTGGCGGTTGCGTGCCTAGCGCGGCGAGCGCAGGAACAGCCGTTCGACCGCTTCCAGGTGGCGCCGGTCGGCGAGGAACAGGATGACGTGGTCGTCCGTGAGCACGCGCGTGTCGTGATGGGCCATGATGACCTCATCGCCGCGCACGATCGCACCGATGGAGGCGCCCTCGGGCAGCGGGATTTCCGCCACCGTGCGCCCCGCAACGCGCGAGCTGCGCTCGTCGCCGTTGACGACCGCTTCGAGTGCCTCGGAGGCACCGCGACGCAGCGCGTGCACGCGCACCACGTCACCGCGGCGCACGAAGGCCAGGAGTGAGCCGATGGTGATGGTCTGCGGCGAGATGGCGATGTCGATGCTGCTCGACTCGACCAGCTCGGTGTAGGAGGGGCGGTTGATCAGCGCCATGACCTTGTGGGCGCCGAGGCGCTTGGCCAGCATGGCGGACAGAATGTTGGCCTCTTCCGAGTTCGTGACCGCGGCGAACACGTCGGTACTGTCGATGTTCTCCTCGATCATGAGCTCCTCGTCGGCGGCATCCCCGTGCAGCACGATGGCATTCTCGAGCAGCTCCGATACCCGGCGGGCGCGTCTCGCATCGCGCTCGATCAGCTTCACCTGGTTGCTCTTCTCCAGCGTCTTGGCGAGCCGGAAGCCGATGTGACCGCCGCCGGCGATCATCACCCGCCGCGCCGGGTCGTCGCCGTGGCGCATCTCCGCCATGGCGCGCTGGATGTCATCGTGGCCGGCGAGGAAGAACACCTCATCGCCGTCGGTGATGATCGTCTCGCCGTCGGGCTGTACGCTGCGGCCGTCGCGGTAGATCGCCACCACGCGCACCTCGATGTTGGGCAGGTGCTTGGGCAGTTCGCGCAGCGGATGCCCGACCAGCAGGCCGCCGCGCCGCGTGCGCACCCCCACCAGGCGCACCTTGCCGTCGGCGAAGTCCAGCACCTGCAGCGTGCCGGGGTGGTGGATGAGGCGCTCCACGTACTCGGTCACGAGCTGCTCGGGACTGATGATGACATCCACCGACAGCCCGTCGGTGCGGAACAGCTCCGGGCGCGAGGCGTATTCGTGCGCGCGCAGGCGCGCGATTTTGGTCGGGGTGCGAAACAGCGTGAAGGCCACGTCGCAGGCCACCAGGTTCACCTCATCGCTCGAGGTGAGCGCGACGATGATGTCGGCCTCGGCGCCGCCGGCGGCCTCGAGCACCGTCGGGTGGGCGGCGTTGCCGGCCACGGTGCGCACGTCGAGCCGGTCCTGCAGGTCGCGCAGCACCTCCTCGTTGACGTCCACCACCGTGACCTCGTTGGCTTCCTCGCGCGCGAGGGCCTGGGCGGCAGTGCGCCCGACCTGGCCGGCGCCGAGAATGAGGATTTTCATGGGTGCTTCGGCCGGTAGGTTACTTACAGGGGCGTGAGGTTCGCATACTGCACCATCAGCCACTTGGTGCCCTGACGCTCGAAGCTTACCTGGACGCGGGCGTGCGCGCCGTTGCCCTCGACGTTGAGGATCACCCCGTCGCCGAACTTGCCGTGGCGCACGCGTGCCCCGAGCCGCACCCCGCCGGCGGCAGCTTCTTCGGCCGCGGCGCGAAAGCGTCCCACCGCCACCGGGCGCGAGACCTGCACCCGCGGGCGCACCTCCTCGAGCAGTTCCTCGGGGATCTCGCGGATGAAGCGCGAGGCCTGCCCGTAGCTATCGACGCCGTGCAGGCGGCGCTGCTCGGCGCAGGTGAGGTACAGCTGGCGCATGGCGCGCGTCATGCCGACATAACACAGCCGCCGCTCTTCCTCGAGGCCCTCGAGGTCGTTGAGCGAGCGCTGGTGCGGGAACAACCCCTCCTCCATGCCGCTCAGGAACACCACCGGGAACTCGAGTCCCTTGGCGGTATGCAGCGTCATCATCTGCACGCAGTCCTCCCAGGCATCCGCCTGGCCCTCGCCTGACTCGAGCGCCGCGTGCGCGAGGAAGGCCTCAAGCGGCGGCAGCTCGCTCGTCTCGGGGGCAAAGCCGCGGGCCGCGCTCACCAGCTCGTCCAGGTTCTCCGCGCGCGCCTCGCCGCGCTCGGCCTTCTCGCGGCGGTAATGCTCGATCAGGCC
>DATIXW010000239.1:0-8161 GCA_035518135.1 Steroidobacteraceae bacterium
CTTCCGGAACGATGCTCGGCGCGGCCACCGACTGGCGCGGCCCTTCCGGTCTGCAGATCGTCGCCGGCGGCGGGGAGCCGGGGGTGTACGGCGGCATCAAGGTGCCCACCTTCGACACTCTCGGCGGCTCGACCGCGACCCTCGGCGCACAGTGGGCGCCGTCGGCCCACTGGACGCTCGGTGGCGAATACGCGGGGGCCAACAACGCCAACATCTACTACCAGCCGCCTGATTCCTCGCTGCTTCCTCCGGAGGTGGCCAACCAGCGCATCTCCTCGAACACCGGGATCCTGAGCGCCGCCTGGCAGGACGGCGGCACGCGCGCGCAGCTCAACCTGATCGACGGCACCCTCGATGGCAACGGCGGCGCGTTCGGTGTCTGGGCCGATGCCTCCCACACGCGCGGCGCCTTCACGCAGAGTTTCGGCGCGTACCACATCGAGCCGAACCTCGCCTGGGGCAACCAGCTGATCACCAGCGACGTGCAGGGCGGCTACTACCGCCTCGGCTACCAGAGCCGCCGCTGGACCTCCGATTTCGGCATCGATGAGGTCCGCTCGGTGTCGGGCAACGGCGCCAACAGCACCTTCCTCAACGGCGACACGCGCTACCAGCTGTCACGTGATCTGGGCGTCGGCGGCGTCGCCAACGCGCTTCTGACCAGCGACGGCAGCCATAACACCGCCTGGTCGCTCGAGGGTTACGTCGATGACGTCAACCGCTACGGCACGGGACGCGTGCAGCTCGACTACGCCACCGACTCGCAGACGCAGGATTCGACGGTAACGCTGCAGCAGACCTGGGCCCTGAAGCCGGGCCTGCGCCTCTCCACGAGCGTCGCGGTTGACCGCATCAGCGGCGACTCGATCCCCGGCCAGCCGCAGCCCGACAGCACGCTCGTGCGCCTGGCCGCCTCCGGCGGCGGTGATCTGACGGCACGCCTGTCCCTCGATGGCACCGTGCAGTGGGCGGACGCCGTGCAGGGAGCGGCGGCCCCGACGACCTCCGCCGACATCACGCTGAACTATCAGATGACCCGTTCCTGGGGGCTGCTGTTCAGCTTCTACGAGAACCACGTCGGCTCATGGACGCCCCTGGTGGTGAACTCCCCGCTGACGCCGCCGGTGCCGACGCCGCAGGCCTCCCAGGGCCAGCGCGGCTTCTTCCTCACGCTGCGCTTCCAGCAGGCGCGCGGCGGTCACTTTGTGCCGCTCGGCGGCGTCGCCGGCTCCGGGTCCGGGCGCCTGAGCGGCCTCATCTATCTGGATGCCAACGAGAACGGGCGCTTCGACGCCGGCGAGAGCGGCGCCCCGAACGTCACCGTGATCCTCGACGGGCGCTTCTCGGTGCGCACCGATTCAAACGGGCGCTTCGACTTTGCGGCGGTGGCTTCCGGGCATCACGTGATCACGGTGCAGCAGGACAACGTGCCGCTGCCCTGGGTGCTGGTGAACTCCGGGCGCGTGGAAGTGAACGTCAGCACCCGCGAGCGCACCGAGGTCGCCATCGGTGCGCAGCGCATGAAGTGAGGCGCGGCCTCAGTCGACGATGGCCGACTGGATGCTGATCCCGGCACGCAGCACGGCGGCGATCGGCGACTCCTCGGCCGCCTGCAGCAGCTGCGCCTTCTGCAGTGCATCCAGCGGTCGCGCGAACGACACCCGCCGCTCGATGTGTTCGCGCCCGTCGGCGGCACGCGACCAGCGCACCCCGACGGTGATCTTGCCCACGTTCCAGCTGTGTTGCGCGGCGTGCCGGCGGCACGCCACCGCCGTGCAGGCACCGAGGCTCGCGAGCAGCAGTTCCCGCGCCGCGAACCCGGCATCGCTGCCGCCGCCCGTGACCGGCTCGTCAGCGGTCAGGTGATGATGCCCGGAGACGATCTGCTGCACGTGCGCGTGCTCGTTGATCACCGTGACGTAGGCCATGTGCCGCTTCTCCTGGTGCTCAGCCGGGGGCGTGTCCCCGGCCACCGGCGAGTGCGCCGGCGCGCGCGCTGCGGTCGAACATGCTGCGCGCGATGCTGGCGATGCTCGTGCCGGTGACGTTGCGCAGCTCGTACGGGGTCCCCTCGATGATCGACCGCGCAGCGCGCAGCCCGCTGCGCACCGCCGGCCCGATGCCCTCCCCGAGATCGCGCGTGGCGAGCCCGGCGGCATCGCCGGTGATGAAGGCATTGCCGCGGCGCACGGTATCGACGTTGCCGCGCAGGTAATAGCTGTAACCGGTCGGCTCGTACTGCACCCCCGGCGCCAGGCCCGCATCGAGCATCCCCGTGAGGTAGCCCCAGTGGGCGCGGATGTCGTGGCCCCCGTTCTTCATGCGCGCGGCGATGCCTCCCACGCCGACGTTGAGCCAGCCGCGCTCCTTGGGCACGTACCACGAGTAGCCCGGCAGGCCGTGTCCGAAGAACCACAGGTGGCAGTCGCGCTCGCGCCACTCGTAGCGGACCTCGTGCTCGAGCGTCACCAGCTGCAGCTCGCTCGAGCGCGGGTTCGCCTCGCGGAACAGCGTGCGGTAGACCGGGCAGCGCGTGCCGCCGGCGCCGATCAGGTAACGGCAGCGATACAGGTCATCGACCACGTACCGCTCGCCGTCGGCCTCGATACGGCGCACGTTGTGCTCGATGACTTCGGCGCCGGAGCGCTCGAGCAGCCACGCGTCGAACTCGAAGCGGCGGATCGAGTGCTGCACGCACGGCACCGGCACCTGCCAGCGCCCGAAGTGCATGCGCAGACGCGGGTAGGTGAGCAGGCTATGGGGGTAGGCGGTGACGTCCATCCCGAGCTCCTGCACGACCTCCGGGGTGATCCAGCCGGCGCACAGCTTCAGGCGCGGGAAGCGCTCGCGGTCGAGCACCAGCACTTCCCGACCCGCGCGGCGCAGCTGCCACGCCGCGGTGGCCCCGGCAGGGCCACCGCCGACGATCAGGACCTCGACCGCACGCATGGCGCGCCGGGGCGTCAACCCGCGTACAGGTGCGCGCGCGTCAGCGGCACATCGTTGCACTGCCCGGGCGCGAACAGCACCTGGAACAGCTGCAGCGTGCCGGTCGTGAACGCCGCCACGGAGCCGGCCAGGTACAGCCGCCACATGCGCACGAAGCGCGCATCGAACATCTCGCGCACGCGCTCGCTGGAGGCCTCGTACAGGGCAAGCCAGTGGCGCAGCGTCTGCGCGTAATGCAGGCGCAGGTTCTCCACGTCGAGCACCGAGAGGTTGACCGGCTCGAAGATCCCCATCATCTGGCTCAGGGCCGGCGGATAGGCACCCGGGAAGATGCGCTTCTCGATCCACGGCTGCAGCGGGGCCGGCTGATTACGCCCGATCGTATGGATGAGCCCGCGGCCGCGGCCCTGCAGCGTGCCCGCCACGACCTCCCCGAGCCGCCCGTAGTTGTCGACCCCGACGTGCTCGAGCATGCCGATGGAGACGAAGGCATCGTAGCGGCCGCTGATGTTGCGGTAGTCGTCCAGGACGTACTCCACCTGACCGGCGAGGCCCTCGCGTTTGGCGCGCTCGCGCGCAAAGGCAACCTGCTCGCGCGAGATGTTGAAGGCGCGCACGCGCACCCCGTAGTGGCGCGCCATGTGCAGGGCGAGCGTGCCCCAGCCACAGCCGGCCTCCACGACGCTCTCACCCGAGCGCAGGCGCAGCTTGCGGCACACGTGGTGCATCTTGGCGACCTGCGCCTCGTCCAGGGTCGCCTGCGCCGTCGGGTAGTAGGCGCAGGTGTACGCCATCGTGCTGCCGAGCCACAGGGCGTAGAACTCGTTGCCGATATCGTAGTGATGGTGGATGTTGTCGCGCGAGCGGCTGAGGGAATTCGGATGCGGACGGCGCAGCGCGCCGCGGGCCCGGGTCAGAAGTGAGGGGGACTTGCCGGCGGCCGCGCCCGAGCGGTACACCGCCTCCAGCAGGCTCACCAGATCACCATCGATCGCCACGCTTCCCTCGGCATAGGCGTCGCCGAAGCGCAGGGCCGGATCGGCCAGAATCGGCATGAGGGTGCGTCGGTTGGCGAACGTCACGCGCGCCACCGGCACCTCATCGGACGGGCCGACCAGCGCCCGGCCACGCACGGCGAATTCCACCGGCGGATCACCGAGGAACGCCCGCAGTCGGGTCAGCAGCCAGCTGTCGATGGAGCTCCCGGGCGCCCTGCCCTGGAGCTCGGCCGTTGGAGCAAACGGCGGGTGGTGTTTCCCGGCCGTGCCTTCTGAATTCGATGCGAGGCTCTCGTCAAAGGCGTTCACAGCTTTACCTTCCCTCTTGCTTGAGGGGTTAATTTAGCACGCACGGGGGCTTCGGACAGCCATGCGCAAATGGCTCCCAACACGGCCTCACCGACCCCCGCCAAGGCGGCGATTGAGCAGGTTGGCGAGACGTGCGCCGGCGAGCAACAGGCGCTCGCGGACCAGGTCCGCGGCGCTTGCGACGTACGCCTGATCGAGCACCACGATATGCTGCGGAACCGCCCCGCAGGCGAATCCGGGATAACGGTAGGCCACGTTGCGTGCCAGATGGTTGGATTCGGATGCCCAGCTGTCGGGGTCGCCCGCGCCGGCCTCCCCGAGCAGCGTCTGAGCCCCCGAGACGAGCGGCCCGAGATCCGCCGGGGGCTGCTGATGGTCGCGGGCCTGCAGGGCGAGCCTGACGAAGTCATTGTCCCAGGCACGGTGCAGGCTCTCGCGGCCGCGGGTCTTCACGCCCGCAAGCGCAACCTGTACGTCGTTGCCACCGCGATCGGCGTTGTCGGCGGCATGCAGCGGCTGGTGCAGATCCGCGACCAGGTGCACGACCCACTTCAGCGCCTCGTTGCGCTCGCGCGGCGCCGCCTGCGCATCTGCCATCACGCGGCTCAGGCGCTTCAGCTGCTCGCTCGCGCAGTCCCCGTCACGGCAGACGGCACCGATCAGGACCGGGCCGCACACCGGGGTGTTGTCGTAATGCCAGCGCGGCCGTGCGGCGGGCGTGCCGTAGATCTCATCGGACCACACCGACACTGCCTCGAGGGTCGTGCGCCCGGAGGGGTTGCCGAACTTGTCACGATCGTCCGCGAGCAGCCGCTGCACCTGGGTACGTGCTTCGGGTGTCAACAGCCGATCGGCGATGGCGCCGACGGTGCGATGCCCCTGCGGTCCCCACGCCAGTGCGAGCGGCGCGTGCGCCAGAAGGAGCAGCAGCCACAGCGCGCGCGGGCTACCGTTGCCGCAAGAAAATCTACGCGCGTCGAACCCTGACCGCGCGCGCAGACCTGCGTGTAAACTGCGGCACCGCTCACATGAGGGATCGTTCATGACGCGCTCGCTTTCCCGGACTCCGCGCATCTCGTTCTTCACCGGCATAACCATCCTTGCGCTCCTTACGCTACCGCCACCGGAGTGCGCTGCGAGCACCTCCGGGGTGGATCTGGCGGGCATGGATCCCTCGGTGAAGCCCGGGGATGACTTCTTCGGCTACGCGAACGGCGCCTGGATCAAGGCGACGCCCATCCCGGCGGACCACTCGGCCTGGGGCGCCGGAGAAATCGTGGCCGAACTGACCCGCAAGCGCACCGCGGAGCTGATCCAGTCGGCCGCCCACGCTGCCTCCCCGCAGTCCGACGCCATGAAGGTCGGCACCTACTATGCAGCGTATATGGATGAGGCCGCGATCGAAAGCGCGGGGCTCAAACCGCTTCAGCCGGGGCTGGATCGCATCGCCGCGATTGCCGATCGCGCCGCCCTGGCGCAGGTGCTCGGCACGACGCTGCGCGCCGACGTGGACTTCCTCAACAACACCCGCCTGCACACCGAGAACCTGTTCGGTCTGTGGGTCGCGCAGGACCTGAGCGACCCGACGCACTACTCGCCCTTCCTGCTGCAGGGAGGCCTGGTCATGCCGGACCGCGACTTCTATCTGAACCCCTCGCAGAAGATGGCCGACATCCGCACCCAGTACCAGGCACACATCGCGAGGATGCTGACGCTCGCGCAGCTGCCGGACGCCCCCGCGCGCGCAGCGCGCATTTTCGAGCTCGAGCGGCGCATGGCCCTGGCGCACTGGAGCCGCCAGGACACCGAGCAGGTCCTCAAGGGCAACAACCACTGGAAGCGCGCCGATTTCGCACAGCGTGCGCCGGGGCTCGACTGGCAGGCCTACTTCGCGGCCGCAGGCCTCGGGCGGCAGGCCGAGTTCGTGGTCTGGCAACCGAGTGCCTTCACGGGAATCTCGGCCCTCACGGCGAGCGAGCCGCTCGAGACCTGGAAGGACTGGCTGCGTTTCCACCTGCTCGAGCACAACGCCGCCTACCTGCCCAAGGCGCTGGGCGCGGAGCACTTCGACTTTCACGGCCGGATACTCTCGGGTACCCCCGAGCAGCCGCCGCGCTGGAAGCGCGCAGTCGATGAGACCAACGACGCGCTCGGGGAGGCGGTCGGCAAGCTGTACGTACAGCGCTACTTCCCGCCGAGCGAGAAGGCCCGGGCCGAGGCTCTGGTGAAGAACCTGATCGCCGCGTTCGCCGTGCGCATCGATCACCTTGACTGGATGGCCCCGCAGACACGTACGCGGGCGAAGGCCAAGCTCGCGACGCTGAAGGTCGGGGTCGGCTACCCGGATCACTGGCGCAGCTTCGCTGCGCTACAGGTGCGCCCCCAGGAGGCTTTCGGCAATGCCGCGCGCGCCGAGCAGTTCCGGCTCGAGCACGAGCTCGGAAAACTCGCCACGGCGGTCGATCGCTCCGAGTGGGCGATGCAGCCCCAGGAAGTCAATGCGGTGAATCTGCCCGCCCTGAATGCCATCAACTTCCCCGCGGCGATTCTGCAGCCGCCCTTCTTCGACTCCGGCCGCCCCGTGCTCATGGACTACGGCGCGATCGGCGCGGTCATCGGCCACGAGATCAGCCACAGCTTCGACGATCAGGGCGCGCTGTTTGACGCGAGCGGGCGGCTCAAGAACTGGTGGACGCCGGAGGACTTCGCGCATTTTCAGGCTGCAGGCAAGCGCCTGGCGGCACAGTTCGATGCCTACCGGCCGTACCCGGACATCCATGTCAACGGCGAGCAGACCCTGAGTGAGAACATTGCCGACGTTGCAGGACTTTCGGACGCCTACGACGCCTGGCGGCTGACGCTGCACGGCCAGCCGCCCGCGGGCGCGGATGGCTTCAGCGCCGAGCAGCTGTTCTTTCTCTCGTTCGCACAGAGCTGGAGACAGAAGATCCGCGAGCCCGCGCTACGGCAGCGAATCGTGACCGATGGGCATGCGCCGGACCAATACCGTGCCGACACCGTGCGCAACCTCGATGCCTGGTACGCGGCGTTTGCTGTGCAGCCCGGTGCGAGGCTGTACCTCGGGCCTGCGGATCGCGTGAGGGTGTGGTAGGGACCACGCCCGCGCAGGCCCGTCGTTGAGCGCGGCCGCCGCCTAGCGCGTCCGCCGGTACGCGCTTCAGGATCCGCGCTGCAGCTGCGCGAAGTACACGAGTGTCACGTACGGAAAGACGACGGTACCTGCGTGTGCGTGACGCTCAAACACCCCTTGCAGTCCCGCGAGCAGCGGCTCGTGCTGCGGGTCACCCGCTTCGGGCGCATAGGAAGAGGACATGAGCCGGCCGCGCAAGCCCTCGTAGTTGAAGCGCTGCTGGTGCGGGAACGTGGCCCGCTCCATGGGGCCGCCGAAGAACTCGCGCATGCGCACCTCGTCGGCACGGCTGCCGAGGACCTGCTCGTACTCGGGCGCATGCCGGCGCAGCAGCGCCTCGTAATCGGCGAGGAAGGCGCTGCCGGCGCTCGGATGCTCGTTCCACAACAGGGCCGCAAAGGCCCCCGGGCGCAGCACCCGCAGCGCCTCGGCACGCGCGCCGGCAACGTCGAACCAGTGGAAGGCCTGGCCGGCGACCAGCAGGTCGATGCTGGCGGAGGCGAGCGTGGTGGCCTCGGCGCAGCCCCTGAGGCTGCGGAAGCGCGGGTTGCCGGCGAGCGCCTGCTCGGCGGCCGCCCGCATGCCCTCATTGGGCTCGACGCCGATGACTTGCGCGCCGCTCTCGAGCAGCCGCTGTGTCAGGATGCCGGTCCCGGAACCGAGGTCCGCGACCACCGCGCCCGGCGCCAGCCCGCAGCGGCGCTGCAGCAGTTCGAGCGCCGCGGCCGGGTAACTCGGGCGGTAGCGGACGTAA
>DATIXW010000240.1:0-2404 GCA_035518135.1 Steroidobacteraceae bacterium
GTGGCCGACGAAAGGTTCACGTCGATCCACATCGAGGAGCTGTCGGTGGTCGCGCGCGACACCAAGCTCGGGCCCGAGGAGATCACGCGCGACATCTCCAACCTGTCGGAGTCGCAGCTCGCCGCGCTCGACGAGTCGGGCATCATCTACATCGGCGCCGAGGTCGAGGCCGGCGACGTGCTGGTGGGCAAGGTCACGCCGAAGGGCGAAACCCAGCTCACTCTGGAAGAGAAGCTCCTGCGCGCGATCTTCGGCGAGAAGGCCTCCGACGTGAAGGACACTTCGCTGCGCGTGCCCTCGGGCATGTCCGGCACGGTGATCGACGTGCAGGTGTTCACGCGTGAGGGCATCGAGCGCGACAAGCGTGCCCAGCAGATCATCGACGACGAACTCAAGCGCTACAAGAAGGACTTGACCGACCAGCTGCGCATCGTCGAGGACGACAGCTTCGGCCGGGTCGAGCGCATGCTCACCGGCAAGACCGCCAACGGCGGTCCGAAGAAGCTTGCCAAGGGCACCAAGATCACCAAGGTGTACCTGCAGGACCTGGAGCGCTTCCACTGGTTCGACATCCGCCTAGCGGCCGAGGACGCGGCGAGCCAGCTGGAGCAGCTGAAGGCGAGCCTAGACCAGAAGCGGGTCGAGTTCGATCAGGCGTTCGAGGCCAAGAAGAAGAAGCTCACCAGCGGCGACGAGCTGCCGCCGGGCGTGCAGAAGATGGTCAAGGTCTATCTGGCGGTGAAGCGCCGGCTTCAGCCCGGCGTCAAGATGGCCGGCCGTCACGGCAACAAGGGCGTGATCTCGAAGATCGTGCCGGTGGAGGACATGCCGCACATGGCCGACGGGAGGCCCATGGATATCGTGCTGAATCCGCTCGGCGTACCGTCGCGCATGAACGTGGGGCAGATCCTGGAAACGCATCTCGGGTGGGCCGCGAAAGGCTTGGGCCAGCGCATCGGCGACCTGCTGCGGGCGATGAGCGCGCAGACGGCCAAGTTTATGGACCTGCGTAAGGCTCTGGCGTTGGTCTACAACTCGAGCGGAGCGCCCGAGGAGATCGATTCGCTCACCGATGACGAGATCATCCAGCTTGCCGGCAACCTGCGCGAGGGGGTCCCGTTCGCGACGCCGGTGTTCGATGGTGCCACCGAAGACGAGATCAAGAACATGCTCGAGCTGGCGGGTCTGCCGCGCAGCGGCCAGGTGGCCCTGTACGACGGGCGTACCGGCGAAGCCTTCGATCGCGCGGTTACGGTCGGCTACATGCACATGCTGAAGCTGCACCATCTGGTGGACGACAAGATGCATGCCCGCTCTACCGGGCCGTACAGCCTGGTGACGCAGCAGCCGCTCGGCGGCAAGGCGCAGTTCGGCGGACAGCGGTTCGGGGAAATGGAGGTGTGGGCGCTGGAGGCCTACGGCGCAGCCTATACGCTGCAGGAGATGCTGACGGTCAAGTCCGACGATGTGAGCGGTCGTACCAAGGTCTACGAGAACATCGTCAAGGGCGAGCACAAGATCGATGCGGGCATGCCGGAATCTTTCAACGTGCTGGTGAAGGAAATCCGCTCACTCGCCATCGACATCGATCTCGAGCGCTATTAATTCTGGGGCTCAAGTCCCGAGGAGCAAGCTATGAAGGCACTACTCGATTTGTTCAAGCAGGTGACTCAGGAAGAGGAGTTCGATGCGATTCGCATCGGGCTCGCCTCGCCCGAGAAGATCCGCTCGTGGTCCTACGGTGAGGTCAAGAAGCCCGAGACCATCAACTATCGGACCTTCAAGCCGGAGCGCGACGGGCTGTTCTGCGCCAAGATCTTCGGTCCGGTGAAAGACTACGAGTGCCTGTGCGGCAAGTACAAGCGGCTCAAGCATCGCGGCGTCATCTGCGAGAAGTGCGGCGTGGAAGTGACGCTGTCCAAGGTGCGCCGCGAGCGCATGGGCCACATCGAGCTGGCGAGCCCGGTCGCGCACATCTGGTTCCTGAAGAGCCTGCCGTCCCGGCTGGGAATGGTGCTCGACATGACGCTCCGCGACATCGAGCGCGTCCTGTACTTCGAGGCGTACGTGGTGGTCAATCCGGGGCTCACGCCGCTGCATCGCGGCCAGCTGCTGTCCGAGGACGACTACCTCGCGAAGGTGGAGGAGTTCGGCGACGACTTCGTCGCCATGATGGGCGCCGAGGGCATCCGCGAGCTGCTGCGGCAGATCGATCTCAACCGTGAGATCGACCAGCTGCGCAAGGAGCTCGACGGCACCGACTCCGAGACCAAGATCAAGAAGATCGCCAAGCGGCTGAAGGTCCTGGAGGCATTCCACAAGTCCGGCATCAAGCCCGACTGGATGATCATGGAAGTGCTGCCCGTGCTGCCGCCGGACCTGCGTCCGCTCGTGCCGCTCGACG
>DATIXW010000241.1:0-13869 GCA_035518135.1 Steroidobacteraceae bacterium
GCGTCATTCCGGACGGTAATCGAGGAATACGAGGCGCGCGCGGCACGCGAGGATGCGCTGTGGGAGACCCTCAGCCCCGAGGAATTCGGCCACCGCCGTGACGAGATGCTGCTCCCGGTGGGGCGTGCGGCCGCCGTGCTGCTCAACCTGCTGATCCGCGAAGGCGGGGCAAAGCGTATCCTCGAAGTGGGCAGCTCGTATGGCTACTCCACTCACTGGCTGGCCGATGGGGCACGCGCGGTGGGCGGCCACGTCATCTCGCTCGAACTTCAGGCACCCAAGACCGACTACGCGCGCGAGCGGCTCACCCGTGCCGGCCTTGCCCCGTTCGTGGAATTTCGAGTCGGTGATGCGCTCGCCTCGCTGCGCGCGCTGCCCGGGCCCTTCGACTTCGCGTTAATCGACCTGTGGAAGGATCTGTACGTGCCGGTGTTCGAGCTGCTGCATCCGAAGCTTGCGCCGGGCGCCCTCATCGTGGCCGACAACATGCTCTTTCCGGACAACGTGCGCGCGCACGCCCGCGCCTACCGTGACTGCGTGCGCGCCGCCCCAAAGATGAGCTCGGTTCTTCTGGCCGTGGGCAACGGGCTCGAGGTGAGCCGTTACTGCTGAAGCGCGATCTCCACGCGCTTGTTGCGCTTGCCCTCGCTGCGGATTCTGAGCACCTTGATCGCACCGATTTCCCGGATATTGGCGACGTGCGTGCCGCCACAGGGCTGCAGGTCGATCCCGGGGATCTTCAGAAGCCGAACCCGTCCGGCATCGCGCGGTGGCTGCACGCTCATCGTCTTCACCAGGTCCGGCTGCGCATCCAGCTCGGCGTCGGTGATCCACACCGTCTCGGTGGCCACCGCCGAGGCGATTAGTGCGTTGGTCTCGCTTTCTATGCGCTCGGCGTTGAGCTGACTGAGCTCAATGTCGAAATCCAGCCGCGCCTTCTCCGGCACGATGTTGCCGCCGGTCACGGGGGCTACGATCACGCAGGACATCAGGTGCAGGGCGGTGTGCAGCCGCATCAGGCGGTAGCGGCGGTCCCAGTCGACCTCCAGCGTGACCGTCTCGCCCGGCTCCAGTGTCACGCCGGCGGGCGCGGGGACGTGCAGCACGCGTTCGGCGGAATCGCCCTTGCGCGTGTCGTTGATGAGGAGCCGCTCGCCGTTTGCGCGCACCACGACGCCGCTGTCGCCGGCCTGGCCGCCCCCCAGCGGGTAGAACACCGTGCGGTCGAACTCGATGCCGTGCGCGCCGACCGCCAGCACCTGGGCACTTGCGGTCCTGAGGTAGGCGTCCTGCCGGAACAGCAGTTCAGTCGTCATGGCTTATGATCGCACCCCCGTAGCGCTAGAATTTGTGTCCTGATGCCTGCGTACGCTTATCGTCTGGTCAACGTCTTCACCCAGGGACACACCGTGCTCAGCGGCAATCCGTTGTGCGTGTTCGAGCGGGCGCAGTCGCTGGACACCCCTAGGATGCAGGCGCTGGCACTGCAGTTCAATCTGTCCGAGACGACCTTTATTTTGCCCTCGGAGCGCGCCAGTGCGCGGGTTCGCATCTTCACGCCAGGCTACGAGATGCCCTTCGCCGGTCATCCGACGCTCGGCACTGCGCACGTGTGCCGTGCGCTGGGTCTGGGGGGCGATCGCCTGACGCTCGAGGTGCCCGCGGGGATCATCCCGGTGCGTGCGAGCGGCAACCGCTGGACGCTGCAGGCCAAGGCGCCGACGTGGCGGGAGGTCGAGGAGCCGCGCTTCGCGCTCGCCCAGATTCTGGGACTCGACAAGGAGGACATCGCCGAGCGGCCGCTGTGGGTGAATGTCGGCACCGAGCAGCTGATCGTGCCGCTCGCGAGCGAGGCGGCCGTGAGACGCGTGCGGGTGCGGCCCGATCTTCTGGCCCAACTGGCGAGCGCCCAGGGGCACAGCATGGCGTACGTATTTGCACCCGCAGGCTCGGGACTGCTGGCGCGCTTCTTCTTTCCCCAGGGTACGGGCGTTCTGGAGGATCCGGCGACCGGCTCGGCAACGGCGAACCTCGGCGGGTGGTGTCTGGCGATGGGGCGCACACTGCCCTGCGAGTTCGAGATCTCGCAGGGCGAATTCGTCGGCCGCCCCTCCTCACTGCGCCTGCGCGTGGATGCCGAGCGGCAGATCCATGTCAGCGGGGAAGTAATCGAGCTTGGCCGTGGCAGCGTCAACCTGTAGCGGGCCCGCGATGCGCCTGCACGACTTTGCAGCGTTGACCTTCGATTGCTACGGCACACTCATCGACTGGGAGACGGGGCTTTACGCCGCGCTTGCACCGCTGCGCAGCGCGGCCGGTGTGAACGCCTCGCGCGATCAGGTGCTCGCTGAGTTCGCGCGCCACGAGGTGGCGCAACAGGCGCAAACCCCCGCGATGCTCTATCCGGAAGTGCTCGCCCAGGTGCACCGGCGATTGGCGCGTGACTGGGGCGTCGAGCCCGGGGAGGCGGCGCACCTGGCGTTCGGCAGATCCGTGGCGGACTGGCCCGCCTTTGCCGACACGCCCGCAGCACTTCAGTACCTCAAGCGTCACTACAAGCTCGTGATCCTGTCCAACGTGGATCGCGCGAGCTTCGCCGCGAGCAACGCCCGGCTCGGTGTCGCCTTCGACGCCATCTGCACCGCGCAGGACATCGGCTCCTACAAGCCTGATGCACGTAACTTCCGCTATCTCATCGCCGCCGTAGGCCGTCTGGAGATCGAGCCGCAGCAGATCCTTCACACCGCCCAGAGCCTCTATCATGACCACGCTCCCGCCCAGGCGGCGGGGCTTGCGTCTGCCTGGATTGACCGCCGTCACGAGCGTTCGGGGTGGGGTGCCACCCGCGCGCCTGAGGGCACGCCCGTCTACAACTTCCGCTTCGAGAGCCTCGGCGCCATGGTCGCGGCGCATCAGGCGGAAGGCTCGGCGCGCTGACTGGCGCCTAAAGGTTGGCGATCAGGCGATTGCGGTTGAAGAGTCCGCCCGGGTCGAAACGCTGCTTCAGGCGCCGGTGCAGCTGCAGCGTGGTGCCGGAGAGCGGATGAAACCGTGACCCCTCGCAGCTGCCGCGCCAGCACAGGGCGGTCCCCCCGCTTAGGATCGCCTGCGCGCGCACGTCCTGTTCCGCGGGCACCGCCGCGTACCAGCGCACCGCGCCACCCCATTCGATCAGCGGTTGCGAGTCGATGGCAAGCGCGGGGGCGGTGGCCGGCAGCGAGACGCGCCACAGCGAGGGCTGCCCGAAGAAGGGCAGCTTGAGATCGCGCAGCCCGCTCCAGAACGCGTGCGCACTGTGCGCCTCGATGAGCTCCCCGCCGATCCGCGCGCGGGCCGCGTTTACCGCCGGCGCTGCGCCCGAGAGGCGCACCCACGCGGCGCCCTCGCACCAGGCCGTTGCAGAAAGCGGCAGCGGTTCACCGGCCCAGCGATTGAAGGCTTGCACCGCGGCGGCCGCCGGCAGCGCGAGCCGCACGGTCAGCTCGGCCCGTGGCAGGGGCAGCACCTTGAGCGACACTTCAGCGATCACCCCGAGAATGCCCAGTGAGCCGCACAGCAGACGCGAGACATCAAAGCCGGCGACATTCTTCATGACCTCGCCGCCGAAGCGCAGCACCTCCCCGTGTGCGTCCAGCAGCTTGCTGCCCAGTACAAAGTCGCGCAGCGCCCCCGCGTACATGCGTCGCGGGCCGGAAAGACCGGCCGCGACGACCCCTCCCAGGGTCGAGGCGGCGCTCAGGCGTGGTGGTTCGCAGGCCAGAAACTGCCCCTGCGCGGCGAGGATCTCCTCGAGGCGCGCGAGCGGGGTGCCGCAACGGGCGGTGATTACGAGTTCGGAGGGCTCGTAGTGCACGACGCCCTGATACGGGCGCAGGTCGAGAATCTCTCCCTCGAGCGCTTCACCATAAAAGTCCTTGCTGCCCGCGCCTCTGAGTCGCAAACAGGCGCCGCGCGCGGCCGCCGCACGGATGTGCTCCTGCAGGGCGGTGATCGGATCCGCGCCACTCATAGTACGCTAGAAGCGCGGCAGCTCGGGGTGCGGCAGGGCGCCCCCGTGCACGTGCATGCGGCCATACTCGGCGCAGCGCACCAGCGTCGGAATGAGTTTGCCGGGATTGAGCAGGCCGGGCGGATCGAAGGCTTCCTTGATCGCGAAGAAGGCGGCGCGCTCGGCGGGCGTGAACTGCACGCACATGGAGTTGATCTTCTCCAGGCCCACCCCGTGCTCGCCGGTGATGGTGCCGCCGAGTTCGACGCACAATTCAAGGATCTGCGCGCCAAAGCGCTCGGCGCGCTCCCAGGAGCCTGTCTCGTTGGCATCGAACAGGATGACCGGATGCAGGTTGCCGTCGCCGGCGTGGAAGACGTTCATGCAGCGCAGCTGATAGTGCGCTTCCATGCCCTCTATCGCCTCCAGCACGCGTCCGACGTGCTTGCGCGGAATGGTGCCGTCCATGCAGTAGTAGTCCGGCGAGAGGCGGCCGGCGGCGGGAAAGGCGTTCTTGCGCCCGGACCAGAAGCGCAGCCGCTCGGCCTCCGTGGCTGCGATGCGCAGCGAGCTGGCGCCGGCTTGCCGCAGCACCCGCTCGATCTCGGCAACCTCATCGGCCACCTCTTCCGCGGTGCCGTCGGACTCGACCAGCAGAATCGCGGCAGCCGCGAGGTCGTAGCCGGCCTGCACGAACGGTTCGACCGCGGCCGTTGCCTTGCGGTCCATCATCTCGAGAGCCGCCGGAATGATGCCCGCGCCGATCACGGCCGCAACCGCATCGGCGGCGCGGTGCACATCGCTGAACGAGGCCATGACGAGCTGCACGCACGGAGCACGCGGGATCAGCTTGACGATCACCTCGGTGACCACCATGAGCAGCCCCTCCGAGCCGATCGTGAGCGCGAGCAGGTCGAGCCCGGGTCCATCCGGGGCGGTCCCGCCGAGCTCGATGCGTTCCCCGTCGATGCCGTAGCCGCACACGCCGAGTACGTTGTGCACGGTCAGTCCGTACTTCAGGCAGTGCACGCCCCCGGAGTTCTCCGCCACGTTGCCGCCGATCGAGCAGGCCACCTGAGAGGAGGGGTCGGGTGCGTAGTACAGGCCGTGGGCTGCGGCCGCCTCGGACACCTCCAGATTCGGCACCCCGGGCTCGAGACGGGCCGTGCGGCCGAGGGGGTCGATCTCGAGGATGCGCTTCATGCGCGAGAGCGACAGCAGCACACCATTCTCGAAGGGCGTGGCGCCGCCGGAGAGGCCGGTGCCGGAACCGCGCGCCACGACCGGGACCTGATGGCGGTTGCACGCCAGCAGCACCGCCTGCACCTCGGATTCGCTGCGCGGCAGAACCACCACCTGCGGCACGCGCCGGAATGCGGTGAGGGCATCACACTCGTACGGTCGGCGCTCCTCGGCGGTGCAAAGCACGCTGTCGGCGGGCAGCACTTCGCGCAGGGCGCCGAGAATGTCGGTGGCAGCCATCGCAGCATCCTAACGCGCCGGCGCACTTCGCGGCAGGCGCGGCGGGCAGCGGGCCAGCTTCTGCTAGGCTTGTCATGGGCGCGGGACTGTCGGTCAGCGCAACTCAGGCGGGGGGAACGATGCGCTTCACACGGGTGGCTGCGGTGCTGGTGACGGTGGCCTTGGCGGCAGCGGCAGCGGCGCAGACGCCGCCGCTGAAGCCCGATATCCCCGGCACTTTCACCCAGGGCGGTCCGGCATTCGAATACGAGAAGCGCGAGGTCATGATCCCGATGCGCGACGGGGTCAAGCTCTTTACGGTGCTGGTCATTCCCAAAGGCGCCCGGAACGCACCGATTATGCTCACGCGCACGCCCTATCATGCGGCCAAGCGCGCCAAGCGCATGAGCAGCCCGCACATGCTCGCCACACTCGCCATGGGGGATGAGGTGTTCGTGCCGCAGGGCTACATCCGCGCCTTCCAGGACGTGCGCGGCAAGTATGACTCCGAAGGCGAGTACGTCATGACGCGCCCCCCGCGCGGGCCGCTCAACGACTCCCCGGTCGATCACTCCACCGATGCCTACGACACGATCGACTGGCTGGTCAGGAACGTACCGGAGTCCAACGGGCGGGTCGGCATGATCGGCTCATCTTACGAGGGATTCACGGTCCTCATGGCGCTCATCAATCCGCACCCCGCGCTCAAGGCGGCGGTGGCGATGTGTCCCATGGTTGATGGCTGGAAGGGCGATGACTGGTTTCACAACGGCGCCTTCCGGCAGTCGAATTTCCGTTACCTGACGCTGCAGACCACCAAGCGCGCCGAAGGCACCGAGATCGCGACCGGTGTCTATGATGAGTACCAGCTGTTTCTGCAGACGGGCTCGGCGGATGCCTTCGCCAGGCGCTTCGGCATCGATCAGCTGCCGTTCTGGCACAAGCTCATCGAACACCCCGCGTACGATCAGTACTGGAGCGCGCAGGCCGTCGATCAGCTTCTGGCCAAGCTGCCGCTGAGCGTGCCGACGATGTACGTCACCGCGCTCTACGACCAGGAGGATATGTACGGCGGCATCCACGCCTACGCGGCGACCGAGCCCAAGGACCTCGCCAATGACCGCAACTTCCTGGTGCTGGGTCCCTGGCGGCACAGCGGTGTGAATTACGACGGCACGACGCTCGGGCCCCTGAAGCTCGAAGGCAACACTGCGCTGCAGTTTCGCCGCGACGTGATGCTGCCGTTCCTCGATGAACACCTGAAGGACGGTGCGGCGCCGGCTGCGACCCCGCCGGTATTCGTCTATGAGACCGGCACGAACACGTGGCGGCGCTTGCCGGCGTGGCCGCTGTCGTGTGAATCAGGCTGCCCGTCCCGGCCGCAGCGGCTGTACCTGCAGCCCGGGTTTGCGCTGGGTTTCGATGCGCCGCGCCGGAGCACCGCTCCCTACGACGAGTACGTGTCCGATCCCGCCAAGCCGGTGCCAAATACGCCGCGACCGGTGCACTTCGCCGACGCGCCGGCGTGGCAACGCTGGCTACTCGAGGACCAGCGTTTCGTGGCGGACCGACCGGATGTGCTCACCTACCAGAGCGCGCCGCTCGCAGCCCCACTGCATATCGGCGGCGCGCCGATGGTGAACCTGTTCGCCTCGACCAGTGGCACCGACAGCGACTGGGTGGTGAAGCTGATCGACGTCTACCCGGACGAAGTACCTTCCGAGCTGCCGATGTCGGGCTATCAGCTGCCGATCGCAATGGACATATTTCGCGGCCGTTACCGTCAGAGCATTGAGCACCCGGGCGCCCTTGCTGCCAACAAGGTGCTGCGCTACCGCTTCGCGCTGCCGATGGCGGACCACGTGTTCCTGCCCGGGCACCGCGTGATGGTGCAGATCCAGTCCAGCTGGTTTCCGCTCTACGACCGCAACCCGCAGACCTACGTCGACAACATCTTCCTGGCCCGCCCCCAGGACTACCACAAGGCGACGCAGCGCGTGTTCCGCAGCGGCGATGCGGCGAGTTTCATCGACCTGCCGGTCGCGCAGCAGCCCTGATTCGGGCGCGCCCGCTGCGCGGCAGCGCTGGGGCGTCCCTTGGCCCCCAGGCTCTGCCTGGGGGGCCTGAAGGTGGCGCTGCCGGAGAAGTGCATGCCGCAATCCGGTCAGTTCGGCGCGCGGGGGGTGCACGATAATGGCCCAACGGCCCCGCGGGGCATTGCGTCATTTACGCCTTAGGACACCCACCATGGACGCGCAGCAACAGTCGAGCCCGAGTGCCCGCACCCGCCGCCCGAGCGGCCGCGACGCCAAGATCGCGGCGCGCACGGCGCGTTCGCACGCCTTCGTGCCCTACATCACGCGCAACGTGCCGTACTACGAGGTGCTCGGCGAGGAGGGTCTGGCACTGCTGGAGCACAACGCCGACACCATCCTCGAGGAGATCGGCATCGACTTCCGCGACGATCCGGAGTCGCTGCAGATCTGGAAGGATGCCGGGGCCGACGTTCGTGGTGAGCGCGTGCACTTCCCGCGCGGCATGTGCCGTGCTCTGGTACAGCGCACAGCGCCGCGCGAGTTCACCCAGTACGCGCGCAATCCGGCGCGCAACGTCGTCATCGGCGGCAACCGCACGGTGTTTGCGCCGGCCTACGGCTCACCGTTCGTGCGCAACCTCGACGAGGGACGCCGCTACGCCAAGATCGAGGACTTCCGCAACTTCGTCAAGCTCGCCTACGTCTCAAACGCGCTGCATCACTCCGGTGGCACGATCTGCGAACCGGTCGACCTGCCGGTCAACAAGCGCCACTTCGACATGGTCTACGCCCACATGAAGTACAGCGACAAGCCGTACATGGGCTCAGTGACGCACCCGGAGCGCGCCACCGATACGGTGGAGATGACCAAGATCCTGTTCGGCGATGAGTACCTGGATCCGGCAAGCGGCAAGCCGCGCACCTGTATCATCAGCCTGATCAACGCGAACTCCCCCCTCACCTGGGACGCGACGATGCTCGGGGCGCTCAAGACCTATGCGCGCGCCAACCAGGCGACCATCGTGACGCCCTTCATCCTGGCGGGCGCCATGTCGCCGGTCACGGTGGCCGGCACGGTGGCGCAGACGCTGGCCGAGTCGCTCGCGGGGATGGCGCTTGCGCAGCTGGTCAATCCCGGTGCCCCCGTGGTGCTCGGCAGCTTCGCCTCGTCGCTGTCGATGCAGTCCGGCGCGCCGACGTTCGGCACTCCGGAGCCGGCGCTGGTGCTGTACGTCATGGCCGCGCTCGCGCGGCGCCTGGGCGTGCCGTTTCGCTCCGGTGGATCTCTGTGCGCTTCGAAGATTCCCGACGCGCAGGCCGCTTACGAGTCGGCGAACACCCTGCTGCCGACCTGCCTCGGCGGTGTCAATTTCGTGCTGCATACGGCCGGCTGGCTCGAAGGCGGCCTCTCCATGGGGTACGAGAAGTTCGTGATGGATGCCGATCAGGCCGGCATGATGCACACGCTCCTCGCGGGGGTTGACCTGAGCGAGAACGGCCAGGCGCTCGATGCGATCCGCGAAGTGGGCCCGGGCAAGCATTTCCTGGGCTGCGCGCACACGCAGGCGAATTTCCAGACCGCGTTCTACCGCTCGCCACTTGCCGACAACAACAGCGTCGAGCAGTGGGAGGCCGAGGGCGCCAAGGATACGGCGCAGCGCGCCAATGCCCTGTGGAAGAAGCAGCTCGCCGAGTACGAGGCGCCACCACTGGATGTGGCGGTCGACGAGGCGCTCAACGACTACATGAGGCGCCGCAAGGCTTCATTCCCCGACTCCAACGTGTGAAGGGACGCCTCAGGCAACGGCCTGCCGAGCGCCAGCGGACCCGAGGCCACGCGTCGGGAACGCGCCGGTTCCCGTGCCGCGTACGCGCAGGCACGCCCGCGGCAGCTGCGGCGCTTTCTAACTCCGGTGGCCAACCTGTTGAGGCGGCGCGATCAGCGGGCAATTGGTGCATCGCGACAATCAGCGCGTAGTCTGAGTCTGACATCGCGTGGGCGTGCGTCCTGACCGACTCGCTCCGGTGCCGAATGCAACCTAGCTTCAAGGGCGAAATTCGTGCGACCTAACACCAACAGGCAACGGTGATGATGCTGCACTACGCGGCGGGGTTTCTGCTCAGCGCGCTGATCGCGGCGGTGCTTGGTTTTGGCGGCCTCGTGGCGGGAGCGGCTGGCGTCGGTAAGACGCTGTTCGTGGTGTTCGTGCTCGGCGCAGTGGCGACGCTGCTGCTGCATCGCTCCCGGGTTTGAAGCGCCTCATCATGATGCCAAGAAAAGCTCATCGAATGCTCGCGACGGGTACGGACACCCTGAAGGCCGGCGCGGCGGTAGGGATGGCTGCCAAAGCGGCAAGGACTGCCGCGCGCCGGAGGCATGGAGGCTCCCCACAGGAACTCGAGGTCCTGGCGAGCGACATTCAGCAGCTGCTCGACCGCGTGGAGCGCTGGCTGAGCCTGGTGCAGCGCACCTGCCCCTACCGGCGCTGGCCGCAGCCCTCGGCTGCATTACTGCGGGCACGCAACGCCGCGGGACGCTGTGTGTTTGCCTGCTCGTTGCACCTGAACGAGCCGTGTTCCCTGGATCGCGCCGCGCACGCCGGACTGCGACATCTGCCGCCACACTGAACCGTCCCGGACAAGTGGCTCCGCTCCGGGGCGGCCTTTTTTCAATGCTGCTTTGCTGCGGGCGCGCTCACGTCGACGGGCGCCGCCGTCCCGTACGGGTGCTCGCGCGCGCCGGCGGGGCCTTGGGCTCGGGGAGCTTGACCGCCTGGCTCAGGTGCGGACTTGGAGCCGTGGAGTGCGGCAGTCCCATCGCCGCGACGAAGTGCGCCTGGAACTTCGGCTCGATCGCCGTCTCGATCTTCTCGACCCGCCGCACCAGCTCCTCGATCGTACGACGCGAAGACTGGTCAAGCAGCGCAATGCGTGCGCCGGTCCCGGCGGCGTTGCCGGCCGAGGACACCTCGCGCAGATCGCAGTCTGGGATCATGCCGAGCACCATCGCGTACTTGACGTCGATGTGACTGCCGAAGGCACCGGCCAGGCGTATGCGGTCCAGCTGCTCGACCCCCAGGTGATCCATCAGCAGCCGGATGCCGGCATAGAGTGCAGCCTTCGCGAGCTGGATGGCGCGCACGTCGTTCTGGGTGATCATGAGGGGCGCCGCCGCGGTGCCCTGGTACAGAGTGTAGGCGAAGGTGCGCCCGGTGGAGACGATGCGGGCGCTGCGCGCGGCGAGCTCCCCGTCAACCACTCCGTCCTGGCTGATGATGCCGGCGAGGAACATCTCCGCAATCACTTCGATGATCCCGGAGCCGCAGATGCCCGTGACCCCGGTACGTGCTACCGCCTGCTCAAAGCCCGGCTCATCGGACCACAGGTCTGATCCGATCACCTTGAAGCGCGCCTCGAGCGTCGCCGGATCGATGCGCACGCGCTCGATCGCTCCGGGTGCGGCCCGCTGGCCGCAGCTGATCTGTGCGCCCTCGAAGGCCGGTCCGGTGGGGCTGGAGCAGGCGAGCAGCCGGCTGCGGTTGCCGAGCACGATTTCCGCGTTGGTGCCTACATCCACAAGGAGTGTGAGCTTGTCGGACAGGTCCGGGCGCTCGGCGAGAATGACACCCGCGGCGTCCGCGCCGACGTGCCCGGCGATGCACGGCAGCGTGTAGACGCGGGCGCCGGGATTGAGGTTCAGCGCGATCTCACTCGCCTTGAAACGCAGGGCTTCGTCGGTGGCGAGCGCAAACGGCGCGCCGCCGAGCTCCACCGGGTCGATGCCGAGCACCAGGTGATGCATGATCGGATTGCCGACGATGGTCACCTCAAGGAGGTCGGTTACGGGGACCTTGGCCTCGCGCGCCACCTCGGCGGCGAGCGTGTTGAGGGCACCGCGCACCGCCTCGGTCATCTGCTGCGCGCCCCCCGGATGCATCATCGAGTAGGACACGCGGCTCATGAGGTCCTCGCCGAAACGGATCTGCGGGTTCATGAGACCCCCGGAGGCGACGACCTCACCGGATTCCAAGTCACACAGGTGGCCCGCGATCGTGGTGGAGCCGACATCGACCGCGAGCCCGTAGAGCTGCTCGTGCAGGCCCGGCCAGACCGCGACGATCCTGTTGCCACCGTGCACCGCCGCGGTGACCTTCCAGGATCCCTGGCGCAGCGTGGCCTGCAGGGTGCGCAGCACCGAGACCTCGCAGGTGAGGCTGGAGAGCTGCCACTCGCGCTCGAGCGCCTTCGCCAGCCGCTCCAGGTCGCCGGAGGGATCATGCATGTCCGGTTCGCGCACCTCCACGTAGTGCAGGCGCACGACCGGGTCGAGCGTGATGGCGCGTGCCTCGGCGGCCTTGCGCACTACCTGGCGATGCACCTGACTGCCCGGCGGAACGTCGATGACGAGGTTGCCCTCGATCTTGGCCTGGCAGGAGAGCCGATGGCCGGCCGGCAGCGGGCGGCGGCGCGAGAAGCTCTGCTCGCTCGCGCCGACGCTGGAGAGGTGCTTGGCGCTGGAACTGACGCCGTGCTTGGCGAAGTCGCCTTCCATGACCAGCACCTGGCAGCGCCCGCACAGCGCCCGGCCGCCACACACCGAGTCGACGTCGACCCCGAGGCTGCGCGCCGCCTGCAGCAGCTGCGTGCCGGCCGGGAAGCGCCCGCGCTTGCCCGAGGGCGTGAAGACAACCAGTGGATCCTTGCCGCTCATGCCTGGCTCTGCGCGCGCCTCCGGTGACCGCCTTCGCGCCGGCCGCGCGCTGCACCTTCGGGGGCGGCGACGGCACCGCCGCCGGCGGCCAGCGGCGGCGCCTCGCGGAAGCGCTTGATCCAGCGCGCGCAGTCCGGGTCGTGACCCATCATGACGTCCGCGCCCATGCAGGCCTTGACGATCTCGACGTGCATCGGGTTCATGATCGCGGAGGTCATGCCGGCGCCGATCGCCATCGACAGGAACACCGCACTGATGCCCTCGCGCGCCGGGAGCCCGAAGCTGATGTTGGAGGCGCCGCAGGTGGTGTTCACCTTCAGCTCGTTGCGCAGCCGTCCAAGGAGGCGCATGACCTGTACGCCCGCCTGGTTGATGGCGCCGATCGGCATGACGAGCGGATCGACGACGATGTCGCTCACCGGAATGCCGTGGTCGCGGGCGCGGTGCACGATCTTCTTCGCCACCTCGAAGCGTACGTCCGGATCCTCGGAGATGCCGGTCTCGTCGTTCGAGATCGCGACCACCGCGGCACCATATTTCTTCACGAGCGGCAGCACCGACTCGAGACGCTCCTCCTCGCCGGTGACGGAGTTCACCAGCGGCTTGCCCTTGTAGACGGCGAGGCCGGCCTCGAGCGCGGCGACGATGGAAGAATCGATCGACAGCGGCAGATTGGTGATCGACTGCACCAGCTGTATGGTCTTGGCGAGGATCGCCGGCTCATCGGCGAGCGGAATGCCGGCGTTCACGTCCAGCATGTGTGCGCCGGCTGCGACCTGCGCGTGGGTATCGGCCTCCACGCGGCTGAAGTTGCCGGCCGCCATCTCGGCGGCGAGGATCTTGCGCCCGGTGGGATTGATGCGCTCGCCGATCATGACGAAGGGACGCTCGAGGCCGAGCACGACCTCGCGCGTTGCGGAGCTGATTACCGTATCGGTCATGAGACCATCCTGTCTGCTGTGGTTTGCCTGTCTGGCATGTTTTGCGGATCGCGCCCCGGGTACCAGGGCACGCGGCCATCGAGTACGCCCGAGCGCTCGATAATGTCGGCGACGGTTTCCTCCTGGCGGTAAGCCATGACGTGCACGCCGTGCACGCCCTTTAGGGTGCGGATCTCCTGGATGGTCTCGATGCAGAGTCGGCGGCCTTCGTCGGCAGCATCGCGCGCGCCTGCGAGGCGTCTGATGACCGCATCGGGAATATGCACGCCCGGCACGTGCGTGCGGATCCACTCGGCCGACTTGGCAGAGCGCAGCGGGCCGACGCCAACGAGAATAAACACCTTCTCGAGAAGGCCCAGCTCTTCGACGTGACGCATGAACGTGCGCAACAGCGGCACGTCGTAGCACCACTGGGTCTGGATGAACTGTGCGCCGGCTGCGACCTTCTTCGCGAGCCGCCGCGCGCGCCACTCGACGGGCTGCGCAAATGGGTTCTCTGCCGCGCCGAGCAGCACGCGCGGCGCGTAGGTGATTTTGCGGCCGGAAAGGAAATGGTGCTCATCGCGCAGCGTGCGTGCAGTCTCGAGCAGCGACATGCAGTCGAGATCGAACACCGGCAGCGCCTGCGGATGGTCCCCGGCCTGCACGCCATCGCCGGTGAGGCACAGCACGTTGCACACGCCCATGGCGGCGCCGCCGAGGATGTCGCCCTGGATGGCGATGCGGTTCTTGT
>DATIXW010000242.1:0-2491 GCA_035518135.1 Steroidobacteraceae bacterium
CCCGAGCAATGATCGGGTGAGGATAGGCCATCAGTTCTTCGATTGATCCACCAGGCGGTTCTTCCTGATCCAGGGCATCATCTCGCGCAGCCGGCCGCCCACCTTCTCGATCGGCAGCTCCGCGGTCTGGCGGCGCCTGGAGAGCAGCGTCGGCGCGCCGGCGCGGTTCTCGAGCACGAATTCCTTGGCGTACTCGCCGGACTGGATGCGGCCGAGCACCGCCTTCATGCGCGCGCGCACGCCCTCGTCGATGATCTTCGGCCCGCTCACGTACTCGCCGTACTCCGCGTTGTTCGAGATCGAGTAGTTCATGGTGCCGATGCCGCCCTCGTACATGAGGTCGACGATGAGCTTGAGCTCGTGCAGGCACTCGAAGTAGGCCATCTCGGGCGCGTAGCCCGCCTCCACCAGCGTGTCGAAGCCCGCCTTCACCAGCTCGACGCAGCCGCCGCAGAGCACGGTCTGCTCGCCGAACAGGTCGGTCTCGGTCTCCTCCTTGAAGTTGGTCTCGATGATGCCGGCCTTGCCGCCGCCGATCGCCGCGGCGTAGCTGAGCGCCATGTCGCGCGCCTTCCTCGACGGGTTCTGGTGCACGGCCACGAGCATCGGCGTGCCGCCGCCCGCGGCGTAGGTCGAGCGCACGGTGTGCCCGGGCGCCTTGGGCGCGACCATCCACACGTCGAGGTCCTTCCGCGGCTGCACCTGGCCGTAGTGCACGTTGAAGCCGTGCGCGAAGGCGAGCGCGCCGCCCTTCTTCAGGTTCGGCTCGACCTCCATCTGGTAGACGGCGGCGATGTGCTCGTCGGGCAGCAGCATCATCACGATGTCGGCCGAGCGCACCGCCTCGGCGACCTCGGCCACCTTGAGGCCGGCCTTCCTTGCTTTTTCCCAGGAGGCGCCGCCCTTGCGCAGGCCGACGGTCACCTTCATCCCCGACTCGTGCAGGTTCAATGCGTGCGCATGGCCCTGCGAGCCGTAGCCGATGATGGTGACCTTCTTGCCCTTGATCAGGGAAAGATCCGCATCCTTGTCGTAATAAACCTTCATTCCAATTCCCCTTAGACTCTAAGAATTCGATTGCCGCGGCCGATGCCGCTCGCGCCGGTGCGCACCGTCTCCAGGATCGCGCTCTGGTCGAGCGCCTGGAGAAACGCGTCGAGCTTGGCGCCGTCGCCCGTGAGCTCGATGGTGTAGGTGTTGTCCGAGACGTCGATCACGCGGCCGCGGAAGATGTCGGCCATGCGCTTGACGTCGTCGCGCTCCTTGGCGCCGGCGCGCACCTTGATCAGCATGAGCTCGCGCTCGATGTGCTCGGCCTCCGACAGGTCCACGACCTTCACCACGTCGACGAGCTTGTTGAGCTGCTTGGTGATCTGCTCGATGACGTCGTCCGAGCCCTTGGTGACCACGGTCATGCGCGACATCGAGGCGTCCTCGGTGGGCGCCACCGTGAGCGACTCGATGTTGTAGCCGCGCGCCGAGAACATGTTGGAGATGCGCGAAAGCGCGCCGGCCTCGTTCTCCACGAGGATCGAGATGATGTGGCGCATCAGAGGTCCTCGGAGAGGATCATCTCCGTGATGCCCTTGCCGCCGGGCACCATCGGATAGACGTTCTCGGCCTGGTCGGTGATGAAGTCGAGGAATACCAGGTCCTTCTTGCGCCTGAACGCCTCGCGCAGCGCGGGCTCCACGTCCGCCGGCTTGTCGACCAGCAGGCCCGAGTGGCCGTAGCCCTCGGCGAGCTTGACGAAGTCGGGCAGCGCGTCCATGTAGGACTCGGAGTAGCGGTTGCCGTGGAAGAACTGCTGCCACTGGCGCACCATGCCCATGTACTTGTTGTTCAGGTTGATGATCTTGATCGGCAGCCGGTACTGCTTGCAGGTCGAGAGCTCCTGCAGGCACATCTGGATCGAGGACTCGCCGGTCACGCAGGCGACGGTGGCGCCGGGGTTCGCCAGGACCGCGCCCATCGCCGCGGGCAGGCCGAAGCCCATGGTGCCCAGGCCGCCCGAGTTGATCCAGCGGCGCGGCTGCTCGAACTTGTAGAACTGCGCGGCCCACATCTGGTGCTGGCCGACGTCCGAGGTGACGATCGCCTCGCCGCCGGTGACCTCGTAGAGCTTCTCGAGCACGAACTGCGGCTTGATCACCTTCGAATCGCGGTCGTACTTCAGGCAGTCCTTCGAGCGCCAGTCGTGGATCTGCTTCCACCAGCCGGCGATGCTCTTCGGCTTCGCGTCCTTCAGCAGGCCCAGGAAATCGCCCAGAACGTCCGGAATGTTGCCGACGATCGGCACGTCGACCTTCACGCGCTTGGAGATCGACGACGGATCGATGTCGATGTGGATGATCTTGCGCGGGTTCTGCGCGAAGTGCGCCGGGTTGCCGATCACGCGGTCGTCGAAGCGCGCGCCGATCGCGAGCAGCACGTCGCAGTGCTGCATCGCCATGTTGGCCTCGTAGGTGCCGTGCATGCCGAGCATGCCGAG
>DATIXW010000243.1:0-4020 GCA_035518135.1 Steroidobacteraceae bacterium
CCGACGAACCGCGTCACGGCCCGATACAGGCCGAGGATCGAGAAGAACAGTAACGCCGAGACGACGGCTACGAGGAAGTAGGAGTGCGTATGCTCGAGCGGAGGTGTCAGGGTCTCGGACTTCAGTGCGAGGGCGGCCCACAGCGCCGTCGGGATCGCAACCGCATCGACCGAGGCGGTAATAACCCGCTTGGCGGAACGCGGCAGCCCGAGGATGGCTCCCGCTACACCCCGATCTGCCATCCGGCCTGCGTGCCGGTCCGTCATCGCAGTTCCGCCACTAACTTCCACAGTTCCTTACACCAAAACTTCAACCGTTGTCAGGTCAGCGTGCGCGAGTAATTGTAGAGCAATAAAGACTGTGGCCGATAGTCGGCGGCCCTGACATTTTGCTGCCAGATTAGCGCCGGAACGACAACTTCACTGTCTCCCAACGAAGTGCAGGGCGCACGGTTGACAAATTTGCGTTAAGGGCAACCCTCACGCCCAGACAGTGTCGCAACTTCGCGCCGTCCCGCGCCGGCGCGCAGGGCAACAACCACGAGCGGCAGCAGTGCACCGATCACGGTTGCGGTTGCGAGCGGCGGCTGCCGAGAGGCGAGAAGCGCGCAGGGGAACAACCAGAGCAGGTCCACGAGCAGCACGCCGATGGTGACGGGCCGATGACCAAAGCGGCGCGCAAGCCATTGATAGGCGTGTTGGCGATGCGCCTGTGAGACCCGCTCGCGCCGCAGCCAGCGGCGCACGAGCGTCACGGTCGCATCCACGAAGAACACACCTCCCAGAATGAGCCAGACCCACACGGCCGCGGGTTGGGACTGAACGTCGCCAAGAGCCAACAGTGCGATCGCATACCCGAGGTAGGAACTGCCCACATCCCCCATGAAGATCCGGGCGGGCGGCCAGTTCCAGCACAGAAATCCTGCGCTTGCCCAAGCCAGGACCCAGGCCACAGCAGCGATGGCCCCATGGCCGGCAACCGCTGCGAGAACCGCCCCCGCGCCGGCAACAAACACCGCCTCCGCTGCCGCGAGGCCGTCGATCCCGTCCATGAAGTTGAACAGGTTCATGGTCCACAGGATGCCAAGCGCCGCGATCAGCGCACCGGGCCAGCCCGGATGCACGACCTGGCCGCCCATCTGCAGCTGCGTGAGGCCACCGATCCACCACAGCGCCCAGGCTGTCGCGAGAGTTTGCGCCGCAAAGCGCACCGAGGCCGGCAGCGCACGGCGGTCGTCGACAAAGCCGACGGCCGCCACCAGCACACCGCCGCCCAGAAGTGCCACGCAGAAATTGCGCGCCACCATCCCCGCAAGCGCGAGCATGAGGGTCATAACGCTCACCGTGATGACGATCGCGATCCCGCCCCCGCGCGGCGTCGCGCGCTGGTGCGAGCTGCGTGCATTGGGCACATCGAGCATCCCGCGCCGCAACGCGAAGCGGCGCGCCGCCGCGGTCAGGCACGCCGACACCAGCAGGCTCGCCGCGGCAGACACCAGCGCTGCCCACATCAGCGTTTCTCCCGGATGTACCACGCGGCCGTGCGTTCGAGCGCCTGCGCCAGCGACACCGGCGGCCGCCAGTTCAGCGCCTCGCACGTCGGGCCCGTGTCCACCTGCAGCGAGCCGCACAGCCGCTGCATCTCCGCGCCGCGACCGACGAGGGCGGCGCCGAACCTGAGGAGGCGCGGCGGCACGCGCGCCAGGCGCACGCGCCGCCCCAGCGCGCTCGCGATGTGCCGCAGCAGCTCCGGTGTTGCCAGATCCTCGCCATCGCTCACCAACCATACTCCTGAGGGCGGGCGTGGATACGCCAGGAGCCTCAGCAGCAGGTCATTCAGGGACCACACGCTCACAAGGCAGCGCGAATTCTCGATCGCGCCGAACGGCAGCACCCACGCCCGGTCCACCCACCGCATCAGGCGCAGGAAATTCGCCTGCACGCCGGGACCATATACGAGCGGGGACCGCACCAGCGCCACCTCCATCGGTGTTCCCCGCGCCGCGGCCACGAGCGCCGCCTCGGCCCGCTGCTTGCTGCGCGCGTAATCATCCTGCGGATGCGGCACATCATCGAAGCGGAACGGCCTGACCGTGGTCGACTCGCCGTTCACCTTGATGCTGCTCAGGTACAGGAAGCGCCGCACCCCGGCGCGCACCGCCGCCTGCGCCAGCCCTTCGGTCCCCCGAACATTGACCTCGTGGAACTGCCCGGCTGCGCAGGCTGAGGCGTGTACGACGTGGGCGCGCCCCGCGGCGTGCACCACGTATTCGACGTTCCTGAGTGCCGCATCCCACGCGGTCGCAGCGCCGAGCTCCCCGAGCACGACCGCTTCGCTCACCCCGGGGGGCGTCGGCTGCGGGGTTCGCAGTGTCGCGCGCACCGTGTAGCCCTGCTGCGCCAGCTGCGGGCACAGCAGGCGCCCGATGAATCCCGTCGCGCCCGTGACCAGCACGACGCTCATGGAGCGGGGCGCCCCGGCGCGGCGGCCACGGCGAGCACATCCTCCGCCAGCTGTGCGCTGATCTGGCGGCGGCGATACTTGGCTACGAAGGCCGGCCGCGCCTGGTCCGCAAGCGTCAGGGCGCCAAACCCCCTGACGGCTGCGGCGACGTCCCCGGGTGCGAATACCACGGCGTTGTCGATCTCCTCGCGGATGAAGCGGGCGGCATAGCCGGAGACCCCGGCGAGCAGCGGCTTGCCGAGCGCTGCGTATTCGAACAGTTTCGACGGCAGTACCTTCTCGAATGCGGCCTGGCGCCCGAGATGCAGCAGCAGCACGTCGGAGCCCTGGTAGGCACGGATCAGTTGCTCCCGCGACATCGGCGGCAGCAGTTGCACGTTGTCCGCCCCGGCGCGCACAAGCGCCTGCTCGAGCTGGCTGCGGCGGCCACCGTCACCGATTACCACCAGGCGCGCCCGCTCGCGCAATGCCAGCGCGAGCCCCGGCACGATCTCGTGCAGCGCCTGCCCCTCGCCGATGTTGCCGGCGTACAGCACCGTGGGCCTGTCAGCCGGGAGGCGGGCCGCAGGGGCGGCGCTCGCGGCCAGGAATTCCTCATCAATACCGTTGGTGAAAAATGCCAGGGAGAGCTGCGGGTAGCGCGCGCGGAAGTAAGGCGCGAACCCCGGCGACACGAGGTTGACGCGCGCGGCGCGGCGCATAGTCCAGGATTCCAGCGGTGCAAGCGCCAGGTACGCCATACGCGCAAGCGCTGGAGGCAGCAGTCCGGTGATGGTATCGACGAAGAGGTCTCGCACGTCCAGGTACAGACGCGCGCCCGTGCGCCGTGCCATCCAGGCGCCCAGGGCGGCGGTCATCAGCCGCGATGACGTCGCGAAGACGAGATCGTAGCGACGCCGCCCGACCCAGCGGTGCGCACCGCGCGCGAAGTGCACGAACGCGCGCGCCTGCCCGCGCATGTCGCTTTGGTGCGCGGGCAGCGCAACACGATGCAGCTCACATCCCTCGAAGCTTTCCGTCGTCGGTGCCTCGCGCGCGTAGCTGCTGTAGCGATTGGGCTGGGTGGTCAGCACCTCGATCTCGGTCCCCGGCGGGGCTGCCGCACGCAGCGCCCGCACCAGTGCAGTAGCGCGAAAGGAGCCGGCACTCAGGTCCGGCGCGAAGTAAAACGTCAACACCAGGATCCTCACGGGGATCGGCCCCAGCGCACCCGGGTCAGCAGCCGCCCGCCGCGAAAGCGCGCCACGATGCGCAGGTTCGGCACCCGGGTGCCGAAGGAGGGTTGCCACGTGGACGGCTCGAGCTCGACGGCGTCAGCATGCTCGAAAGTGATGCGTGCGAACGGTGCGGCCGCCAGCTGCAGCTGCACGTCGCACCCGGTGACGAGCGCTGCGACGTCAGGATGCAAGTGAAGATAGGCCACGGCGCTCGAGTAGGCACCGCTCACCTGGTCCTCGATATCCAGTGCGTGCTCACGCAGTACCCACTGACGCACGTGTTGATTGCGCCCGGCGAGCCGTCGGTACCCATCATGATCGGCCGCGATCGATACTGACT
>DATIXW010000244.1:0-2686 GCA_035518135.1 Steroidobacteraceae bacterium
GCCGGCGAACCACTGTGCCAGCGCCACCGTGGTCGCCACGGCGAGGGTCTCGGAACCGATCCCGAACAGCAGCCGCCCGCCCGCCATCAGCGGGAACCAGGCACCGAGCGCCGTCACCACCGCGCCCACCAGGCACAGCGCCGTGCTGAGCAGCACCATGCGGCGGGCGGTGAGGCGGTCCACCAGCACCCCGCCGACCAGCACCAGGAGGATGTTCGGCAGGCTGTAGATCGCATTCAGCGTGCCGATCTGGGTGTCGCTGTAGCCGAGGCCGCGCGACAGCTGCTCCGCCACCGGCGCGATCGAGTCGTAGACGTAGTAATTGCCGAGCATCACCAGCGCGGCGCCCACGAACATGAGCGCCTGGATCCGCAGTGGCGGCGTCGCGGTGCGCGGCGTGCTCATGCCGGATGGCGCTGCGGCTCGAGCAGCTCGATGCGGTTGCCGAAGGGGTCGTCGACGAAGATGCGATCGTAGCCGGCGAGCTCGCTGTCCTCGCGGCACTCGTGGTGTGCGGCACGCAGCCGCGCCGTGAGCGCGCTCAAGTCCGTCACCACGAAGGCGGGATGCGCCTTGCGTGCGGGACGGAAGTCGCCCTCCACCCCCAGGTGCACGCGCAGTGCGCCCCGCTCGAACCAGCAGCCGCCGCGGGCAGCCATGGCAGGGGGCTTCGGCACCTCGGGGATGCCGAGCAGGCCCTGGTAGAAATCGCGCGCGCGCCGCTCGCCGCCCAGGGGCATGGCGAGCTGAACGTGATGCAGACTTTGGACCAACATCGGCGCGTCATTGTACTCGAACGCCCGTTCAGGATGCCGGCTTCAGCGCGCCACCCAGCCCGAGGCGAGCAGCTGCGCGCTGAATTCGCGCAGCACACGCGGGTCCGGGCGTGCCAGGCGCGGCTTGACGTCCGGCGCCGGTACACGCGCCAGCATGTCGCGGATCACGTTGAGGCGCGCCTGGTGCTTGTCGTCGGCGCGCACCACGATCCACGGTGCATGCGGCGTGTGCGTGCGCTCGAGCATGCGGTCGCGGGCGCGGCTGTAGTCCTTCCAGTGGCGCTGTGCCGCCTCATCGACCGGCGACAGCTTCCACTGCTTCAAGGGGTCGCGGCGCCGCTGGCGCAGGCGCCGCCTCTGCTCGGCGCGGCTGATGTCGAGGTAGTACTTGAGGAGGTGGATCCCCGAGCGCACCAGCATCCGCTCGAACTCCGGAGCGGATTCGAGGAACGCCTCGTACTGGGCGCGCGTGCAGAACTTCATCACGTGCTCGACGCCGGCGCGGTTGTACCAGCTGCGGTTGAACAGCACGATCTCCTGCGCCGCCGGCAGGTGACCCGTGAAGCGCTGGAAGTACCACTCGCTCTCCTCGCGGTCGCTCGGCTTGCCGGGCGCCACCACCCGCACCTCGCGCGGGGAGAGGTGCTCGACGATGCGCTTGATGGTGCCGTCCTTGCCGGCGGCATCGCGGCCCTCGAGGATCACCAGCACCTTGCGGCCGCGCGCGATCACATTGCGGTGCAGCTTCACCAGCTCGATCTGCAGCGCCCGCAGCTCGCGCGCATAACGATGCCCGCCGAGCTTGGGTGCGGGGAGTGCCTGGGGGGAAGCTTGTCTGGCCATTACGCCTGCTCCAGTGCGTCCGCGGGACGCCGTACCTGCGGGGCATTATTCGCGCCGCTGGCGGCGCGGGCCACTCTTGTGGCGCCGGTGAGCTTGGTTCACGCTAAGCGCTGTGCCGGGAGGGAATGGAGGGCAGCATGAGCAAGTCCGGGACTGGGCCGCGGGTGACGGTCACGAAGAACGGACCCTATCTGGTGAGCGGCAAGGTGCCGCTCGCCCGCCAGACGATCGTCGCCGACCCCGAGGGGGGCTCGGAGAGCTGGCGCGAAAGCGACCCCTTCCCGGCGCAGGAGGGCTACGCGCTATGCCGCTGCGGACACTCCGCCAACAAGCCCTTCTGCGACGGCACGCACAAGAAGGTCGGCTTCGACGGCACCGAGACCGCGAGCCGCGAGCCCTATAGCCGGCAGGCGCAGCTCATGCAGGGGCCGGTGCTCGCCTTGAGCGATGCGGAGTCGCTGTGCGCCTTCGCGCGCTTCTGCGACCCGCACGGTCAGGTGTGGGCCCAGGTCGAGCGCACGGACGATCCCGAGGTGCGCGCCACCTTCCTGCGCCAGGTGAACAACTGCCCCTCGGGACGCCTCGTGGCCTGGGACCGCGGCACCGGCGAGCCGATCGAGGAAAAGCTCGGCATCTCGATCGGCGTCGTCGAGGATCCGCCGCAGGGAGTCAGCGGACCGCTGTGGCTGCGCGGCGGCATTCCGCTGATCGCCGCCGACGGCTTCGCCTACGAGGTGCGCAACCGCGTGACCCTGTGCCGCTGCGGCGCGTCCAAACACAAGCCCTTCTGCGACGGCTCGCACGCCGCCGTCAGGTTCCGCGACGGGGCGGTCGGCAAATGATCCGGCCATGAGCATCTACGACGAGGCACTCGAGCGGAATCCGGCCAACTACGTGGCGCTGTCGCCGGTGAGTTTCGTCGAGAGGAGCGCCGAGGTGTTCGGCGACCTGCCGGCGGTGGCGCACGGCGCACGGCGCTACAGCTGGCGCGAGACGCGCGAGCGCAGTGCGCGGCTCGCCGCGGCGCTGCGCTCGCTCGGCGTGACGCGCGGCTCGACGGTGAGCGC
>DATIXW010000245.1:0-6392 GCA_035518135.1 Steroidobacteraceae bacterium
CCCGTGGCAGCCGTCGCGGCAGCCCCCGCGACGCCGGCCGGTGCGGTCAGCGTCGAGCTGCTGCGCCTGGCCTACGTGCGCAGCGGGGATAAGGGGCGCCTGTTCAACGTGGCGGTCATCGCGCGCCGTCCCGAGTACCTGCCCTGGCTGCGTGCCGCCTTGACGCCGCAGGCCGTGGGGGAGTGGTACCGGCACCTGCGCGCCGCGGGCCCGCCGCGGGTCGATCGATACGAGGCGGCGGGCTTTCACGCGCTGAACTTCGTGGTGCACGATGCCCTCGAGGGTGGCATCAACGCGAGCACGCAACTTGATCCGGCCGCCAAAGGCATGGGCCAGATGCTGCTGCGCTTTCCCGTGCCCGTACCCGCGACGCTCGCGGCGCAGCCGGCGGCCGCGGCGCGCTGAGGATTCCTGCAACCATCTGCGGAGACTAAAGGCCGTGAACGACTATTCCTATCTGATGAAAGGACTCACGCGCGTGCCGACCACGAGCAGCACGCTCGTCAGTTCCTCGAAGTATCTGAACGATCCGCGCATCCGCGACTGGGTGGCGACCCATTTGCTGCGCAAGAACGGGCCGGATGCGCCCACCCCCTCGGACCCGATGCCGCTGGTGCTCGCACTGCGGGAGGTCCAGGACATCAGTCACATCAATGAGCTGTTCGCGGCGGAGCGCGAGCGCAATGCCGCGCTCGACGCCTGGTTCCGCGAAGGCTACGTCTCGAGCTTCAGGCGGGAAGACCTGCGGAATTATCCGCCGCACACCATGGCCGGCATCTTCTACAAGCAGCTGATGGACAATGACCTGCAGGTCGACATCGTGCCCCCCTACAAACCGCAGAACGACTATCAGTACTTCTTCCTGCGCGCCGGACAGACGCACGATCTGGAGCATATTCTGGGCGGCGGTGGTTTCGATTTCATCGGTGAAGTCGTGCCGTACTATATGCGCCTCACCAATCTGTTCGTGCACCTCAGTCCCGAACTCGCCGGCGAACTGTGCGTTTTCTATATGCTGTCCTCGACGCGCATTCTCACGCGCGCGGTGCTGCATTACCCGCAAACGTGGCTTACGGTGCTCGATGCGCTCGAGCGTGGCGCCGAGGTGGGGCGCAAGTCCGCTCCTCTGTACCTGCTGCGTTGGGAGGATGTGTTCGATCTCACCCCTGCGGAGGCGCGCGAGCGCTGTGGCATTCGCGGGGTGCGCCTTGCGGACACGTCCGCGGCTTCGGCGCAGTGGTGCTGACGTGAAGCGCGCCGTCATCGTCACGGGGGCTTTCGGGGTGCTCGGAGCCGCGGTGGCGCGCAAGTTCGCGGACACCGGGGCGCAAGTGGGATTCATCGATCGGGTTGCCGCACCGCATTGGACGCGGACGTTCCCCGCGCCGCACCGCCTGCACGCGGGAGTCGATCTCACCGACCCGGCGGCGACGGTGGCGGCGGTGCGCGAATTCAGCGAGGCGGCGGGCGGGCTTGATGTACTGGTCAATGTGGCCGGCGGCTTTCAGTGGCGGCAGCTCGCGGGCGATGCGCTCGAGGTCTGGGAAGCGATGTTCGCGATGAATCTCAAGACGGCCGTGATCGCCTGCAGCGCGGCGCTGCCGTACCTGGGAGTTCGCGGGCCCGGGCGCATCATCAACATAGGCGCTGGCGCGGCCGCGCGCGCCGCGGCCGGCATGGGCGCCTACAGCGCCTCCAAGGCGGGCGTCGAGCGCCTGACGGAATCGCTGGCCGAGGAGCTCAAGGATCGGCAGGTCACCGTGAACTGTGTGCTGCCGGGCACGCTCGATACGCCGCGCAACCGCGCCGACATGCCGCAGGCGGACTTCAGCCGCTGGGTGGCGCCGGAGGCGGTGGCGGATGTGGTGGCGTTTCTCGCCTCGGATGCGGCGCGCGCGGTCACCGGGGCGGCGATCCGGGTATTCGGGCGCGGCTGAGGGCCCAAGAGAGCGGCGTCGTCCTCCTTAAATGACGCGTACAAGATAGCAGCGGTCCCATTTGGATTAGAGCGCTGCGGCGTGCGCTGTCACGCTGCCGGAGCCCCGGATCCTTCCGCTCCGCAGGAGTCCCGCGCGTGATCTTTGCCACCGATCATCCCTACGTGCTCACCGCCAGCTGCCCGAGCCGCATGGGCACGACTGCCGCGGTGACCGGCTTTCTCGCGTCGCGCCGCTTTTACCTCATCGAAATGCATCAGTTCGACGATACGCTCTCGCAACGCTTCTTCGTACGCATCACCTTCTGTGCCGTGCAGGGGGAGAAGGTGGATATGCGCCGGCTGCGCGAGGAGTTCGCCCCCGTGGCGCAGCGTGAGGAGATGGAGTGGCGCATCCATGACAGCCGCGAGCGCACGCGGGTGCTGATCATGGTGTCGAATTTCGATCACTGCCTCGAGGACCTGCTGTACCGCCATCGCATGGGGGAGCTGCAGATGGACGTGACGGCGGTCGTCTCCAACCACGTGACGCTGCAGCCCACCGCCATGCGGCACAACCTGCCGTACTTCCATCTGCCGGTGACGCCGGCCACCAAGACCGAGCAGGAGCGGCGTCTGCTCGAGTTGATCGAGTCCACGCGCACCGAACTCGTGGTGCTGGCGCGGTACATGCAGATCCTTTCGGATGAACTGTGCGCACGGCTACGCGGCCGCGCTATCAATATCCACCACTCTTTCCTGCCGGGATTCAAGGGCGCCAAGCCCTATCATCAGGCGTACGACCGCGGCGTAAAGGTCATCGGTGCAACGGCGCACTACGTGACTCACGATCTGGATGAGGGGCCGATCATCGAGCAGATCGTGGAGCGCGTGGATCACGGTTACACCCCCGACATGCTGGTCGCTGCCGGGCGTGATTCCGAACGCCGTGCCCTGTCGGCCGCCGTGCGCTACGCCTGTGAACACCGGGTATTCCTCAACGGCGGACGAACGGTCGTTTTTAAGTAACAGCCGGCTGCCAATCGCGGCACAAGTTGCCGCCGGCATGCTATCTTTCGCCCCCTTTTACGGATGGGGGTTGAGGGTTTCACTCTCCCGTCTCAATGCCCGGGGCAGGAGAGCGTCGATGCGTCAACTCGCGGTTACCCTAGTGTGTCTGAGCGCCGTTGCCTGCAGCCGGCATGGCGCCCCCGGGCAGCCCGCCGGACTGTCGGCCGCCGAGCGTGCCTTCCAGCAGCAGCTGCAGGTGCAGTTCCTCGATGCCAAGCCCGGAACCGTCATCGAGATCCCCCCCGGCAGGCACGCGCTCGACCGTGTGCTGACGTTGCGCGCAAGCGGTGTGACCGTTCGCGGTGCGGGCACCCAGCAAAGCATCCTGTCGTTCAAGAACCAGGTGTCCGGCCCGGAAGGGATGCTCGTCTATGGCAGCGACTTCACCATCGAGAACCTCTCCATCGAGGACAGCAAGGGCGACGGTCTGAAGATCAACGACGGTGAGAACATCAGCATCCGCGGCGTGCGCGTTGCCTGGACCGGCGGCCCCAAAAGCACGAATGGCGCCTATGGGATCTATCCGGTACGCACGCGCAACGTGCTCATCGAGGACTCCTCGGCGTGGGGCGCCTCGGATGCGGGCATCTACGTTGGCCAGTCAGTGAATGTCATCGTGCGGCGCTGCCACGCCGAACAGAATGTGGCCGGCATCGAGATCGAGAACACCATCAATGCCGACGTGTATGACAACGTTGCTACCGGCAACACCGGCGGCATCCTGGTGTTCAACATGCCTAACCTGAGCCAGCCGGGGCACTCTACGCGCGTGTTCAAGAACAAGGTAGTCAAGAACAATGTGAGCAATTTCGCCGCCAAGGGTGCAGCGGTGGCCAGCGTGCCCGCCGGCGCCGGCGTGGTTGTCAATTCGAACAGCAAGGTCGAGATATTCGAAAATGAGATCGCCGACAACCAGACGGCCAACCTCATCATCTCGGCATACTTCTCGACCAACTACTACAACAAGCCCGGGATCGACCCGAACTACGATCCTTATCCGCGCGGGATCTACATCTACGACAACCGCTTCTCCGGGGGTGGCGATGCGCCTGACGGTCTGGACCTGAAGACCCTCAAGGTCGCCATGTTCGGCCTCAATGGTCACTTCCCCGACATCCTTTGGGATGGTTACCGTGACGAGAAGAACCTCGTCCAGAACCTGCCTCCTGCCGCTGAGCGGATCTGCATCCGCAACGGCAACGCCGGCGTACTCAATGCCGACGGTCCGCATAAGTACAAAAATCCCAATACGGACATGACGCCATTCCAGTGCGATCTGCCGAAGCTGCCAGCGGTCACGCTGCCCGGCAGAAGCTAGGGCTGCTTCAGTGAAACTGTCTTCCCGGGTGTGCCGTGGCGTGGCGCTCAGTGCGGCGCTGTGTGGGGCGTGGCTGTTGGCGGGGTGCGCGCGCACGCCGCAGCCGGTGCACTTCTTCGCCGCCGGGCGACCCGAACACCTGAGCGAGTGGCAGGTGCTGATCCGCGAGGCGGGGCGACGTGACGGACGCCTGGTACCGAATGCGCAGGTCGTGCCCTACGATCTGAACACCCCGCTGTTCAGCGACTACGCGCACAAGTTCCGCACCGTGTGGATGCCGCCCGGAACCGCGGCGAAGTACTCGGACGCGCAGAGCTTCGAGTTTCCCGTCGGCACCATCATCACCAAGACGTTCTTCTATCCGCGTGCGGGTGGGGATTCGACCGCCGCGGTGATGCGCACGTATGACCAGTCGCGTGACTTCGCCGGCCCGGGGCTTGATCTGGCACACGTCCGGCTCATCGAGACACGGCTGCTGGTGCGGCGCGACGCCGGCTGGGTAGCGCTGCCTTACGTCTGGAACGCCGAGCAGACCGATGCGGTGCTGGCGCGAACCGGAGATGAGATGGCTCTCGAGCTGCTCGACGCGGACGGGAAAAGCGAGGCCTTCACCTACGTCGTGCCGAACGAGAACCAGTGCGCCGGCTGTCACGTCACCGACCTTAAGACCAAGGCGATCGCGCCGATCGGCCCGAAGGCACGGCATCTCAACCGTAACTACCCTTATCCGGGGGGCGAGCAGAACCAGCTCAGCTACCTGCAGAAGGTGGGTTACCTCACCGGAGTGCCGCCGCTTGCCGAAGTGCCGCGCAACGCCGGCTGGCGCGATGCGTCACAGCCGCTCGATGCGCGGGCCCGGGCCTACCTCGACGTCAACTGTGGCCACTGCCATAACCCGAAGGGGCCCGCGGACACGACCTCGCTCTTCTTCGATGTCGGCACTCCGGCGGACCGGCACCTCGGCCTGTGCAAGCCCCCGGTCGCGGCCGGCCGTGGTACGGGCGACCACATGTACGACATCGTGCCGGGCCATCCGGATGACTCGATCCTGCCGTTTCGCATGGCGTCACGGGAGCCGGGCGTGATGATGCCCGAGCAGGGTCGCGGGACCGTGCATCGCGAGGGCTTGGCCCTGATTCGTGACTGGATTGCCGCTCTACCCGGGGAGTGCGGCGCTTGAAACTCACTTTCTTACTGGAGCACCGATGATCAGCATGCGCCGCCCTTCGAAATACCTGCCGCTGACGGCGCTGCTGCTGAGCTGTGCAGCGGGCGCCGCGGAGACCTCTGGTGGCGAGGGCACCGCGGCTTCGCCGGCGGCGGATAGTGGCGGACTCGAGACGATTACCGTCACGGCGCAGCGGCGCACCGAGGCCTCCCAGGATGTGCCGATCTCCCTCGAGGTCGTCACGGCCATGCAGATCGAGAAGCTTGCGGCCACGGACCTGGCGCAGATGAACGGCTACATGCCCGGGCTGAACGTCAACGGCGAGCAGCCGACGCAGCCGGGGTACACACTGCGCGGCATCAGCGCCAGCGACTTCGGGATCGGCACGGATTCGCCGATCGGGATCTACGAGGACGGTGTCTACACGGGCAAGACCGGCGGTGCGCTGCTGCTGTTCAACGACGTGGAGCGCATCGAGGTGCTGAAGGGTCCGCAGGGCACGCTCTTCGGGCGCAACAGTGCCGCCGGCGCCATCTCGGTCGTGAGCAACGCACCGGTGTTCGGCTGGGACGGGTCCGCCAAGGCGCGCTTCGGAAACTATGGCGCCGAGTACTACGAGGCCATGGTGAATGCCCCCATTGGCGATGAGCTCGCCGCGCGGGTCAACTTTGTCGACAACCGCAGTGATGGCTGGTTGCGTGACGCGGCAACCGGAGAGCGCTATGACCGTGACGGGGACTGGGGTGTGCGCGGGCAGCTCCTTTGGAAGGCCCCTGCGGATACCCGCGTGCGCGTGATCTACGAGTACGAGGAGCTCTCGCAGCCGGCGCGCCCGGCGATCGGCATCGTGCCGCTCCCGCCTTCGCCGGGGCTGCCTCCGTACCCCCCGGATCCCAGCACTTGGATCAGCCCGTTCGGCG
>DATIXW010000246.1:0-4933 GCA_035518135.1 Steroidobacteraceae bacterium
TTCACCAGTTCGTGGATGGGCTTGGACTTCAGCTCCGTCAGGTTCATGGAGCTGCGCGACTGCGTCAGCTCCGCCGGGCTGATGATCTCGGAGTCGTCGACATCGAACGGCTCCTGCTCGTGCATCATCTCATCGGCACGGCCCCCGCCATTGTTGCCCATGTTGCCGCGGTTGCCGTCCCGGTTGCCGTGCCGGGGTCCCTTGTTGGGCCGGTTACGGCCCTGGTTGCCGAGGTAGCCTCTCACAGGTTGCTGTCCAGAAAGGCCGAGAGCTGGGATTTGGAGACCGCCCCCACCTTCTGGGCCTCGACCGTGCCGTTCTTGAAGAGAATCAGCGTCGGGATGCCACGGATCTTGAACTTCGGGGGGGTCTGGGGATTTTCGTCGATATTGATTTTGGCCACCTTTATGCGGTCGTGATACTCGCCCGCGATCTCTTCGAGAATCGGGGCGATCATCTTGCACGGACCGCACCACTCAGCCCAGAAATCCAGTAATACCGGTTTCTCGGACTTGAGGACGTCCTGAGCAAAAGTAGCGTCTGTAATGTGCACGATGTGCGAGCTGCTCACGCGATTCAACCTCCGTCAGATGCAGGAGCGTGAAAAAGAATTTTGGAAAATTTGGGGGTCCGAAGCGGATCGGCAACGGGGTAAACGAAAAGCGATGCCAGAAACACCCGCTAAACGGTTACACTAATAACTCGTGATTGAGTATGAAAACCTAAGGAAATTAAGGGAACCTGGCTGGCAGGTGCGGACCAGTCGGCCCGCTGTCTTGAAGTACCTTGTAGCGCTTCCGGGCCATTTTTGCAAGTCTCGCGCCGCCCTGGCTCACCACGTTCCAGAACCAATTGATGACTGACGCACACTCTCAACCCGTGACTTTTGCGTCGCTTGGCCTTGTAGATGAGGTCATGGCGGGCATAAAGCAAGCCGGCTTTGTCAACTGCACGCCGATCCAGGCGCAGACACTGCCGATCGCACTCTCCGGTCGCGACGTCGCCGGCCAGGCACAGACGGGCACCGGCAAAACGGCCGCGTTTCTGGTTGCGATGTACCAGACGCTGCTCACGCGCCCGGCGGCTCCCAACCGCCAGAGCAGCTCGGTGCGCGCGCTGATCGTGGCGCCGACTCGGGAGCTCGCAGTGCAGATCCACCACGACGCACTTACCCTCGGTGCCCACACCGGTCTGCGGCACTCGGTGGTGTTCGGTGGCATCGACTACGAGAAGCAGCGCGCCGAGCTCGCCGCCGGCTGCGAGGTGCTGATCGGCACGCCCGGCAGGCTCATCGACTACTTCAAACAGCACGTCTTTGACCTCAGGCACGCACAGGTACTGGTGCTCGATGAGGCCGACCGCATGTTCGACCTGGGCTTCATCGCCGACATCCGCTACCTCCTGCGGCGCCTGCCGCATCCGGAGCGGCGCCAGTCGATGCTGTTCTCCGCCACCCTCTCGCACCGGGTGCTGGAGCTTGCCTACGAGCACATGAACAACCCCGAGCTGGTGCGCATCGAGCCGGACAAGATGACGGTCGATCGCGTGCGCCAGCTCATGTACTACCCCTCGATGGAGGAGAAGGTACCGCTCCTGATCGGGCTGCTGCACCAGAGCGAGGCGGTACGCACCATGGTGTTCGTCAACACCAAGCGCACCGCCGAGCGGCTGGAGGCGACGCTCAAGGCCAACGGCTTCGAGGCCCAGGCACTCTCCGGGGACGTGCCGCAGAACAAGCGCCTGCGCTTCCTGCGCGACTTCCACGACGGCAAGCTCGCGGTCCTCATCGCCACCGACGTCGCCTCCCGGGGCCTGCACATCCCGGATGTGAGCCACGTGTTCAACTTTGACCTGCCGCAGGATGCCCCCGACTACGTGCACCGCATCGGCCGTACCGCCCGTGCCGGCGCGGAGGGCGATGCCATCAGCTTCGCCTGCGAGGAATACGCGGTGTCTCTGCCGGAGATCGAGGAGTACGTGGGGCACAAGATTCCCTTCGCCCCGATCGCGCCCGAGCTGCTCGCCACCGGGGTGGTCGCCGGCGCGCCCGTGCACCGGCCCTATCGTCCCCATGGGGGTGGTGGCGGCGGGCGCCGCGGCGGCGGTGGCGGCGCTCGTGGCGGGGGTCGTGACCGCAAGGGCGGGCGTCCGCCGCCGCGCGGGCGGCGCTGACGTGGCACTTGAAGCGGCTCTCGGCTAAGCTCAACTCCTTGGCGGCCGCCGCCAACAGCCCCAGGCCGTCCAAGCCCAGCAGCTCAAGAATCCATGGGCACCCCCTGCATGGCGGAAACACCTGACAACGTCGATCGCGAGCTGTTCCGCAACGTGGAAAAGCTGCGGCAGCTGCGCATCGAGCACCGTGACCTCGATGAGGTGATCTACCGGCTGTCGCTGGATCTGCATAACGATGAGTTGCAGTTGAAGCGACTGAAGAAGCGCAAGCTCCTGCTCAAGGACCAGATCACGCGCCTGGAAAGCCAGTTGATTCCGGATCTGAACGCCTGATGGACGGTGCCCAGAGCGCACTGAGGGAGGCGCTGGCGCAGCTGACCTCCCTGCCGGTACTGGTCGGGGTGGTCGCGGTTGCAATCGCCGGGCTCGTCGCGATCGGCGTGGCACGAGCACTGCGCGTGCGGCGCGCCCATGCCGCCGCCGTGCGCACCCCCCACCTGCTCGATCACGTCCTCGAGGCGGCGATTCTCATCGCCCCGATCATCGCCGCGCTCGCGATGCTGGCGGCCGCCCACGTGATGGCGGGCACTCTCGCCCTGCCCACACAGGGCATCGATGGGGCCGCCCGGCTGCTGGCGGCACTCATCGTGGTACGCCTCGGCGTGTTCGTGCTCGGCGTGCTCCTTGGCAGCGGTTCCTGGGTGCAAACCCGCGAGGGCCGCATCACGCTCATCCTGTGGCTGATCGTTGCGCTCGCCGCGCTCGGCTGGATGGACGTGATCGAGACGAGCCTCAACCGCATCAGCCTGCTGCCGGGGCGCTCGCAGCTGAGCCTGTGGGCTCTGCTGAAGGGGCTGGTGATCGTCACCGCCTTCGTCGTCGTCACGAGCCTGATCGCGCGGGCGATCGAGCGCCACGTCATGGGGCTCGATCAGCTGGCGGTCTCCACCCGCGTCGGGGTTTCCAAGTTCAGCTACTTCCTCCTGGTGGGGCTGGGCGTCCTGCTGGGCATCAATGCCGCGGGCGTCGACGTCACCACGCTCAACGTGCTCACCGGCGCCATCGGCCTGGGGCTGGGCTTTGGCCTGCAGGCCGTGGCCAGCAATTTCGTCAGCGGCTTCGTGCTGCTCATGGACAAGTCAATCAAGCCCGGGGACGTGATCAGCTTCACCAGCCACAGCGGCGCCAGCGCCGGCAACTTCGGCTGGGTACAGGAGCTGCGCGGCCGCTATGTGGTGCTGCGCGATCGCGACGGCGTGGACACATTGGTACCGAACCAGAACCTCATCACGAGCTCGTTCATTAACTGGAGCTACTCCGATCAGCGCGTGCGCCTGAAGCTGCCCGTGATGGTCAGCTACAACGATGATCCCGAGCTCGCCCTGAAACTGCTGGTGCAGGCGACCGAGAACCACCCGCGCATCCTGCACGACCCCGCGCCGGTCTCGCGCCTGATCAGCTTTGAGGCCAACGGCATCGCACTGGAGATTCGCTTCTGGATCGCCGACCCGGTGAACGGGGTGAACAACGTGCGCTCGGATGTGAACCGCGCCATCTGGCGCATCTTCCGCGAGCACGGGGTGCAGATGCCGGTACCGCAGCTGGAGGCGCGGGTGCACGATGCGCGGCCGCGGGCGCCACCGGCTCTGCCGCCAGCGCAAGGACCGCTGGGCCTCGATCAACAGGCCGACTGAGCCCAGTAGCACGCCGTGCCACTGGCGATCGCTCCCCACGTAGAGATTCCCGACCGCGACCTCACGCTCACCTTCGTGCGCGGCTCGGGCCCGGGCGGCCAGAACGTCAACAAGCTCGCCACCGCCGCCCAGTTACGCTTCGACCTCGCCGGCAGCGCCGCGCTCGCCCCGCAGGTGAAGGCACGCCTGCGCGCGCTCAGCGGCCGCCGGCTCACCGCCGAAGGCGACCTGCTCATCATCGCCCGCAACCAGCGCACCCAGGAAGGCAACCGCCGCGAAGCCGAAGAGCGCCTGGCCGATCTCGTGCGCCGCGCGCTGCTGGCCCCCAAGGCGCGCAAGGCCACCAAGCCCAGCCGCGCCGCGCGCGAGCGCCGGCTAAAGGAGAAGACCCAGCTGCGCGCGACCAAGCGCCTGCGCTCCAGGCCCGGCTGGCACGACTGAGCTAGGCTGCCCCGCCGAGCCGCAGAGTACGGGTTCGGGGGAGGGAGGTCGGCGTGGCCAAAACTGAGCGGCGCTCCCGCACCGCCCCGGTAACCACCCGCAGCGCGGCCTGGCGCAGATCCCCCTCCTGAGATCTCAGGACTTCGCCCACCGATGCGGCGTGCTCTGCGCGCGGGCGGAGAGCCCGCGCTCGGGATGAATGAACCACGCTGCGAGGGCGGGCAACAGCACGATCGCCCCCAGCATGTTCACGAGGAACATGAACGTCAGCATGATGCCGATGTCGGCCTGGAACTTCAGCGGCGAGAACACCCAGGTGGCGACCCCGATAGCGAGCGTGATGCCGGTGAAGATGATGCTCGCGCCCGTGACGTGCAGCGTGCGCTCGTAGGCGTCGCGCACCGTCAGCCCCTGGTGCAGGAATTCCTGCATGCGGCTGAAGAGGTAGATGCCGTAGTCGACGCCGATGCCGGCCCCGAGCGCCACCATGGGCAGCGTCGAGACCTTGAGACCGATGCCGACCAGCGCCATGACGGCGTACACCAGCACCGACACCAGTGCGAGCGGCAGCACCACCAGGAGGGTGCCGATGAGGGAGCGGAACGTCACCAGGCACATGACGCTGA
>DATIXW010000247.1:0-15733 GCA_035518135.1 Steroidobacteraceae bacterium
GCCGCCGAGCGCATAACGCTTGATCTGTCGGCCCCGGGGCGGGAACTGCTTACCGCAGGGTGCTACCGGGCGGTACGCCCGTGGGTCAGCGCCCCTCACGGGCACGGTCAGGAATACCGCCGGCCGTGGAACACGGGCCCTGGAGAGCCGTCACGCGGAGGCGGTGTGTTTTACTCAGCTCGCAACTTCAGGCACGCCAGCGCGCCACACGTTCGAGCAGCTTCAGGATGGCGGGCGCCGCACCGTGCGCTCCGGCGGGATCCTCCACCGCGGGGACGAGCTGCTGGGTGAGCTTCTTGCCGAGCTCAACTCCCCACTGGTCGAACGCGTTGATGCCCCAGACGATGCTCTGCGTGAACACGCTGTGTTCGTAGAGCGCGATCAGGCGCCCCAGGGCAGCCGGATCGAGTTTCTGAAACAAAACGATGGTGCTCGGACGGCTCCCCGGATTGACCTTGTCGGGAACGAGCGCCTCGAGCCGCGCGCCCGAGAGACCCTGCCGCTGCAGATCCTCGCGCACCTCTGCGGCGGACTGGCCATTCATGAGCGCCTCGGCCTGTGCCAGACAGCTCGCGATGGCGAGGTTCTGCTGCGGCTGGTTGCCGCACGAGGACCGAACGGGCAGAAGAAAATCGAGCGCGGCGCGCGGCGTGCCCTGGTGCAGCAGCTGGAAGAAGGAGTGCTGGGCATTGTTGCCCGGCTCACCCCAGATTACGGCCGCGGTCCCGGACTGCACCGGCTGTCCGCTCAGCAGCACCGACTTGCCGTTGCTTTCCATCTCCAGCTGCTGCAGGTAGGCCGGGAAGCGCCGCAGCGAATCATCGTAAGGCAGTACCGCAAGGGTCGGCAGATTCATGAAGTTGATGTTCCAGACGCCGATCAGTCCCATGAGCGCGGGCAGGTTCTCCGCCCAGGGAGTGCTGCGGAAGTGCTCATCCATCTGATGGCCGCCGCCGAGGAACTCCATGAAGTTCGACGCCCCGACGGCGATCGCGAGTGACACCCCGATCGAGGACCACACCGAGTAGCGGCCGCCGACCCAGTCCCACATTTGGAAGCGATATTCAGGGTGCACACCGAAGGCGTCCATCGCCTGATGGTTCACCGAGACCGCGGCAAAATGCTGCGGCACTGCCGCATCACCGAGGCGCCCGGCGAGCCATGCGCGCGCAGTCCTCGCGTTCGTCTGCGTCTCGAGCGTCGTGAAAGTCTTGGAGGCCACGATGAAGAGCGTCGTCTTCGGGTCCGCGGACTCGAACACCTCGGCGAGGCGCACCCCGTCGATATTGGAGACGAACTCGCAGCGCGGACCCCCGGTGGCGAAGGCGTGCAGCGCCTGCACGGCCATCGCCGGACCCAGATCCGAACCGCCGATCCCGATGTTGACCACCAGGCCGAAGGGCTCCCCGGCACTGCCGCGGATGCCACCGCTGCGCACGCCCTCGGCGAAGGAGAGCATGCGCGCCCGCTCGGCCATGACGAGCGCCTCGATCTGGGCGCCGCCGATGCCCGCGCCCGGTGGCTGGCGCAGCGCCACGTGCAGCACCGCGCGGTCTTCGCTGGTGTTGATGTGCTCGCCCCGCCACATGGCGTCGATGCGCTCGCGCAGGCCGACGTTGTCGGCCAGCTGCATAAGCTTGGCGAGGGCAATCTCATCGAGTCGCTGGCGCGAGAAATCGAGCAGCAGGCCGGCGCGCTCGCGCACGAAGCGCTCGTAGCGTGCCGGATCGCGCTCGAAGAGCTCGCGCACCGGTACGCCCTCCAGCCGAGCGGCCTGGTTCTTGAGCTCCGCCCAGGTCGGCGTGCTCGCACCGGGGTGAACGGAAAAGGTCATCGGCTCTCCTTCGCGCCGCCGCCACCCCGGCGGGCGGCGCACCGCGGTACGCGCCTCAACGCCGATAGTAAGCGGTGATCTGCTCTACGACATACTGCAGCTGCGCCTCGCGCAGCTCCGGGAAGATCGGCAGCGCGAGCGTCTCGGCGGCCGCCTGCTCGGCGTGCGGGAAATCCCCGGGCTTGCAGCCAAGGTAGGCAAAGCACTGCTGCAGGTGCAACGGTACCGGATAATAGATCTCCGTGCCGATGCCGTGCTCGGCCAGATACTGGCGCAGCGCATCGCGCTCGCGCACCCGGATCACGTACTGGTTGTAGATGTGGCGAGCCCCTGCGAGCGCGCGCGGGGTCTCTAGCACCGGGCCGAGCCGCGCCGCTGCGAAGGCCGCGTCATAGTAGGCGGCGTTGCGCTGCCGCCCGGCACTCCACTCATCCAGGTGGCGCAGCTTGATGTTGAGCACCGCGGCCTGCAGCTCATCGATGCGGAAGTTCCCGCCGATGAAGGCATGGAAGTACTTGGGCTTGCCGCCGTGCACGCGCAGCACCTCCATGTGCTCGGCCAGGGCGGCATCGTTGGTGACACACATGCCCGCATCGCCGAAGGCACCGAGGTTCTTAGTCGGAAAGAACGACAGGCACCCCACGTCGCCGAAGCTGCAGGCCCGCGCTCCGGACGCATCGGCTGCACCGATCGCCTGGGCGGCATCCTCGATCACCTTCAGCTGGTAGCGACGCGCGAGCGGCATCAGCGCTGCCATGTCGGCCACCTGGCCGTACAGATGGACCGGCATCAGCGCGCGCACGCGGCCCCCCGTGTGACGGTTGATCAGATCGCCTTCGCGCTCCACGCAGTGTTCGGCCAGGAACTGCGCCACCGCCGCCGGCGCGAGGTTGAACGTTGCCGGATCGATGTCGAAGAACAGCGGTCGCGCGCCGGCGCGCACGATGGTGCCGGCGGTGGCGAAGAAGCTGAAGGCGCTGGTGATGACCTCGTCCCCGGCGCCGATCCTGAGCGCCATCAGCGCGAGCAGCAGCGCATCCGTGCCCGAGGAAACCCCGACCCCGTGGCGGCACTGGCTGTAGGCGCTGACCGCCGCCTCGAGTTCCCTGACTGCACCGCCCAGGATGAAATGCTGGCTCGCGCACACCCGCGCGATGGCGGCCTCGATCTCCTGTGCCAGCGGCTGGTACTGAAGCTTGAGATCGAGCAGCGGCACCTGCATGACGGGGGCGGATCCTTGACGGGCCATGGCGGCTTTCCGTTCAGCGCTGGTAGCCGTAGTACTGGCAGAACCAGTCGACGAAGTTGCGCACGCCGACTTCGATGGGCGTCGCCGGCCGATAACCCACATCGCGCACCAGGTCCTCGATGTCGGCGAAGGTCTCGGGCACGTCCCCGAGCTGCAGCGGCAGGAAGTTCTTCTGCGCCTTGCGTCCCAGGCACTCTTCGATCACCTCGATATAGCGCAGCAGCTGCACCGGCTGATGATTGCCGATGTTGTAGAGCCGCCAGGGCGCGTAACTCGTCGCCGGGTCGGGCGCGTCGCTGCGCCAGGCGGGATCGGGCTGCGCGATGCGCTCGCAGACGCGCACCACGCCCTCGGCGATGTCCTCGACGTAGGTGAAATCGCGGCGATGATGACCGTGGTTGAAGACATCGATCGGCTTACCCTCGAGGATGTTGCGGGTAAACATGAAGAGCGCCATGTCCGGCCGGCCCCAGGGGCCGTAGACGGTGAAGAACCGCAGCCCCGTGGTGGGCAGCTTGAACAGCGCCGAATAGTTGTGCGCCATGAGCTCGTTGGCGCGCTTCGTGGACGCGTAGAGCGACAGCGGGTGATCGGCAATGTTGTGCACCGAGAACGGCATGTTGGTGTTGGCGCCGTACACCGAGCTGGTCGAGGCATACACCAGGTGCTCGACGTCGTTGTACCGGCAACCCTCGAGCACGTTGAGCGTCCCGGTGACGTTGCTGCGGATGTAGGTGTGCGGCTCCTGCAGCGAGTAGCGCACGCCGGCCTGCGCCGCCAGGTGGATGACGCGCGCGAACTTCTCCCGCCGGAACAGCTCGCGCATCCCGGCGTCGTCGGCGAGGTCGAGCTTCTCGAAGCGAAAACCGAGCTGACCGGTCAGGCGCGCAAGACGCGCCTGCTTGAGCGTAACGTCGTAGTACTCGTTGAGGTTGTCCAGGCCCACGACCTCGTGGCCGCGCGCGAGCAGCTTGTGGGCGGTGTGCGAACCGATGAACCCAGCCGCACCGGTCAGCAGCAGCTTCATAAGCGTCCGTCGACGGCCGCCGCCGGGAACACGTGCTTGATGTCATAAAGCACGTGGTTCTTCTTGCACAACCTGCGTACCCCGTCCGCGCCGAGCTCACGAAACTGCCGGTGTGCGACCGCCACGATCGCCACATCGTAGTGCCCGGGCTTCAGCTCGCGCACCGTGCGCAGCCCGTACTCGTGCCGGCACTCAGCCGGGTTCGCCCACGGGTCGTAGATATCGACCTTGGCGCCGTGGCTCTGCAGCTCACGCACCACGTCCACGACCTTGGAGTTACGGATATCGGGGCAGTTTTCCTTGAATGTCATGCCCAGCATCAGTGCGCGCGCGCCGTTCACGTGGATGCGCTTAGCCGCCATCAGGCGGGTGATCTGCCCGGTGACATACAGCGCCATATTGTCGTTGAGGCGCCGCCCGGCGAGGATCATCTCGGCGTGGTAGCCGATCTCCTGGGCCTTGTGCGTGAGGTAGTAGGGATCAACGCCGATGCAGTGGCCGCCGACCAGGCCCGGCCGGAAGGGCAGGAAGTTCCACTTGCTCGCCGCCGCATCCAGCACCTCCTCGGTATCGATGCCGAGGCGGTTGAAGATGAGCGCCAGCTCGTTGATGAGTGCGATGTTGACGTCGCGCTGCGTGTTCTCGATCACCTTGGCAGCCTCGGCCACGCGGATGCTGGAGGCCTTGTGCGTGCCCGCGGTCACGATGGAGCCGTAGAGCCGGTCGACGAAGTCGGCAATCGCGGGTGTTGACCCCGAGGTGACCTTGCGGATCGTCGTGAGGCGGTGCTGCTTGTCGCCCGGGTTGATGCGCTCGGGGCTGTAGCCGGCGAAGAAATCGCGGTTGAACTTCAGGCCCGAGATACGCTCGAGGATCGGCACGCAGATCTCCTCGGTGCAGCCCGGATAGACGGTCGATTCGTAGATCACCACGGCGCCGCGGCGCATCACCGAGCCCACGCTCTCGCTCGCGCGGCGCAGCGCGGTCAGGTCCGGGCGCTTGTACTCATCGATCGGCGTCGGCACCGTCACGATGAAAACCTGGCAGCGGCCGAGCTTCTTGAGGTCACTGGTGAAGCTCAGGCGATGCGCGGCCGCCAGTTCCGCGCGCGTGGCCTCGAGCGTCACGTCGCGCCCGCGGCGCAGCTGCGCGATGCGGTCCGCCTTGACGTCAAAGCCCACCGTCTCGTAGTGCTTGCCGAATTCCACCGCGAGGGGAAGGCCCACGTAGCCGAGGCCCACGATGCCGATGCGGCACTTTCTGATCTCTGGAGTCATAACTGGTTCAGGCGCTGGAGCGCTGCGGGGGCAGCTCGGCTGCGCTGGGCTCGCGTGCCTCGTCCGGGCCCCACAAGCAGCGCCCGCCGCTGGCCTTGGTAATGATGAGGAGCATGGCCTCGTGGGCGGCGAGCTCCTCGGCGCTGGCGCTGAGCACCCGCAGCGGCACCACCGTGCGCAGCGGCCCGCGCACGACCCGCGCCCCGTCGCTGCCGCGTGCCGCGGAGTCCTCTTCCATCAGGGCCAGCGCCGCCTGGCCTCCGGTCATCGCGAGGTAGACGTCCGCCAGGATGCGCGCATCCAGCAGCGCGCCGTGCAGCTCCCGCGCGGAGTTGTCGACCGAGTAGCGCTTGCACAGGGCATCCAGGCTGTTGCGCTGCCCCGGATGCAGCTCGCGTGCGAGCGAGAGCGTATCGAGGATCTGGCACAGCGCGGCCAGCTGGCGTCGCTCGCCGGGCAGGCGCGCAAGTTCCGCGTCGAGGAAGGCGACGTCGAAGGCGGCATTGTGGATCACGAGCTCCGCCCCGCTAAGGAAGGCGAGCAGCTCGTCTGCGATCTCGGCGAAGCGCGGCTGCTCGTCGAGCTCGGTGCGCGAGATGCCATGCACCGCGAGGGCGCCATCGTCGATGTCGCGCTCGGGATTGAGGTAACGGTGAAAGGTGCGCCCGGTGCAGCGCCGGTTCACCAGTTCCACGCAGCCGATCTCAATGATGCGGTGATTGAGCTCGGGTTCCAGGCCGGTGGTTTCGGTGTCGAGAACGATCTGGCGCATGAGGACCCGGAGTCTACCGCATGGAGTGTTGCATGGCGTCGATCGCTTCATTCGCGAGCAGATCGACGCGCTCATTGCCGGGGACGCCCGCATGCCCCTTCACCCACTGCCACTCGAGCCGGTGCTGCGCGCTGAGTGCATCAAGACGCTCCCACAGGTCCTGGTTCTTGACCGGCTTGCGCCCCGCCGTACGCCAGCCGCGCGCCTTCCAGGCGGGCAGCCACTCCATGATGCCACGCATGACGTACTGCGAGTCGGTGTAGATGCGCGCCGTGACCGGGCGCTTCAGCGCCTGGAGTGCGCGGATCACGGCGGTCAGCTCCATGCGGTTGTTGGTGGTGTGCTCCTCAGCGCCGCTCAGTTCCTTCTCATGGGCGCCAAGCATCAGCAGCGCCGCCCAGCCCCCGGGCCCGGGATTGCCGCGACACGCCCCGTCGGTGTAGATCTGGATCACGCGCCTGAACGCGTCGTCGGCTTCACGAGAGCTCCTAGCACGCCGGCCTTTTCGCGTACCCGCGGGCGGATGGGCGTGCCCGTGTAGATGCGTTTGCGCGCCTTGAGAAGATAGGCGCCGGCGGGCAACGGATAGGTGAGCCCCGCGCGAAGCATGCGGCCCGTGCCCTCCCCCGCGGCGAGCCCCCGGCCCCACGGCCCGAGGTACAGGTACCGTTGCTCGGTCAGCACCTCGTAGCCCAGTAGCACCAGCCACTCGCGCACCAGCCCCTCCGACAGCAGGCGCCGCATGCCCGGCGGAAAGCCCGCGCGGCTCCAGCGTGCGCGCATACCCCACAAACTCCAGGGCCGAAAGCCCAGCAGCAGCAGCTGCCCCTCACCCACGAGCACCCGATCGACCTCGCGCAGGATCGCGTACGGGTCGGACGCGAACTCGAGCGTGTGCGGCAACAGGGCTGCATCGATGCAGTCACTCATCACCGGCAGCTGCGAGGGCCGGGCGAGAATGTCGGCATCCGCGTCGAGTGCCGGGATGCTCAGCAGGCTCTGGTGCCGCGTGCGACTGCCGGTGAGGAGCTCCCGCTTCGCCCCCCAGGCCCCGATCTGCAGCAACTCCCAGCCGAAGACGTCCTCAAGCGCAGCCCCCAACAGCTCCGACTCGGCAGCCAGCAGCGCGCGGCCGAGCGAGGAGGCCCACCAGGCCCTGAGAGCTGCGTCACGATCCGCGATGACTGAAGTGCGAACTGGCACGATAGAAAAGCTGGCAATACTGTGAAATTAACGGTTAAATTCCCGCACCTGAACCAGTAGCGTCCTTAAGACGAATAAGGACCCGTGCCCCGGCGCGGGAAAAGTAGCACGCCGACAGAGGGTACGGAACTTGACCAGGCCTAGACTGAGAAACCCGCGCCCCGCGCTTCTCATTCTGACGCTGCTCGCGCTGTCCGCCTGCGCCCACAGCCCCTCACACGCACCCCACACGCCGGCCGCAGTCGCCGTGCTGCCTGCGCAGGCCGCGGCTCCCGTATCTACCGCCACCACCGTCCCCGGGGCGGCCGTGGCCCCCACAAGCCTTCTTGCACCCCCGGGGCAGCCCCAGGACGCTGCCACCGCCCCGGTCGCCGCGGCAGCAGACTCCGCGGCGCTGGTCATCGACCCCGCGGGCACCCCAACACAGGTGGCGGGACTTGCGCCCACGCAGTACGGAGACCTGTTTGACCGCATGCGCGCCGGGTTCAAGCTCGACGATGGATTGAATCATCGCGCCGTCGATGAGCAGCTGCGTTGGTACGCGAACAACCCCGAGTACCTGCAGCGCGCCTTCGGGCGCGCGGACTTGTATCTGTACTACATCGTCACCGAGCTCGAGCGACGCAACATGCCGCTCGAAATCGCGCTGCTGCCGGTGGTGGAGAGCGCCTTCGAGCCCTACGCCTACTCGCCCGCAAGCGCTGCGGGCCTGTGGCAGTTCATCCCCGGCACCGGCTCACGCTTTGGGCTCAAGCAGGACTGGTGGTACGACGGGCGACGCGACATCGTCGAGTCCACGCGCGCCGCGCTCGATTACCTGCAGTACCTGCACGATGAATTCAACGGCGACTGGCTGCTCGCGATCGCCGCCTACAACTGCGGAGAGGCGCTGGTGGAGCGCGCCGCGGCCGCCAACCGCGCCGCCGGCCGCAGCGTGGACTTCTGGAGCCTGTGGCTGCCGGGGGAGACGCGCGCGTACGTGCCGAAGCTCCTGGCGATGAAGCGCCTGGTAAGCGATCCGGAGAGCTATGGGATTGCCTTCAGCCCGATCCCGAACCAGCCCTACTTCGCGCGCGTGCAGACCGACGGGCAGATCAACATGAAGCTCGCCGCGGAGATCGCCGGCATCAGCCCCGCGGAGCTCTACGAGCTGAACCCGGCGTTCCACCGCTTCGCCACCGACCCTTCCGGCCCGTTCTTCCTCCTGCTGCCGGTCGATGCCTCGGACGTGTTCTCCGAGAACATCACGCAGCTCACCGAGGAGCAGCGCCTCGGGCTTACGCGTTACACCGTGCGCCGCGGGGACTCAGTGGTGTCGGTGGCCAAGCGCTTCAACACCACCGCCGCCGTGATCCGCGAGATGAACGATTTGCCCCAGGGCCCGCTCACCGTCGGCGAGGACGTGCGCGTGCCGAGCGCGGTAACAGATCTGCCGGCGAAGGTGATGCTGGCTGCCGCGCAGGTCGACGGCGGTCACGGTCGCTCGCGCACGCGCGCCCACGTGCAGGTGGTGCGGCGCGGAGAGTCGCTGTGGAGCATCGCGCGCCGTCACGGCATGAGCGTGGACACGCTCGCCATGATGAATGGCATGCATCCGGATGACGCCCTGCGCGCCGGGCAACGCATCAAGCTGTCACAGGGCTCGGCGGCGCCCCACAAGGTGCGGCACATGACTTACACCGTGCGCGAGGGCGACACCGTCCCTCAGATCGCGCGGCTCTTCCAGTGCAGCGTGCCGCAGTTGCTCGCCTGGAACGGCTTGAGCTCCAAGTCCCACATCCATACCGGCCAGAAGCTGCACATCCACCTCGGGCCGCGCCACGGCTGAAGCGCGCGCGGCGATTTTCACCCGCGGCCCGCGCGGTGCGACCCCTTTGCGGCATAATCCGCGCCGGAGGGCTCCAACCATGGGTTTTTTGAGCGGCAAGCGCGCCTTCATCGTGGGCGTCGCGACCGACCGGTCGATCGCCTGGGGCATCGCGCAGGCGATGCAGCGCGAGGGCGCGGAACTGGCCTTCTCGTACGTGAACGACAAGATGAAGGAGCGCGTCGAGCCGCTCGCGCACTCGATCGGTTCGCGCCTCACCATGCCGCTCGACGTGATGGACGATGCGCAGATGGATGCGGCGTTCGCACGCCTCATGAGCGAGTGGGGTCAGCTGGACATCCTGGTGCATGCGGTCGCCTTTGCACCGCGCGAGGCGCTCACCGGGAGATTCGTCGACGCCACCACGCGGGAGGGCTTTCGTATCGCCCACGACGTCTCCAGCTACAGTCTCACCGCGCTGGCGCAGCGCGCGCAGCCGCTCATGGCCGGCCGCCACGGGGCACTCCTCACGCTGTCGTATCTGGGCGCGGTACGCTCCATCCCCGGCTACAACGTCATGGGGCTCGCCAAGGCGAGCCTGGAAGCGAACGTGCGTTTCCTCGCGGCGGACCTGGGCCCGCAGGGCATTCGCGTCAATGGCATCTCCGCCGGCCCCATCAAGACCCTGGCGGCCGCCGGCATCCCGGGGTTTCGCAAGATGCTGAGCCGCGTCGCGGAAGTGGCCCCGATGCGCCGCAACGTGACCCCCGAGGACGTCGGCAACGCCGCCGCGTTCCTGTGCTCGGACCTGGCCGCCGGGATCACCGGCGAGATCCTCTATGTGGACAGCGGCTTCAGCACCGTCGGCATGAGCTTCCCGCTCGAAGCGGAAGGCTAAGGGGTCCCCCCGGGCACGCGCCGCGCGCCTGAAGGCTACTCGAACGCCTTGGGGTTCTTCTTGACCTCGGCCGTGCGCCGCACCTCGCTGAGGTAGGCGAGCACGTCGTTCTGGCCCTGGTTCTGGGCCTCGCGCTCGGCGCGCTGCGTGCGCGCCTGCGCATCCGGGTTCGGCACCGTGCGCACGGCGCTTACCTGCAGCACCGCCGCTCCTCCGTTCTCGAGCGGGACGGCGATGAAGGTTGCCTTGCCCGCAGGCGGCGGCGCCATCGCGAACGCCGCCTCGCGCAGCGGCGCCGGCACGGACGGATCGTTGCGGCCGATGAAGTGCGCAGGCTCTGCGGTGGCCTTCAGGCCCTGCGCCACGGCATCGAAGACCGCCCCGCCCTGCAGCTGCGTGCGTGCCGCCTGCGCCGCCTTGAGGGCGGCCTGCAGAGCCTGTTCCTTGGTGATGGCGGCGACGATGGTGTCGTGTACCTCGCTCAAGGGCACCGGCCGCGGCACGCGGTGCTCGAGCACCTTGGCGACCACGAGCCGATCGTCGGCGAGCAGTACCGGTCCTGCGATATGGCCCACCGCGGTCGGCGGGTCGGCGAACAGCACGTCCTGCAGCTGCGGCGCGGCGCCGAGCGGTGCGCCGCCGGCGCCCTTGAGGAAGCTCGCGATCTCGCCGTGCTCGAGGTGGTACTCCTGCGCGAGCAGGTTCAAGTCCGCGTTCGGCTCGGCGAGTTTCGTCTGCAGCTGCTCCTGGATCTCGCCGAAGCGGTCCGTGGCGCGATCGCGGCGCAGCTGCGACTCAAGATCCGCGCGCGCCTCCTCGAAGGACTTGCCCTTGGCCGCCTGCACCTCATCGAGGCGGATGATGTGGTAGCCATACTGCGTCTTGACCGGTCCCTTGACCTCCCCGACCTGCATGCCGAAGAGCGCATCGGCAAAGGGAGCGACGAAACTGCCGCGCTCCGCCCAGCCAAGATCGCCGCCGTTCTTCGCCGAGCCCGGATCCTGGGAGTACTGCTTGGCGAGCTCGCTGAAGTCCTTGCCCGCCTTCACCTGCGCGAGCACCTGCTGGGCCTGCGCAAGGGCTGCGGCGTCGTCCTTGCCGGTGATGAGGATGTGACGGGCGCGGCGCTTCTCCGGCACGAGCAGGTGGCTCTTGGCCTTGTCATAGGCGGCGCGCACATCGGCATCGCTCACGCTCTGCTGCCCGATGAGACTCTCCAGACGCAGTTCCGCGTACTCGAGCTTGTCGGACTCGGGCGTCATGTACTGGGACTGATGCGCCTTGTAGTAGGCCTCCGCTGCCGCATCGTCCACCTTCACGCTCCCGGCGAACTGCTCCGCCGCCAGCGTGAAGTAGCGCACCTCGCGCTGCTGGTCCTCAAGCGCGCTCAGGCGCGTGAGTTCGGTTGCGGTCAGGAAGTTCGAGGCACGGATGCCGCCTTCCAGGTGCAGGCGGCGCATGTCCTCGCGCAGCTGCGTCTCGAAGCTCGAAAGCGGTATGCCGGCCTGGGCGAGGGCCGCCTTGGCCGCCTCCGGGGAGTACTGGCCCGCGATCTGGAACGCCGGCTCCTCCTGGATCGCCTGCCGCAGCTGCTGCGGGCTCACCCGGTAGCCGAGCCTCTCGGTGCGCTGGGCCATGAGCGCACTGCTGATGAGGCCCTCGAGCGTCTGGTCCTGCAGCTGGGTGCGCAGTGGCGCGGGCAGCTCAGCTCCCCCCAGGCGGCGCTGCCAGGAGGCCTGCGCGCGCAGCCACGCCGAGCGGGCATCCTCCAGGGAGATCTTGGTGCCGTTCGCCTCGGCGGCGTAGTTGGAGCCCCCAACGTTGAGGTTGACGATGCCGTAGGCCCCCCAGGCGACGAACACCAGCGAGAGCAGTCCCATCACGACATACGCAAACCACCGATGGTGCTTGCTGCCCTTGAGGGCGTCTCCGATCCGCTGCAGCATGTTTCGACTGGACTAAGTGACAGATGGCGGAGCGGACGGGACTCGAACCCGCGACCCCCGGCGTGACAGGCCGGTATTCTAACCAGCTGAACTACCGCTCCGAATTTTGGGGGGCGAATCCTAACGGATTGATCGATAAGGCCACAAGCGCTTTCATGCCCCCGGGCCGCCCTACCGGCGCCGCGCCACCCCCGCAACCCCCGCCCTCACGCGGTCAACCGATCGGCGTGCGCGGCGCTTGAGTTCCTCGGGAACCCCGAGACATTGAGTCGCCAACAGGCGACGTGGCGCATCCCCAGGCTCCCTCAGGCACAATGTATTCAACGGACATTAAGGATCCCGCGCATGAAGCTGAACGGTATTAGTCTTTCCTGCGCCGCTCTGGTGCTCCTGGGCACCGGACCGGCGTTCGGGGGTCTCGGAGGCGCTCTGGACTCGGTGCAGGCCGATCAGGCCCACATGAAGGGCGCCCTGCGGGTAACGTCGAATTCCGGCTTCACGGTTCACGGGATCAGCACCGCTTACGGCACCTCGGTGCGCGAGTACACCGGCCCCGGCGGCACGGTGTTTGCGGTGGCCTGGGACGGCCCGGTGAACCCGGACTTCGAGCACCTGTTCGGCGGCTACTACACGCAGTATCTGCAGGCCGCGGCCGCCGCGCACGGCAGCCACCGGCACCTCTCGATCCAGCTGGCCGACCTGGTGATCCAGAACAACGCGCGCATGCGCACCTTCGCCGGTCGCGCCTGGGTGCCCTCGCTCCTGCCCCAGAATGTCTCCGCCGACGATATCCGCTGATCGCCGTCGCGCGCCCTCTTTCCGAAGGATTGCCACCGTTATGCGTAAGTCCCTGATCCTCGCCGGGCTCCCACTTCTGTTGCTCAGCGCCTGCGGCGGGGGCGGCAGCTCGGACATCGGCCCCACTCCGCCGCCGCCGGGCCAGATCATCGCGATGCCCGGCCCCCCGAACGTCGAGCCGATGGTGATCGATGCGGGGCCGGCACAGGCCTTCAACACCGGCTTCGTGTCCGTCACGATCTGCGTGCCGGGTAGCGCGACCTGCCAGACGATCGATCACATCGAGGTGGACACTGGCTCCACGGGCCTGCGAATCCTGCACGCGAGCGCAGGCGGCCAATTGAGCCTGAACCTGCCGCCGGCGATGGCGCCGGGCGGCATGGCGCTGGCGGAATGCCTCCAGTTCGCCGATGGTTCAAGTTTCGGTCCGATCGAGGTTGCCGATATCCAATTCTCGACATCCGGCAAGAGCGCCACGAACGTCGCTGTGCAGGTCATCGGGGCGCCGAACTACACCGTGCCCGCCGACTGTCCGCCCAGACTCGAAAACACGGTCGCGGATTTTGGTGCCAACGGGATTCTGGGCGTGGGTCCTTTCATCCAGGACTGCGGTCTCGCCTGCCAGAACAGCAACCCTCCCCTTCCGGGTTGGTACTACACCTGCTCGACGCCCACGACCTGCGCGGCGGCCACCGCCACGACCGCGCAGCAGCTGCAAAATCCGGTGACGCTGTTCGACAGCGACAATAACGGTGTGATCGTGGAGTTGCCTTCGCCCCCTGCAGGCGGCACCGCCTCGCTGACCGGAGGAGCGCTGGTGTTCGGTATTGGCACCGAGAGTAATAACGGCCTCGGCAGCGCCGTGGTACTCGCGATCGACGATACAACCGGCTTCGTGCAGGCCACCTTCAACGGCACTGCCGGCCTGAATGCCGCCCTCGACAGCGGCTCGAACGCGAATTTCTTCACTGACAGCAGCATCCAGCAGTGCACGGCCGCGGTCGGCTTCTACTGCCCCCCCTCGACCCTGAATCTCACCTCCACGCTGCAATCGGCCGGCGGCGGCGCGAGCGCGGCGGCGGACTTCTCCGTGGCTAATCTTGAGTCCCTGTTCAACGCCAACCCGTCCGCTGCGGCGATGCCGAACGTGGCGGGGCCACTGAACATTCCGGCCGGCACGGCGAACCCCATCCAGTTCGACCTCGGGATGCCCTTCTTCTTCGGGCGCAACATCTTCACGGCGATCGAGAATGCGCCGACCCCGGGAGGCACGGGCCCGTACTTCGCGTACTGAGCCGCTGAGCGACTAGCGGCGCGCGAAGCGCTGCCGGTACCGGGTGGGCGTCGTGCCGACCCGGCGCCGGAAGTGGTGTCGCAGCGACTCCGCGCTTCCGAGTCCCACGCGCGCGGCGATCGTCGGTGTGCTCAGGCGCGAGGTCTCCAGCAGCTCCTTGGCGCGCTCGATGCGCTCACCCACGAGCCACTCGTGGGGCGCCTGTCCCGTCGCGCGTGCAAACTCGCGCTGCAGCGTGCGGATGCTCATCGCGGCGCGCGCCGCGAGCGAGCGCAGGGTGTGCGCCTGCGCGAGGTGTGCGCGCACAAAATCCAGCAGATGCGACAGTCGCCCGCGTTCATCCAGGCTGACCGGCCGCGGCACGAACTGCGCCTGGCCGCCTTCGCGGTGCGGGGCCATCACCAGGCGCTGGGCGACCTGGTTGGCGACCTTCGGGCCGTGATCGCGCCGCACCAGGTGCAGCAGCATGTCCAGGCCCGCCGCGGAGCCTGCGGAGGTGAGCACCTGCCCCTCATCGACGTAGAGCGCGTTTGGCACCACGCGGATCCGGGGGTAGAGCGCCGCGAGGCGCTCCGCGTAGCGCCAGTGGGTGGTCGCGCGCCGCCCGTCCAGTACCCCGGCCGCGGCGAGCAGGAACACCCCCGAGCAGATCGAGCACAGGCGCGCGCCGCGCGCAAACGCCGCGCGCAGCTTCGCGAGCAACAGCGGGGCGGGCGGCTCATCGAAGTGCCAGCCGGGCACGACGATGGTGTCGGCGTGTTGCAGCGCTCCAAGCCCGTGGGGCACGCGCACGCTCACCCCGCCGGCGGCGCGCAGCGGACCGCGCCCGGCGGCGCACACGGCAAACTCATACCAAGGCACCGCCAGTTCCGGTCGCGGCAGCGCGAACACCTCCACCGTGCAGCCGAACTCGAAGGTGCACAGCTGATCGTAGGCGAGCGCGACCACCTTGTGAGACATGACCATATCTTAACGGACATAGGCATGTATGCCACTGCCAGAAAAGCGTCGCGCGCAGCAGGCTGCACTCCCCGGCCGCCATGTTCTTTACGGAGGAGTCATGCCCAGCCCCGTGGCCCAGGTGAGCGCTGCCGACAGCGCGTGCGCGCTCGCGCACTTTGAAGGGATTTTGCGCTTCGAGACCGACTGCGCTGACGTGCACCAGGGTCTCACGCACGCGCCGGATTTCGTCCTCATCGACGTGCGCGGGGCCGAGGCCTTCGCCGCCGCCCACGTGCCGGGTGCCATCAACATCCCGCACGCCAAGATCATCGCCTCGCGCATGGCGCAGTACGCGCCGGGCACGCTGTTCGTCGTCTACTGCGCCGGACCGCACTGCAACGGAGCTGCACGTGCTGCAGCGCGTCTGGCGCGCCTCGGGCTGCCGGTGAAGGTGATGACCGGCGGCATGACGGGCTGGCGCGAGGAGCACTTCCCGCTGGCGCAGGGCGCGGCGGCCGCAACGGCCTAGCACCCGTCACGCAGCGACGAGGCTGCCGCGGCGGTGCGCGGCTTCGCCCGCGTGGCATCATAGGCGCATGAGCGCACTGCAGAAGACCGCCACCGCGGCATTGCTGCTGCTGCTGGCCGCGGCCGCGTACGGGCTGTGGCTCACGCGCCAGCCGCAG
>DATIXW010000248.1:0-23136 GCA_035518135.1 Steroidobacteraceae bacterium
TCGCGCTTCATCTTGGCGATCGAGGGCGGGTTCACGTACATCATGTGACCGGCCTCGTAGTACTTCATCGATACGCGCGCGCTCACCGTCGCCGGCACGCCAAGATGACTCATGACGTACTCGGTCGCGGAGAAGGGCGTGGCGAGATCGTAGTAGCCGTTGAGCACCAGCACCTTGAAGTTCGCATCCTTGATGAGGGCCTCGGCCAGGTCCACCCCGGTGTTGACCACCGGTTGCTCGCCGTGTGCGGTCTTGTGCTGCCAGTGCCACTTCTCCCCGATCGCGAAGTTGGTCGGGTGGTAGGTCACGCCCTGGCCGGCTTTCAGCTCGCCGTGGTAGTAGTCAAGGAAGGTGCCCGCGTAGGCGGCGCTGATGGCCGCCGACTGCGGATCGTAGTCGGATTCCTTCGCGAGCGGATCCCAGGTCGGGCCGACGAAGCGCCCGTCGAGGCGGCCGATGGTCTTGCGCTGTGACCTCAGCAGCTCGTGCGTGAACGAGTTCTCCGACACGCGCAGGTTGGCCTCCTTGAGGTAATCGACCGACAGCCCGGTGTAGTCGTGCATCTTCTGCGCCACCGTCTCGCGCTCCGCGTCGGTCAGCGTGTCACCCTTGAGCAGCGCCGTCGCATACGGGCCCGCGGCGTAGGCGCGCACCTCGGTCAGGAATGGCTCGAGCGCCGGCGGCTGGTTCGGCACCATGTGGTGGTACCAGGCGACCGCGGCGTAACCAGGCAGGTACACGGCATAGGGACGATCGTTGCCGGCAAACTCGGCGAAGATCGCTTCGACGTCGGTCGCCACCGATACCAGGATCAGGCCGTTGAAGGCGAGGTCGCGCCGCCCGCGCAGGTAATTGATGATGCCCGCGCCGCGCGTGGTGCCGTAGCTCTCCCCGAGCAGGTACTTCGGCGAGCTCCAGCGCTCATTGTCGCTCACGTACTGGGCGATGAAGCGGCTTACCGAGTCGATGTCCGGATCTACACCCCAAAACTCGTCGTCCTTGTGGTCGCAGACGGCGTGACTGACGCCGGTGCCCACCGGATCGATCATCACCAGGTCGCTCTTGTCCAGCAGGCCAAACTCGTTGTCGACGGTTCGATAGGGACCTGCGGGGGTCGGCGCGGGATCCGCGACCACCACGCGCCGCGGCCCCAGCACGCCCATGTGTAGCCACAGCGAGGAGGAGCCGGGGCCGCCATTGAATGCGAAGGTGACCGGACGCGTGCCGACCTTGAGGTCGCGGCGCGTATAGGCCACGTAGCCGATGCTGGCGATGGGCTTGTCCTCATCGTCGCGGATGATCAGGGTGCCGGCCGTGGCGGTGTAGTCGATGGGCTTGCCGCCCGCGGCGGTGATGCGATGCTGCGTGACCGATGTCTCCGCCTTGGGCAGGCGCATCCACTGGTCCTTCTTGTCGCCCTTGACGTCGATCTTGCACTGCTGCAGAAGCTGCGCGCTCCATGCGGCCGCAGGCTCGGCCGGCTTGGGCGTTTCGTCGGCATAGGCGCAAGCGCACGCCCACAGGGCGCCCAGTCCGAGCGCCAGGACTTTCTTCGGCATCGAGCTTTCTCCGTTGGAGGAACCGCGCGGCTTATAGCACGGGTAGGAGCCGCCGCGCCTCTTCCGCCGCGCAAAGGCGCGCCGAGCCGTTAGAATCAAACGCCAGGGAGCCGTTTCCTGCGCCCGGCGAGCCTTATGTCCGAAGTCGAACATCCACGCGCGGTGCGCTCCTTCGTGACGCGTGCCGGGCGCATCACGCCGGCACAGCAGCGCGCGCTCGCCGAGCTGTGGCCCAAGTACGGGCTCGAGTTCACGGCGCAGCCCCTGGACCTGCGTGCGCTGTACGCGCGCTCGGCCCCCTGCACGATCGAGATCGGCTTCGGCAACGGGGATAACCTGCTGCGGCTCGCGGCCACGCACCCGGAACGCGACTTCCTCGGCATCGAGGTGCATCGCGCGGGCATCGGGCGGCTGCTGCTGGCGCTTGAGGCGCAGCAGCTGCGCAACGTGCGCATCGTGTGCCACGATGCGGTGGAGGTGCTCGGCGCGCAGGTGCCGGCTGTGAGCGTGCAGGAGATCCTGATCCTCTTTCCGGATCCGTGGCCGAAGAAACGCCACCACAAGCGCCGCCTGCTGCAGGCGCCGTTCGTGGCGCTGGCCGCATCCCGGCTCGCACCAGGGGGGCAGCTGCGCCTCGCGACCGACTGGGAGCCCTACGCGCAGCACATGCTGGAGACGCTCAATGCCTGCGCCGCACTGGAGAATCTCGCCCCGGATGGGCGCTTCGTGCCACGGCCGGCCGAGCGCGAGCCGACGCGCTTCGAGCGCCGCGGCGAGCGCCTCGGCCACGAGGTCTGGGACCTCGCCTACCGCAAGAAGGGCTGAGGGTCAGCCGACCCCGAACGCCTGACGCAGGCCATCGAGTACGAACTGCACTGCCAGCGCCCCGAGAATCACGCCCAGCAGGCGGCTGGAAACGTTGGCGCCGGTGACCCCGATCACCCGCATGAGCGGCTCCGCCAGCACCATCAGCACGAACGCGATGGCGAGCACGATGAGCACGGCGGCGAGATAGGCGGCGAACAGCGCAGCGTTTGCCTGCAGGTGCAGGGGACCAAACCACAGGAGGATCGTCGCCAGTGCCCCGGGACCTGCGATGAAAGGGAAGGCCAGCGGGAAGACCGAAATGTCGGCCCGGCGCTTGCTCTCGGCTGCCTCGCTCGATGACGTACGGGTGCCGGACTCGCGCGCGAACACCATCTCAAGTGACAGCAGAAACAGCAGCATGCCGCCGAAAATGCGAAACGCCTGCAGACTGATTCCCATCAGCTCAAGGAAGCTCGCCCCGCCGAGTGCGAACAGCACCAGGATGGCCGCCGCGATGACGACTGCCTTGAGCGCCATGCGCCTGCGGTAGCGCACGGTGGCACCGGTGGTGAGGCCGGAGAACAGCGGAATCAGCGAGATGGGCTCGACCACCACGAAGAAGACGACCAGAAACTTCAGGGGCTGTTCGAACATGGTGCTGTGCGCCAAGAGTTATCAACCTGCGGCCATGCCGTGACCGTGTCCGCCTCTGCTGCTGCGCAGGCAAATAAGGTCTTGAAAGCGTCACGCCCGAGGAGCAACATGAATTGTAGAACGTACGCACCTCGTGACGCACTTCGGCATCGGGTCTTGTCCCAGGAGATGGCACTCATGGCGACTCAGCAACCGGGCATCGGCGACTGGTATCGCCTCAACGGCGGCGCCTTGTTCGAAGTGGTCGCACTCGATGACGACGACGGTACGATCGAGATCCAGTATTTCGATGGGACGGTCGAGGAGATGGACATCGAGGACTGGGAGGCGCAGTGGGAGGACGGTGCGCTCGAATCCGCCGAGGCACCCGAGGACTGGAGCGGCTCGGTGGATGTCGAGAACTCCGACGAGGAAGTGCGCGGCAGCGCCGCTGACTCACTCAATGACGACCGCGACCTGCGCGCGAGCTCCCTGGACGGCATCGACCTGTTCGAGTAGCGCCTAAGGCGGCGCATCCCCGCGCACGCTGACCTCGAGGTCGGCGGCCAGCATCACGCAGCCAGCGACGACCCTCAGCGCCACGCGCTCGAGTGCCTGACCCACGCAGGGTCCCGCCACGCACAACCCGGTCGACTTCTCGAACAGCGCGCCGTGCGAGCTGCACAGGATGAGCAGCCCGTCGGCGGTAAAGAAACGCCCGGGGATCAGATCAAGCGGATGACCGGCGTGCGGACAGCGGTTCACGTAGCCGTGAACGTGCGGGCCCACGCGCAGCACCAGCCCGCGCAGCGGCCAGTTGCCACCGCCGATGGTGAAAGGGCGCGCCGCATCGGGCTCAAGTTCCGCCATGCGGCAGATGACCCGCGTCAGGTCGATCGCTTGCTCGTCCGCGCTCATGCGGCCAGTGGGGTACGCGCCCGGTCGAGCACCTCGATGTGCCGGCGCTTCCACCACACCAGCGCCAGCCCCGGCAGCGCGATCACGAAACTCGCGACGTAGTAGGTGTACCAGCCGCCGTGATCGGCAATCCAGCCCGCCGGATATCCCAGGCTGTAGCGCGGCAGCAGCGCAAGAGCCGACAGGAGCGCGTACTGAAACGCGGTGTAGCGGATATCGCACATGGCCATGATGAGTGCCACGAGTGCGATGTTGCCCATCGCAGCCGCCACGTGTTCGATAATCACCGCGCCGGCCATGATGGGATAGCTCTTGCCGGCGAGCGCGAGCAGGCAATAGAGAAGGTTGCTGAGCGCCTGCAGCACGCCGAATGCGAGCATCGAGCGCAACAGGCCGAGTCGCACCATGAGCACCCCGCCGAGCACGGACCCGCCGATCGAGCTGAGCGTGAAGAGCGCCTTGACGATGGCACCGATCTCACGCTTGGAGAAGCCGACGTCCATCATGAAGGGCGTGAACAGCTTGTTGGCGAAGGCGTCACCGACTTTGAACAACAGCACGACCGATATCAGCGTCAGTGCGCTGGGGGTGGCCAGCAACTCCTTCAGCGGCTCGAGCACCGACTCGCCCAGTGAGCGCGGCTGGTAGGTGTTGTGCGTCGAGGGAGCAAGCGTGGTGGCCGCGCAGAATGCGAGCATGACCGCCGCCAGAATCAGCAGCGCCACGCGCCAGCCGAAGAAGTCAGCGGCCACCAGCGCGAAGGCCGACGCCGCAAAGGCGGCGGCCCGGTAGCCCAGGTTAACCGCCGCCGCGGCCAGCCCGCGCTCGCTCGGCAGCGTCACGTCGGTGCGGTAGGCGTCGTAGGCGATGTCCTGGGTTGCCGAGAAGAACACGATGGCCAGCGCACAACAGGTGAAGGACGTGAGTCCATGTGCCGGATCCTGCAGGGCAAACAGCGCGATCGCGACCGCGAGCGCCAGTTGCATGGCGAACATCCAGCCGCGGCGCCGTCCCAGGAACGGCAGCGAGTAGCGGTCGATGAAGGGCGCCCACAGCGGCTTGAGAAGATAAGGAAGCGACACGTAGGTCATCCAGCCGATGCGGGTGTTGGAGGCGCCCACGTCCTTCAGCCACGCCTGCAGCGCGCTCTCGGTGATCTGGTTGGGAAAGCCCGACGCCGCCCCGAGCACCAGGATGGCGAGCATCTTGGGTGTCGCCAGGACCTCCAGCAGCCGCGGTCGGGTGCTGAGCTTCGGCTCGTTCAAAGCGCGTAGTCCATGATGAGCGGCGCGTGATCCGAGAACCGCTGCTCCTTGTAAATGGCCGCCCGGCGTGCCTTGCCCGCAAGAGTGCGGCTCACGACCTGATAGTCGATGCGCCAGCCAACGTTCTTCGCGCGGGCCTGCCCGCGGTTGGACCACCAGGTGTACTGGTCCGGGCCGGGGCACACTTCGCGAAACGCATCCACGTAGCCGGCCGGGCCGAAGAGCTCGTCCATCCAGGCGCGCTCCTCGGGCAAAAACCCCGAGTTCTTCTGGTTCGCGCGCCAGTTGCGCAGGTCGATCGCCCGGTGCGCGATGTTCCAGTCACCGCTCAGGATGTAGTGGCGGCGGCGGCGACGCAGCCGCGCCAGGTGCGGCGCGAAGGCCTCGAGGAAGCGGAATTTCGCCGCCTGCCGCTCCGGCCCCGCCGAGCCTGACGGCAGGTACAGCGACACCACCGACAGGTCCCCCACCTGCGCCTCGAGATAGCGGCCCTCGCCGTCAAACTCCCCGACGCCGAAGCCCCTGAGCACGCGCTGCGGTTGGTGCCGCGTGTAGAGCGCCACCCCGGCATAACCCTTGCGCTGCGCGTCATGGAAATAGGCGTGGTAGCCGGGCAGGTGCACGTCGTGCTCGGCCAGCTGATGCTCCTGCGCCCTGGTCTCCTGCAGGCAGATGAAATCGGCCCGCTGATGCCGCAGCCAGCGGAACAGTCCCTTGGCTGCCGCGGAACGGATGCCGCAGACATTGACGGTGATGACGCGCATGAGGCAATGATATGCCATGCACCAATACCAGCTCACGTTCATCGACCTGGCACTGCGGCGCGATGCATTGCGCTTCGGGAGCTTCACGCTGAAGTCCGGGCGCGAGAGCCCCTACTTCTTCAACGCCGGACGGTTCAGCGACGGCGAGGCGGCGCACGTGCTCGGCCAGTGTTATGCCGCCGCCATCGTGCAGGCGCGCCTGCAGTTCGACATGCTCTTCGGCCCGGCCTACAAGGGCATCCCGCTCGCGACCGCCACCGCCGTGGCGCTGGCCGCCGGGCACGGGCGCAGCGTGCCCTATGCCTTCAACCGCAAGGAGGCCAAGGCGCACGGCGAGGGCGGCCGCATCGTGGGCGCCGCGCTCCAGGGACGGGTGCTGATCGTCGACGACGTCATCACCGCCGGCACGGCGGTACGCGAGTCGCTCGAGATCATCCGCGCCGCCGGCGCCACGCCGGTGGGCGTCGCACTCGCGCTCGACCGGCAGGAGCGCGGCAGCGGCACGTTGAGCGCAGTGCAGGAGGTCGAGCAGCAGGAGCGCCTCAGGTGTGTGAGCATCGTCACACTCGCAGACCTCATCGAGGCGCTGTCGCGCGCTGCCGACGGCCGTGCGCGCATTTCTGCCGAGCAGCTCACATCGCTCAAGGCCTATCGGCAGCGTTTCGGCGTCGTTTGAGCTTGCCAGCGCCCACCGGCGGCCGGAAACTATTCATATGTCATCCCGCCCGCTGCTGCGCTTTGTGCTGCCCGTGTTGCTCGCCGCCACGGCGCTCGCGGTGATGAGCGCGCAGGCCGCGCCGCGACCCTCGTCTTCGTCCTCCAAGAAAGGCGGCATCGCCTACAAGTGGGTGGACGAGCACGGCGAGGTGCACTACGGGGACAACGTCCCGCCACAGTATGCGCAGCAGGATCGCACGGTGCTCAACCAGGAAGGCATCGCGGTCGCGCACGTCGATGCTGCCCTGACGCCCGAGCAGGCGGCCGCCGAGGCGAAGAAGAAGGCCGAGGCCATCAAGCAGCGCCAGCACGACAGCTTCCTGGTGTCCACTTACACCTCGGTGGCGGACATCGAGGCGCTGCGCGACGTGCGCCTCGATCAGCTGCACGGCCAGCGCGCCGCCGCGGATGCCTACGTCGAGAGCCTGCGCTCGCGCCTGGGGGGGCTGCAGGCGCGCGCGATGTCGTTCCTACCCTATACGGCCAATGCGCGGCGCATGCCCGATGACGTGGCCGAGAACCTCGTGCGAACGGTGAATGAGATGCGCCAGCAGGCCGCGGCGCTGGCCGCCAAGGCGGAAGAAGAGAAGACCCTGCGCTCGCAGTTCGACGCCGACATCGCGCGCTATCAGGAACTGCACACGATCCACTCCCAGTAGCTCGGCACCCCTAGGTGTGGCCGGAATGGCCAAAGCCACCCGCACCCCGGGCGCTCGCGGCGAAATCCTCCACGATCTGCAGCTGTACCTGCACCACCGGTACGACGACGAGCTGCGCGATGCGCTCCCCGGGGCTGACCGTGAAGGGCTGCGCGCTGCGGTTCCAGCACGACACCAGAAGCTGCCCCTGGTAATCCGAGTCGATGAGTCCGACCAGATTGCCGAGCACGATCCCGTGCTTATGTCCGAGTCCGGAGCGCGGCAGGATCAGCGCCGCCAGCCCCGGATCCTGCAGGTGAATGGCAAGGCCGGTCGGGATGAGTTCCGCGCCGCCGGCCGCAAGCACCAGTGGGAATTCCACGCAGGCGCGCAGGTCCAGGCCCGCCGAACCCTCGGTCGCATAGGCGGGCAGCGGGAACTCGCGCCCCAGGCGCGCATCGAGGATGCGCACCTGGAGCGCGCGCCGTGGCGCCAAGGGAGAACTCAAGCCAACGCCGAGCCGCGCTGGCGCGTGCCGCTGCGGGCGTCTAGTTCCGCGGCGATCAGCGCGATGAGCCCGCGGGCGAGCGTCAGCTTGCTCGCGCGCGCCAGTTCGTGGCGGGCATTGCGGGCGAGCACCACGAGCTGGTTGTCCTCGCAGTCAAAGGCCTTGTCGTGCCCAACCTCGTTGGCCGCAATCATGTCGAGATTTTTCTTGAGCAGCTTGCTGCGCGCGTTCTGCTCCACCGCCTCGGTCTCGGCGGCGAAGCCGACGACGAAGGGCCGCTCGGCACGCGCGGCGACCGTCGCCAGCACGTCGATGGTGCGTTCCATCGCAAGCTCGAGCGTCTCGGTGGTCTTCTTGATCTTCTGTTCCGCGGCGCGCGCCGGCCGGTAGTCGGCGACGGCTGCGGTGGAGATGAACACGTCCGTGCCGGGCAGCTCGCGCAGCACCGCAGCGAGCATGTCTGCCGCGCTCTCCACGTCGACGCGCGTAACACCGGCGGGGGTGGCGAGGCTTACGGGCCCCGCGACCAGCACCACCGTGGCCCCGGCCTCGCGCGCCGCCTGGGCGACTGCAAAACCCATCTTGCCCGAGGAGCGGTTGCTGATGAAGCGCACCGGGTCGATGCGCTCGCGCGTCGGGCCCGCGGTGATCAGCACGCGCCGGCCGGCCAGCACGCCGCTGCCGGACAACAGCGCCTGCACCCGCTCGGCGAGATCCGCCGGCTCGAGCATGCGTCCCGGGCCGCTCTCCCCGCACGCCTGATCGCCGGCGCCCGGACCGAAGATGTGGATGCCGCGCTCGGCGAGCAGCGCGACGTTGGCGCGGGTTGCGGGGTTCGCCCACATCAGGTGATTCATGGCCGGGGCAACCGCGATCGGCGCGGCGCTCGCCAGGCACAGCGTCGCGAGCAGGTCATCCGCCTGCCCCGTGGCGAGGCGCGCCAGGAAGTCCGCGCTCGCCGGCGCGATCAATATTGCATCCGCCCAGCGCGCAAGCTCGATGTGGCCCATGGCCGCCTCCGCGGCCGGATCCCATAGCTCGCTGCGTACCGCGCGCCCCGAGACGGCCTGGAACGTGGCCGCGGTGATGAACTCGCGTGCTGCCGCGGTCATCACGACCTGCACTTCCGCGCCGCGCTCGCGCAGACGCCGCACAAGATCCGGACTCTTGTAGGCGGCGATGCCGCCGGTCACGCCAAGAAGGATGCGCTTGCCTTGCATGGATTGTTTCCGTTCTTAAGATTATCGCACCGCGCTGGCCCCCACGCACAAACCGGGCGCACATCCGGGAGGCAAAAACGCCAGATTTTGGCCAGTTTGTGCCCCTGCCCGGGGCCCACGCCGCTCCTTAGACTGACGGCCGTCTTTCCTTAGAAGCACAGAGCATGAGCATCCGGCATGGGACCGAGCGACTGCGCGAGAGACTCCTGCAGCACGGCACTTGCGGCACCGGGCACTGCCGATGAGCGCTCCCGAGCAGCTCGCTCTGCCGCTCAGTACTCCCGCAGCCGACACGCCCCTCCTCTTCGGCCGGGCCGCGCCGGAGAGCGAGCCCGCGCAACTGCTGCTGGTTCGCGACGAGTCCGACCGGCTGCGGGCCGCGACGGCCGCTGAGATTATCGCTGCCGCGCGTCGCGCGATGACGCGGCGGGTGCGCCGGGGCGTGCCCCTGGCTTCACCCTGCGCGGTGCGGGACTTCTTGGCAGTCAAACTCGGAGCGCTCGAGTATGAGCTGTTTGCCGTCCTGCTGCTGGATACCCGCCATAGACTGATTGACTACGTCGAGCTCTTTCGGGGGACTGTGGATAAAGCGAGCGTGCATCCGCGGGAAGTGGTGAAGCTCGCACTCGAGCGCAATGCCTCGGCCCTGGTGCTCGCGCACCCCCACCCCTCCGGTGCGGCAGAGCCGAGTCAGGCCGACGAACTGATCACGCGACGGCTGAAGGAGGCGCTGGAGCTGGTGGATATCCGCGTGCTCGATCACATCATCGTCGCAGGCGGCGAGACCGTGTCGTTTTCCGAGCGCGGATTGCTCTGACAAGCGATCAGAACTGCGCGGTTGCGGACACCCTATGTTTATTGCGAAGAATCGCGATCTGCACACGATCCCCGGGCGCGGTCTTGGCGAGGGCGCTCTTTAGATCCGCCGGGAGCTCGATCGACTGACCGGCATACTCGACGATCACGTCCCAGACCTGAATGCCGGCGCGTTCAGCGATGGTGTGCGGGTACACATCGATCACCCCTGCGCCCTGGATGTGGGAACTGCGCACCAGATCGGCACCGAATGCCGGACTGGTGTGCACGATATCCGCAGCGCCAACGCAGACACCGGAAACGGCGACCAGCAGTGCCCCGGGCTGATCAGACGCCAGGACAAACGGCCGCTTACCCTCCTGTCTGCAGCGTTCACGCAGCTCACCCTGCGCCGCCCGCGTCGCCTCGGCAGTACAACCCACAACCGCAAGGAGCCCGAGCATGCTCGCCAACCCAGCCAAGCCTTTGGTCATGCGCACACCCCAAAGTGTGACTATTAAGCCAACGTCTCAGCTTAGTGTATTCAGTCGGTATAGGCAGAGAGGCGCGTGCGCTCCTCCGTCGCCATTTAGGGTGCGTTCGATCCAGAGCGCCCGTAACGTTGGTGCAGGGATCTGCGGATCCGAAGCCGGCGGCGCCACCCCGGCCTGCGCGCTTGAGATCGCTCCCCCGGGCTGGTATAAAGCCCGGCCCGGGATACCGAGGTGGATACCCTCCTCGATCCTAAGTCACTGAAAATTCAAGGTTGTTCGTATGTCCCGCGTCTGTGAGATCACCGGCAAGAAGCCGGCCGTCGGTAACCGCGTCTCTCACGCCAACAACAAGAAGCGTCGCCGCTTCCTGCCCAATCTGCATACGCAGCGCTTCTGGGTGGAGACGGAGAAGCGCTGGGTGACGCTGCGGCTGACCACGAGCGGCATGCGCACCGTGGAGAAGAAGGGCATCGACAAGGTCGTCGGGGAACTGCGGGCCAAGGGCCGCAGGATCTAAATCCACGCGACCGAAGGAGCGACCATGCGCGAGAAGATCAAGCTGCTGTCCACGGCCAACACCGGTCATTTCTACGTGACCACGAAGAACAAGCGCCTGCACCCGGATAAGCTGGAAGTGAAGAAGTTCGACCCGGTGGCGCGCAAGCACGTCGCCTACAAAGAGTCGAAGATCAAGTAACCCGGCGCGCTTCGCCTGCGAGCGCGTGCCCGAACTACCCGAAGTCGAGACCACGCGGCGCGGACTCGCGCCGCACGTGCGCAAGCGCCGCATCATCGCGCTCACCGTCTACGAACCGCGCTTGCGCTGGCCGATCGCGCACGGCCTGCCGCGCGAGCTGGCCGGGCGCCGCATCGAGCAGGTCGGCCGCCGTGCCAAGTACCTCCTGCTGCGGCTCGAGCGCGGCACGCTGCTGCTGCACCTGGGGATGTCGGGCAACCTGCGGGCCGTGCCCCGTGCCACGCCGCGCCTGAAGCACGATCACTTCGATCTGCTGCTCGATTCCGGGCTGGTGCTGCGCTTCAACGACCCGCGCCGCTTCGGCAGCCTCGTATACACCGCCGACGATCCGCGCCGGCACGCCCTGCTCAGGCACCTCGCGCCCGAGCCCTTCGCCCGCGCCTTCGATGCGGACTACCTGTGGCGCATCACCCGCGGTCGCCGCGTGGCGCTGAAGCAGCTCCTCATGAACAGCCGCCTGGTCGTGGGCGTGGGCAACATCTACGCGAGCGAGGCGTTGTTCCGCGCACGCCTGAGGCCGCAGCGGCGCGCCGCTACGCTCACGCGCGCCGAGAGCGCGCGCCTGGTGCGCGCGATCCGCACGGTGCTCCGGCTCGCCATCCGTGCCGGCGGCACGACGCTGCGTGACTACCTGGGGGCCGATGGCGCACCGGGCTACTTCCGCCAGCGGTTGTACGTGTACGAGCGCGCCGGCAAGCCCTGCCGGCGCTGCGGCACGGCGGTGCGCGCGCTCACCCAGGGGCAGCGCTCGAGCTACTATTGCCCGGGCTGCCAGAAGTAGCGCGCCGCCGCAGCGCGCGGACTGCTCACCATGAGCCGCCACATCCAAAGTCACCTTGCGCGTTCCGATGCCGTCATGGCCGCGCTGATCGGCGCGGTCGGCGCGTATGCGCTCGAGGCACCCGAGGATATCCATCCGTTCCAGGCGCTCGCGCAGGCGATCGCGCACCAGCAGCTCAACGGCACGGCCGCCAACACGATCCTGCGCCGCCTCACCGAGTCCTGCGGCGGCGGTCGCTTCCCCTCGCCGCGATGCGTGCTTGAGTCCTCGGTCGAGAGCCTGCGCGCCGCCGGCTTCTCCTACGCCAAGGTCGCCGCCCTGAAGGACCTGGCGGCCAAGACGCTCGAGCGCGTCGTGCCCGCGCATGCCGAGCTCGTCACGCTCACCGATGAAGAGATCATCACCCGTCTCACCCAGGTGCGCGGCATCGGACGCTGGACGGTGGAGATGCTGCTCCTGTTCCGCATGGGCCGCCCGGACGTGCTGCCGGTCGATGACTTCGGGGTGCGCGCAGGCTTCATGGCCGCCTATGGACTGCGCACGCTGCCGCACCCGAAGGTGCTCGCCGCCTACGGGGAGCGCTGGAAGCCCTATCGCAGCGCAGCCGCGTGGTACCTGTGGCGCGCGCTGGAACTGAAGCGCGCGGGCACGCTGCCCCCACCCGCCGAGCGCATCCGGCTGCCGCGGCTCAAGAAGCGCCGCCGGCGCGCCGCGCCGGCACGCACCCGGCGAAAGGGCGCCCCGGCGGCACCCAAGCGCGCCGTGAAGCGCATCAGGCGGACAGCTCGCCCGCGCGCGCGTAAGTGATGCGCAGCAGCGGCTGATCGCGCCGCGGATTGAGGTCGGCGGGTCGCTGCTGGCGCTCGAGGTCATAGCAGACGGTGAGCTCATCACCGCGCAGCTCATACACGGCAAGCATGGTGCGCCCGGCGTAGGGGCCGGCCTCGCCCATGATGTCCATGGCAGGCGGGGAGCGCGCGTCGTCCAGGCGGTAGTGGCCGCGATCGACCACCCGGTTGCTGCGGTCGATGATGCGGTAGCCCCCGCCGTGCAGCAGCAGGTAGCGCACCCGCAGCTCCTCCACCCGCAGCGCACTGCCGGCCACGCTGGCCGCGATCGGCACCCACGCGCCCTCGAGCGCCGGACCCGGTGGTGCGGGAGCGGGGGAAGCGGGCATCTACGGCCGCCGCTGCTTCTTCAGCTCCGCCTCCACGATCGGGTGGACGAACTGGCGCACGTCGCCGCCGAGCACGGCGATCTCGCGCACCAGCGTGGAGGAGATGAAGGTGAACTGTTCCTGGGGCGTGAGGAACACGGTCTCGAAGTTGCGATCCAGGTGTCGCGACATGTTGGCGAGCTGAAACTCGAACTCGAAGTCCGACACCGCGCGCAGGCCGCGCACGATGACCGAGCCCTGGTGCTGGCGCGCGAAATCGACCGTCAGCCCCGCATAGCCCTGCACGCTCACATTCGGCAGATCCCCGAGCACCGCACGCGCCAGCTCGACGCGCTTCTCGAGCGAGAACATCGGGGTCTTGTGGGTGTTGGCCGCGATCGCGACGATCACGGAATCAAAGATGCCGGCCGCGCGGCGCACCAGATCCTGGTGTCCGTTGGTAATGGGGTCGAAGGTGCCGGGATAGACGGCGTTGCGTTTCATGCCAGATCACACGGGGCCGCCAGAGTATGCGTACAGATGATAACCGACCTCGCCCGCCCGCTTGGCCTTTAGCGGGCTGAAGGCCCCCGGCAGCTGCGGTGCGCCGCCACGGGCGGGGGATTCGACATAGATCCGGGCCTCGGGACGCAGCCAGCCGCGCTCGCTCAGCCCGCGCGCCGCGCCCGCCAGCAGTTGCGAGCCGAACGGGGGGTCCAGGAACACGAGGTCGAAGGGCTCAGGCGTGCCGTGGAGAAACTGCAGCGCATCCGCGCACTCCACCTCGGCGCCGCTGGCCTGCCATTGCGCGAGGCGCGCGCGCAGCTCCCGCGCAGCCACCGGATCGTGTTCGACGAAAGTCACATGCGCCGCCCCGCGCGACAGCGCCTCGAGTCCGAGCGCGCCACTACCGGCAAACAGATCCAGGCAGCGCGCACCGGCAGTGCGCGTCCCGAGCCAGTTGAACAGCGTCTCGCGCACGCGGTCGGGCGTGGGGCGCAGATCCGGGCGGTCCGGGAAACGCAGCTTCCGGCCGCGCCAGGTACCGCCGATGATCCGCAGCACGCGGGCGCTGGCGCCACGGCGCGGCGGCGCGCGGGGGCGCACTTGCGACTTCCCGGCAGAGCCCAAGTCAGTTCACTCCGGTGGACGCACGCGCCACCTTGCCACTGTTCTTCCCCTAAGCGTAACCTAGCTTGTCTCGTCCATAAGCGAAGCGCTACAGAACAGCACCGGCAAGAGGGGATACGGCCGGTGAGCCACGGCATAAGAACCGCAGGTGGCTCGCGTCGATAGCTCGTGAAAATGAAGCCGCGGCTCGGGGCTGTGCGTTCCAGAGCACAGCGGCGGCGGCTTGGGGGGGTTGCAGCGATATGAAGAGACTTGTCGCAACTGGCATCGTCGCGGCGGCCCTGCTGCTGGGGGCCTGCTCGGGCGGCGGATACGGCTCGGTGGGTCCCGGCAACACCGACAGCGGCAATCTCCCCGGCGGTGGCACGCCTTTGCCTCCGCCGACAGCAAGTACGGCACTGTTCCAGGTGAACGCGGGCGTGTTGCCCTACCCGACGGACCTGTACTTTGCCGGCTCGACCGACGGCACGATCAATATCCAGCCGCCCAATTCGGTGATGCCCAACCAGGCGGCGATCAACGGGCTCGACGGTTTCTCCACGACCGCCGTGATCCGCGAGAACTTCGGCGGCGCGCTGGACCCCACGAGCTTCACCGCCGCCTCGGTCATCGTCGTGCCGGTGCTGACGGACAACCTTACCAAGGCGACGATCGGCGTCGCCGGCCCCCCGCTGACGCCCGGTGTCGATTATTCGGTGGGCCCGGGCGAGGAGCTCAATGGCATCGGCGCCACGATCCTTGAGATCAAGCCCCTGCATCCGCTCATGCCCAGCACCTGTATCCAGAACGGCCAGTTCCTGGGCGCGAACTGCCAAACCGGTAACGGCTACCTGATCATCCTCACCGACGGCATCAAGGACACCAAGGGGCATCCCGCGGTGCCGGACAACGACTATGCCACCATCAAGCAGGCCCTCGCCTCAGGCGGCGCCACCTGCCCGAGCATCACCAATGCCACGCTGAATGGCGTGTGCCAGCTCACCGGGGCGCAGCTGCAGATCGCCCAGGCGATCGGCGTCAATCCGGCCAACATCGTGCTCACGTTTAGCTTTACCACCGTCTCCACACTCGACACGCTGCAGCTGGTCTCCGCCACCACCCCGGCACAGACGCTGGCCGTGCAGCATCCGCCCGGATTCACCACCGCGGCCATCCCGGGACTGGGGCTGCCGGGCCATGCGGATGTCTACGTCGGCGTGCTGACCATCCCCTACTACCTCAGCAAGAGCGCACCGCTGAGCGAGTACTGGCACGCGCCACCGTTCCCGCTGGATCCCAGCAGCACGTTCGTCACGCGCTTCAACCCGCTGCCGGTGCCGACGCAGACGCTGCAGATCCCGGTCCTTGTCACGGTGCCAAACGCGAGTTCCGCCCTCGGCGCGACGCCGCCGGCGGGTGGCTGGCCGGTAATGATCTTCCAGCACGGCATCACGCGCAGCCGCGAGGACATGTTCGGCGTGGCGGACTCCTTTGCCGATTCCGGTTACGTCGTGGTCGCCATCGACCTGCCGCTGCACGGGGTCACCAGCACCAGCGACCCGCTGTATGCCGCCGGCGCGAATCCGCTCTACACCGGGCTCGGGCTGCCCGCGAGCGGCTCGATCGAGCGCACCTTCGACCTCGATGTGGAGAACAACGCCACCGGTCAGGCGGGCGCGGACGGGAAGATCGATCCTTCGGGCTCGCATTTCATCAACCTGACGAGCGTGCTGACCTCGCGCGACAACCTGCGCGAGGGCATTGCCGACCTCATCGCGCTCACGCGCACGCTGCCGCAGCTGAACCTCGGCGCCGCAGGCGGCATCAACCCCGCCGGCATCCACTACCTCGGCCACTCCCTCGGGGCCATCGTGGGCGGGGTCTTCATGGGCGTGATCCCGTCGAACGAGATCACCACCGCGACCCTCGCCATGCCCGGCGGCGGCATTGCGGACCTGTTGCGCGAGTCACCCACATTCGCCCCCCAGATCAACGCAGGGCTTGAGGCCCAGGGCGTATTCCCCGGCACGACGCTCTACGAGCAGTTCTTCCGCGATGCCCAGACCGCGGTCGACGCCGGCGATCCGATCAACTTCATCGCCTACGCCACCGCAGCGCATCCGATTCACCTGATCCAGGTCGTCGGCAGCAATACTTCGCTCCCGGACCAGGTGGTGCCGAATGTGGCCACGCAGCGCCTCATCACCGCCTCGGCCTACCTGCCGGCCCCGGCCACCGCCACCGCGCTTACGCAGCTGGGCTCGGCCGCCCCGGGGCCGCAGGTGAACCCGTCCGGCTTCCGCGCCTTTGTCAACTTCACCGCCGGCAATCACGGCTCGATCATCGATCCGTCGGCGAGCCTGGCGGTGACCGAGGAGATGCAGCTCGAGGCCCTCACCTTCAGTGGCCAGCCCGTGCCGGTCGTACCCTTCCCTTCGACCCCGCCGGGGACCACGATCCTCATCGGCAACCCCACGGTGATCCAGCCGTAGAGGGCACCGCACTGTGCGGGCGAGGACGCCAGGGCGGCCCCGGACGGCCGCCCTTCTCTTTTGGCCGCTACAATGCCGCCCTGATGTTCCGCCGAGCCACCGAAACCGCCCCCGACGAGCGCCCGGGATTCCTGCGCCGCCTGCGCAAGCGCCTGAACCGCGGCAATTCCTGGCTCACCGTCGAGCTGGCGGACCTGCTGCGGGGCCGCCAGATCGATGCCGCCATCCTCGAGGAGCTCGAGACGCGCCTGATCGGGGCGGACGTCGGCGTGCAGGCGAGCGAGCGCATCCTTGCGGAACTGCGCCGGCGCGTGGCGCGCAAAGAGCTCACGGACCCGGAGGCACTCATCCGCGCGCTGCGCGCGAGCATCGTTGAGATCCTCGCCCCCTGCGCCAAGCCCCTCGTGATCGATGCCAGCCGCCGCCCCTTCGTGATCCTGGTGGTGGGGGTGAATGGCTCGGGCAAGACCACCACCATCGGCAAGCTCGCCGCGCGCTGCGCCCGCGAAGGCCACAGCGTGCTGCTCGCCGCCGGGGATACCTTCCGTGCCGCCGCGATCGAGCAGCTGAAGGTGTGGGCGGAGCGCTCCGGCGCCGCCTTCGCCGCGCAGCAGCCCGGCGCCGATCCGGGGGCGGTCGTGTTCGATGCGCTGCAGGCGGCCAGGGCCCGCGGCTGCGACGTGCTGCTCGCCGACACCGCCGGGCGGCTGCACAGCCAGTCGCACCTGATGGAGGAGCTGAAGAAAGTGCGGCGCGTGCTCGCGCGCGTGGACCCTTCCGCCCCGCACGAGGTGCTGCTGGTGCTCGATGCCAACCAGGGCCAGAACGCACTCGCACAGGCACGCCAGTTCAAGGAGGCGGTGGGGGTCACCGGGCTCGTCCTCACCAAGCTCGACGGTACCGCCCGCGGCGGCATCGTGATCGCCATCGCGCAGCAGCTCGGAATCCCCATCCGCTACATCGGCATCGGCGAGACGAGCGAGGACTTCGGCGAGTTCGACGCGGAGGCCTTCGCCGCCGCGCTCGTCGAGGGGCCGCAGGCGCGCCCCGGCGGGGAGGCAGGCGCCGCATGATCGTCTTCGAGCGCGTCAGCAAGCGCTACGCCAACGGCCGCGAAGCACTCACGAACGTGAGCTTCAACATCCACAACGGCGAGATGGTGTTCCTCACCGGCCGTTCGGGCGCCGGCAAGAGCACGGTGCTCAAGCTCATCGGGCTGCTCGAGCGTCCGACGCGCGGCAGCGTGCTGGTCAGCGGCCGCAACACCCAGACGCTCAAGGCGCGCCACATCCCCGCCTTTCGCCGCAACATCGGCATGGTGTTCCAGGACCACAAGCTCCTCGCCGACCGCCCGGTCTACGACAACGTGGCGCTGCCACTGGCGGTGGCAGCCACGCCGCTGAAGGAGATCGACAAGCGCGTGCGCGCGGCACTCGACCAGGTGGGCCTGCTGGGCAAGGAGCGCATGCTCCCCCTGGAGCTCTCGGTCGGGGAGCAGCAGCGCGTCGGCATCGCGCGCGCGGTGGTGAGCAAGCCCGCGCTGCTGATCGCCGATGAACCCACCGGCAACCTCGATCCGGACCTCTCGCTCGAGGTGATGCGGCTGTTTCGGCGCTTCCAGGATGTCGGCGTGACCGTCGTGGTCGCCACCCACGACCTGCACATCGTGCGCGAGTTCGGCGAGCGGGTGATCACGCTCGAGAACGGCTCCCTGCAGGGCGACCCGCCGGTCGATCCGCTGCCCTCGCTGGTGGCAACCCGATGAATCTCGGCCATCTGCAGGCGCTGCTCGGGGCGCTCGGGCGCCTGGCGCGCAGCCCGCTCGCGACGCTGCTGACGCTGCTCGTCATCGCGCTGGCGCTGGTGCTGCCGGCGGCGCTGAAGCTGTTCGTCGCCAACGCGCAGGCGGCGACCGGCAATTTCGCGAGCGCCGTGGATGTGTCGGTGTTCCTCAAGACCGACGTGCCGCTGCAGAAGGCGCAGCAGCTGGCGCAGAACGCCCGGGCCCGCAATGACGTGGCGAGCGTCACGCTCATCCCGGCGGATAAGGGACTTGAGGACTTCCGCACCTACTCGGGTTTTGGGGATGCACTCGCCGCGCTCAAGGAAAACCCCCTGCCGCACGTGCTGCACGTGCGCCCGCGCGCCGGTGCAAGTTCCGCCGCAGCGCTCGAGTCCCTGCGGCGCTACTTCGTGGCGTGGCCGGAGGTGGACCTGGTGCAGGTCGACTCGGAGTGGGTCATGCGCTTCAACGCCATCCTCGAGGTGCTGCAGCGGGTGCTGCTGATCGCCGCGGCGCTGCTCGGCGTGGGCGTACTGGCGGTCATCGGCAACACCATTCGGCTCGAGATCCAGGCGCGGCGCGCGGAGATCGAGGTGACGAAGCTCGTCGGCGGCTCCAACGCCTTCGTGCGCCGTCCGTTCCTTTACACCGGGGTGCTCTACGGGCTCGGGGGGGCGCTGCTGGCGTGGGCGATCCTCGCCATCGTGCTCCTGATCCTGCGCGAGCCGGTGGCCACGCTCGCCCGGCTCTACGGCAGCCGCTTCGAGCTGCAGGGACTGGCGCCCGAGGACGTCGCCGTGCTGCTCGCGGCGGGATTCGTGCTCGGCTGGCTCGGCGCCTGGATCTCCGCCGCGCGCCACCTGCGCAGCATCGAACCGCGCGCCTGAAGGCGCGGCGCGGAACTCAGGGTCGTGGGCCGCGGCCGCCGCCGCGGGACTTCAGGTGCTGGCGGGGAGCGTGCCGCGGGAGGCGAGCGTCGCCTCCATCCAGCGGCGGATGCGGCGCGCGTCGGCGACGCGGGTGCGTTTGCCGTAGGAATTCAGCAGCACGATCACCACCGTGCGCGCCTCGATCACCGTCTGCATGACCAGGCAGCGGCCGGCCTCGGCGATGTAGCCGGTCTTCTGCACCACGATGTTCCAGTCGGACTTGCTCACCAGCGAGTCGGTGTTGCGAAACTGCAGCGGCCGGCGCCCGACCTGCACGACGTAGTCGCTGTCGGTGGAGTACTCGCGGATCGCCGGCACCTTGGCGGCGGCGATGACCAGCTTGGAGAGGTCCTCGGGGCTGGCGACGTTCTCATCCGAGAGGCCGGTGGGCTCGACGAAGCGCGCGCTCGTCATGCCCAGCTCGCGCGCCTTGGCGTTCATCGCGATCACGCAGGCGGCAACGCCGCCGGGATAGTTACGCCCCAGGGCATGCGCGGCGCGGTTCTCGGAGGACATGAGCGCCAGGTGCATCAGGTCCCCGCGCGTCAGGCGCGTCCCGGGGGACAGCCGCGAGGCGGACCCCTTACCGAGGCTGCGGTCATCCTCGCTGACGGTCAGCACCTCATCGAGCGGCTGACCGGCATCCATGACGACCAGCGCCGTCATGAGCTTGGTGATCGAAGCAATCGGCATGGCCACGTCCGAGTGGCGTGAATAGAGTACCGCGGAGTGGGTGGTGTCGAGCACCAGGGCGGCCGAGGAACTCAGCACGGGCTCCCCGGGGGCGCCGTGGCGTGTGTAATTCACCCGCTGGCCCGAGGCGAGGGCGAGCGAAGTGCTCAGGCACAGACACAGTGCCACGATCGTCCTTAACCCGCGTCCCTGATTCATCGACCCCTGAGCCTCATCGTTGGTGCGTGAATGACTCTATCAGAGCATGCCTTATGTCACGCATACGTGACGTACTTTTAAGTTTTCACGCGTGTTAGGTCAAGCAATAACACGAAATACACGCTTTCGGGACACTTGCAGTCATAACGCGAACGGCGCGTGACGCAGTCCACGTCACGCGCCGCGCAGTGTCAAACCGCCCTTGAAGTGAAGCCCCTCAGGAGGCTGCGTGCGGCCACAGCCACCCGAACGTGCCCGCGGTCAGTGCCGCGTAAATCAGCGCATCGAAGCACCCCTTGAACGTCGCCGACCAGGGGCGCCTGAACCAGATCGAGTTCTGCAGCAGCGCAAGCGCATAACCCATGAAGGACGCGGTGAGCACCACCTTGAACACCCGCAGGTACTTCGTCCCGGCCGGCAGGGTGTGCGCGGCAATGAGCGCGGCGAACGCGCCGACGATCAGCAGGTACACGAACCACAGCGCCAGCGGCCGCGCCATCGACATCGGCCCATTGGGCAGGATGCTCAGCATGGCGACCGGGCCCTGCTTCATGCGCTCGGCAAACTCCGGCGACTTGCGCTCCTTGGGCGCGCACCAGGGCAGCATGTACTCCCCGGGAGCGAGATTGAGCGGCCGCAGCGCGTTGGCCACCTCCGCCTCGTGAGCCATGCCCTGGAAGTCATTGCGGTGCCACAAGGGTGCCATGTGGATCACGGAGCTCACGATGAACACAAACACGGCCGCCAGCACGACCGGTAGCCACAGCGATACGACGCTGACCATGGAAGCCTCCCGCGCTCGTTATCAGTGTTATCGACTGCCCGCGGCACGGGCGCGCCGGACTTTACGCCTAAACGCCTCCCGGCCCCAACGGGCCTCTCGGCAGGGCACTTCGCGACTCCCGCCCGGTCCAATCCCCCGACGCAGGAGCCCCGCCGGGGGGCGCTCTCTGCCGAGATTAAGCTCAGGATTTCACCCTCCAACGGGAACCCGGGGGCCCTCCTTTAGGGGGATTCGGACCGCGCCCAGAGGCGCGCAAGCTGTTGTCCGGCAAGGCGTTAGCCCGGGTGTGCCGGGGAACTTCGCAACCCTTTAGCACTCTAAGGTGGTGACTGCTAGAATGCCCATCCAATCCACGGGAGAGCCGATGACTGCAGGTACCGCAATCGTCACCCGCCTGGGTGATCACTCGCTGACCGGGCCGCTGGGAAGCCTTGATGCTTACCTCGACCGGGTTGGCCGTATTCCCGTTCTGACGCGCGACGAGGAGCGCGAGCTCGCCGAGCGCTTCCGCAAGCAGGAGGATCTGGATGCCGCCAGAAAGCTGGTGCTCTCGCACCTGCGCTTCGTGGTGCACATCGCCCGTGGCTACAGCGGCTACGGGCTGCCGGTGGGGGACCTCATCCAGGAGGGCAACGTCGGGCTGATGAAGGCGGTCAAGCGCTTTGACCCCTCCCTCAACGTGCGCCTGGTGTCCTTTGCGGTCCACTGGATCCGCGCCGAGATCCACGAGTACGTGCTGCGCAACTGGCGGCTGGTGAAGATCGCCACCACCAAGGCGCAGCGCAAGCTGTTCTTCAACCTGCGCCGCATGAAGAAGAATCTCACCTGGCTATCGGCCGAGGAAACCGCCGCGGTAGCGCGCGATCTGGGCGTCACCGAGGGTGAGGTCAGCGAAATGGAGAAGCGCCTGGCGGCGCGCGACCTGTCCTTCGATCCGACCCCGGAGTCGGACGAGGAAGAGGTGTACAGCCCGGCGGCCTACCTGCCCTCACCCGATGCGGATCCGGCCGAGCAGGTCGAGAGCGCCGAGAGCAGCGAGGACGAGTCGGACCGGCTGCACGAGGCCATGGAGCGGCTGGATGCGCGCAGCCGCGAAATCGTGCAGCGCCGCTGGATGAGCGATGACAAGGCCACGCTGCACGAGCTCGCCGACAAGTACGGCGTCTCGGCGGAGCGCATCCGACAGATCGAGTCGAGCGCCATCGGGAAGCTGCGCGGCCTGATGGCCGCAGCCGCCTAGCACGCAGATGCCCCGGCCGGGCGCGGAGACTTGCTCCGCGCCTGGCCGCGGCGGTAGCGTTGCCAGATGCGCAGCGTCAGCGACTGGCTGGCCGAGTACGGCACGAGTCACCAGCACCCCACGAACAAGCTCCTGCACTGGATCTGCGTGCCGCCGATCGTGCTCGCCGTGATGGGCCTGCTGTGGTCGCTTCCGGTGCCTGCAGGCCTCGCCTCGCTCTCCCCCTGGACCAACTGGGCGACGCTGAGCAGCCTCGCCGCACTCCTTTATTACGTGGCGCTCTCGCCGCGGCTCGCCGCCGGCCTCGTCCTCGCCTTCGCCGCACTGCTCCTGTGCACCCGCGCGCTCGCGATGCTGCCGTGGCCGCTGTGGGTCACCTCGCTGGTCATCTTCGTCATCGCCTGGATCGGCCAGTTCATCGGCCATGCGATCGAGGGCAAGCGCCCCTCGTTCTTTAAGGATCTGCAGTTCCTGCTGATCGGGCCGCTGTGGCTGCTCGCGGCCGCATACCGGCGCCTGAGCGTGCCGTACTGAGCGCGCGCCCGCGCCTACGGCGGCGCGGAGGCGGCGGGCGCGCAGCGCGACAGGAAGCCGGCGAGCACGATGACGAGGGCGCCGGTGAGCAGATTCCAGGTGAGCATCGCGGCCCCGAGGAGCGCGAGCAGCAGCGCGCTGCACAGGGGCGTTGCGTACGCCATCACCGCCAGCAGCTGACTGTCCCCGCGCCGGAAGCCCTGGTCCCAGAGGAAGTTGCCAAGTCCGAGCGCGATCGTGCCGGAGATCACCGAGGCGATGAGCGCGCCGCCTTCCGGCCGCACCGTCGGCTCAAAGAGCGCATGCAGCAGCGCGCACAGCAGCGTCGCGATGGCGCAGCCGCGCGCGAGCAGATAGCCGG
>DATIXW010000249.1:0-3320 GCA_035518135.1 Steroidobacteraceae bacterium
GATCGCGGATGACGTGACGTATTTCGACGAACCGTTCTTCCAGGACGGCCTGTTGTCGCAGGCAGTCAACAGCGCATACGCCGCAGGCGTGGCGTACTTTTCGGCCGCGGGTAACAGCGGCAGTAACGGCTACGACAATCTCGCCCCCGATTTCAGCACGCCAGCCGTAGCGCCCGCAGGCGAGCACGTGCTGAACTTCGACACCACCGGCGCGACTACGACCACCTCGCTCACCGTCAACCTGCCGCAGTTCGTGCCGGGGGAGTTTGTCAACATCATCCTGCAGTGGGATCAGCCCTACGTCACCGGCGCACCCACTAGCAGCGGCGCCACGAGCCAGATGGATCTGTGCGTGGCGAGTCCGACCGGCACCGGGCTGATCGCAAGCCCGGTCAACCCGGATCCCGGCAGCCCGAGTCCGATCGATGACCTCACCAGTACCCAGGTGTGTACCGGGGCCAACTCCACCGGCGTCGATCCCTACCAGGTCCTGGTGATCGGCTACCCGGCAAATGCCACGACCGGTAGCACCTGCCCGCCGGGCTTGACCTCCACCGTGTGCAGCGCTGCGCAGACCATCACCGTCCAGGTCGGGCTGGTGGGCGGTGTGGCGCCGACGCGCATCAAAGTCGCGGTCGATGATGACGGCGCAGGGTCTACCTTCACGGGCGTTCCGGTCACCGGTGGTACGCTGCAGGGACATCCGGGCGCCGCCGGCGTGATGGCCGTCGGTGCGGTTTTCTGGGGTGACACGCCCGCGTGCGGCAAAACGACTGCGGTGCTCGAGACCTTCTCCGCCAAGGGCGGCGATCCGATCCTGTTCGGCAGCTCCGGAAATCCGCTCAACCCACCGGACGGGGAGATGCGCCAGAAACCCGACATCGCCGGACCGGACGGCGGCAGTGACACGTTTCTCGGCTTTGCACTGGGAGCCGGAACCGTCGGCAGCTGCAACAACAGCGGATCATTCCCGAATTTCTTCGGCACCTCCGCCGCCACACCGCACGTGGCCGCAACAGCCGCCCTGCTGTTGCAGCAATTTCCCGGCATCAACCCCGGCGCGCTCTACACCGCCCTGAAGTCCGGCGCTGGCGAGATCACCAACTACAGCCAGGCGGGCAGTCCGCCTGCGGTCAACTACACCGGTGGGTACGGCTTGCTCCAGGCCGAGAATGCCCTCGCAGCGCTCCCCGCGGCGCCAGATGTCTCGCTGAATCTGAGCCCGACAACGGTCAACGTCGGCGCTTCGGCGAAGCTCAGCTGGACGGTGAGCAACGCGACCACCTGCACGGCCTCGGGTGCCTGGAGCGGTACGCAGGCGCTGTCAGGCTCGATGATGATCACACCCAGCGCCACCGGCAGCGCCACCTACAACCTCACCTGCACCAATGCCAGCGGCTACGCCGAAGCAACCCAAGTGCTCACCGTGACCGACCCCAGCGGTGGCGGGGGTGGCGGGGGCGGCGCGCTGGACCTCGCAAGTCTCGCGGCACTCGCGGCGCTTGCGGGCGTCTGGCGTCGCCGGCGACGCTCCTGAATGCCGCCGCACCCGCGGTGCCTGGAGGACTCAGCCCTTCAGCGCCGCGAGTGCCGCGAGCAGTCCCGTGCCGCGCGGAGAGCCAAGCCCGGTGCACGCATCCCAGCCCGCGGCCGCCCGGAAGGCCCCGTTGTTGCCGCTCGTGATGTCGCGGAAGGCGCGCGCACCGGCGCCGTAGAGCGCGGCGTGCGCATCACCCAGGGAGCCACCGAGCTTCTGGTTCAGGCGCGCGATGAGGGCGGCCCACAATGGCGCGACCGCGCTCGTGCCCCCGATCACCTGCGCGTGCCCGTCGACGAAGACCTCATAGCCCGTCTGCGGATCCGCATTACCGGCCACGTCCGGGACCCCGCGCCCGGCACGGCCACCCTCTCCCTTCGGCACGGCGACGTTCGCCTGCCAGGCCGGCAACGCAAACTGCGCGCTCACCCCGCCGCCGGTCGCCCCCTCCCCCGTGGCAGCGTCGTTCCACACGACCTCGCTTGCGATTGCGGTGCCGTTGCCCATGAGGCGGGTGCCGCCGCAGGCGAGGGCCAAGGGGCTGGAGCTCGGAAAGTCCACGTGCGGCGCGGCCCCGCTCACCCCGTCGCTCGAGCCGCTGTCCCCGCAGGCAACCGTGACGCTGACGCCGAGCGCCGCGGCGTCCTCGAGCGCTGACTGCAGGGCGGCGCGTGCGCTGCTGCTCCAGCTATCTTCCGCGCTGCCCCAGCTGATGGACATCACCGTGATGCGCCGCTGCTCATCGTGGGCGGCCTGCGAGATCGCCTCGTAGAACCCCTGATCGGTGTTGGGCGCGAAATACACCGCAAGCGAGGCGCCCGGCGCCAGGGCACCGATGACCTCGATGTCGAGCAGCACTTCGCCATCGGCGTCCCCACCGGGGGTGTTGGCGCCGCCGGCCACGCCCACCGCCGTCACCGTGGGGAGTGCGGCCAGACCCAGTCCGCGGAAGTAGTGCTCAAGATCGCCCGGGCGGAAGCCGCCGCCAAGCTCGATGATGGCGACGCCCTGCCCACGGCCGTCCGTGCCCGGCGGAAACTCGTAGAGCGCCCCCACCTCAAGGGGCGTGTAGGCGTGCGTGGGCGTGGTGCGCGGACGGCGAAAGTGCGCGTGTGCCACCGGCCGCCGGTCGAGCCCGAGTACCGCGATGGCCTCGGGGGGCAACGCGGGTGAGGGTTCGCAGCCGATGAAGGGACCGCGCCCGTCGGGCAGCTGATAGCGCCCGAAGCGCACCGCGAATGCGCTCGCAAGCGCCTGTGGAGTTGCCCGCAGGTGTAACACGCGCCGTGCGGCATCGACCCCGGTCTCGGTCAGCCCGCGCGCCCGGGCGAAGCGCCGCAGACTCTCGAGATCGGCCGGATCCGCGCCGCACTGCTGAGGAAACTGCGCCCGCGGCAGCGCGGGGTGCTGCGGCCATGAGGCCGCCGCCCAGGCGGCGCCGGCGCGACGCCGCAGCACGACGGTCACCTCCAGCGGCTCGCTGCCGGTGTGCGGGCCGAGGTAGCCCGCGTGGGCGACCCTCTGAGATGAGGAGGGTTGGTGAGTGGGTCGTAAGCTCATGCTTGACTCCTTGTCGTTCTGAGCGGGGACCATGCTGCCCCATTTTGACCTGCTAGACTCGTTTGCAAAACGGCAGAACGACAACGACGTGCGGCTAATTCTGGGGATCGGACTGTGCGCCGGGGCAGCGCTGACTGCGAGCGTGTGCGGCGCGGCGCCTGCGACGCAATCCAGCGCCGACACCACCTACTCCAACTATGCGTTCGCAAGCGAACTCGGCTCC
>DATIXW010000250.1:0-4769 GCA_035518135.1 Steroidobacteraceae bacterium
TGAGAATACCGTTGGCATCGATGTCGAAGGACACCTCGATCTGCGGCATGCCGCGCGGCGCTGAGGGAATATCCGACAGGTCGAACTTGCCGAGCGACTTGTTGTCGGCCGCCCGATCGCGCTCGCCCTGCAGCACGTGGATCGTCACCGCCGTCTGGTTGTCATCCGCGGTGGAGAAGGTCTGCGATGCGCGCGTGGGGATCGTCGTGTTCTTCTCGATGAGCTTGGTCATCACACCGCCCAGGGTCTCGATGCCGAGCGACAGCGGGGTGACATCCAGCAGCAGCACGTCCTTGACTTCACCGGCGAGCACGCCGGCCTGGATGGCGGCACCCACCGCGACGGCCTCGTCCGGATTCACATCCTTGCGGGGCTCCTTGCCGAAGAAGTCCTTCACGTACTTCTGCACCAGCGGCATGCGCGTCTGACCGCCGACCAGGATCACCTCGGCGATCTGGCTGCCCGAGAGCCCGGCGTCCTTCAGCGCGATGCGGCACGGCTCGATGGTCTTCTTGACGAGGTCCTCGACCAGAGACTCGAGCTTTGCGCGCGTCAACTTGATGTTGAGGTGCTTGGGGCCCGAGGCATCGGCGGTGATGTACGGCAGGTTCACATCGCTTTGCTGCGTCGAGGAGAGCTCGATCTTCGCCTTCTCGGCCGCCTCTTTCAGGCGCTGCATGGCGAGCGGGTCCTGGCGCACGTCAACGCCGGACTCCTTCTGAAACTGCTCGGCGAGGAAGTTGATGATGCGCAGGTCGAAGTCCTCCCCGCCGAGGAAGGTGTCGCCGTTGGTGGAGAGCACCTCGAACTGGTGCTCGCCATCGACCGCCGCGATCTCGATGATCGAGACGTCGAAGGTGCCCCCGCCCAGGTCATAGACCGCGATCTTGCGATCGCCCCCGGCCTTGTCCAGCCCGTAGGCGAGCGCGGCCGCGGTCGGCTCGTTGATGATGCGCTTGACGGTGAGACCGGCGATGCGCCCGGCGTCCTTGGTCGCCTGGCGCTGGGAATCGTTGAAGTAGGCCGGCACCGTGATCACCGCCTCGCTCACCGCCTCCCCGAGGTAGTCCTCGGCGGTCTTCTTCATCTTCATGAGCACGCGCGCGGAGACTTCCGGCGGCGCCATCTTCTTGCCCTGGACCTCGACCCAGGCGTCCCCGTTGTCCGCCTTGACGATCTTGTAGGGCACCATCTTGATGTCGCGCTGCACCACCTCGTCCTCGAACTTGCGGCCGATGAGGCGCTTGATGGCGAAGAGCGTGTTGTGAGGATTCGTGACCGCCTGGCGTTTGGCCGGCTGGCCGACGAGCCACTCGCTGTCCTTGGTGAGGGCGACAACCGAGGGGGTCGTGCGATCGCCTTCGCTGTTCTCGATGACCCGGGGCTTGCCGCCCTCCATGATGGCCACACACGAATTGGTCGTGCCGAGGTCGATGCCGATTACCTTTGCCATGAGTGCACTCCGCGCGGATCTTTCAAAAGAGGGACATTCTAGGGCCACTTCTTAAGGGTGGCTTTCGGGGGTTTCAAGGCCGGGAGGGCTCCTTCGCCACGATAACCCGGGCCGGCCGCAGCAGCCGCCCGTTGAGCTCGTACCCCGGCTGCACCACCTGCAGGACCGAGTTGGGCTCGGCGGTGGCCGATTCCTGCGCCATCATCGCCTCGTGGCGCTCCGGATCGAACGGCTCCCCGGCCGGGTCGATCATCCGGACCCCGAACTTCTCGAGCGCCTTGCCCAGGAGCGCGAGCGTGGCCTCAGAGCCGGCCCTGAGGCTCGCACTGTCGGCGCGCCCGGCGTTCTGCACGGCCAGCTCCAGGCTGTCCTTCACCGGCAGCAGTTCCTGGGCGAGTTTCTCGAGCCCGTAGCGGTTGGCCGACTCGATGTCGCGCTGGGCGCGCTTGCGCACGTTGTCCAGCTCCGCGACCGCGCGCAGGTACTGTTCCCAGTGACCCTTGGCGCGCTCCTCGGACTCGCTGAGCGCCTGCTGCAGGCGCTCCAGCTCGACCAGCTGGGCGGCCGTCTCGGGCAGCACCGTGGTGGCTTCCGTGGCCGGGTCGCGCCGCTCGTGCTCGTTCGCCGTCATCTCGTTGATCCTTCCCGCCGCTTTAAGGGTCCCTACGATCAAGCGCTGCCCCACCCCCGCGTCTGCGGGGCCTGGAACCGCCCCCCACCGGGTGGGGGTCAGCGGCGCGAATTCAAGGCGGCCCCCAGCAGTTTAGCCGTCATGTCGACGATCGGGATGACCCGTTCGTAGGCCATGCGCGTCGGGCCGATGACCCCCAGCACCCCCACCACCCCGTCGGCGTCAGCGTAGGGGGCCGTCACCACGCTGCAGTCATCGAGGATGCGGTAGCCGGATTCGTGGCCGATGAAGATCTGGACCCGCTCGGCCTTGAGGCTGTGGTCGAGCAGGTGCAGGAAGTCACGCTTCTCGTTGAACGCCTCGAACAGGCGCCGCAGCTTCTCCACGTTGGTGAGGTCGGCGACGCCCATGAGGTTGGTCTCGCCCTTGATGACGTACTCGAGCTTGTCCTCCCCGCCCGCAAATACCTGCTGGGCCACCGAGATCGCATCGAGCATGATCTGGTTCATGTGCGCCCGGTCCTCGGACAGCTGCCGCAGGATCTCCTCGCGCACCCCCGCGAGCGAGCGCCCCCGGAACTGCTCGTTCAGGTAATTGGAGGCGCGCTTGAGCTCATCCGGGGAGTAGCGCCGCTCAGTCTGGATGATGCGGTTCTGCACCTCGCGGTCGTTGTAAACGAGCACCACCAGCACGCGGTTCTCGGCGAGCCCCACAAATTCCACCTGGCTCACCTGGGCGGCGCGGCTGCGCGGCAGCGTCACCACCCCGGCGAGCTGGGTGGCGCTCGAGAGCAGCTGCGAGACGTTCGCGATGAGGTCGGTCGAGGCCTCGCGGCTCGCCTCGAGCTGGCGGCGGATCTGCTCGCTCAGGGAAGCATCGAGCGGGCGCAGCTGCAGGAGCGTGTCGACGAAGAAGCGGTAGCCCTTGTCGGTCGGGATGCGGCCGGCGGAGGTGTGGGGGGAGGCGACGAAGCCGAGCTCCTCCAGGTCCGCCATGACGTTGCGGACCGTGGCCGAGGACAGCTGCAGGCCCGACTCGCGCGAGAGCGCGCGCGAGCCCACCGGCTGGCCGTCCCGGATGTAGCTCTCGATCAGGATGCGCAGCAGGTGCTGGGCCCGCTCGCCTAGGGGTTCTTCCGCAGCCTCGGGTGCCATAGACCTCTTAAGCCGCGCTCACGGCGGCTCGCGCTACACAGTGGAGCCCTAGCGTCGCGCCTTGCCGACCGTCATGCAAGCCTGCGCGAGCGCGCAGGATGTGACCCACGGCATTGGCCCGGACCTTCCGCTGCATGTTACAAAGGCCCCGCCTCGGGCCTTGCGGGGTTAAGTCAAGGGCGGACATGGCCTTTCCGGTGCGCACCTGCGCGTTAGTGGGCAGATTCTCCGACGTGCGCGTCGAGGAGAGCGTCGGCGCGCTGCTGCCGCACCTCTCTGCCGCCGGCGTCACGGTGCTCGTGAGCGAGGATGCGCGCCTGAGCGGCGCGGGCATCACGCGTGTGCCGGAGGCGCAGTTCGGGCCGCGCGCCGACCTCGTGATCGCCGTCGGCGGGGACGGGACGCTGCTGTACGCCGCCCGCCTGGTGGCGCGCCACGGCGTGCCGCTGCTCGGGGTGAACCGCGGCCGGGTGGGCTTCCTCACCGACGTCATGCCCCAGGACATGCTCGCCTCGGTGGATCTGGCGCTCAAGGGCGCGCTCGAGGCCGACGAGCGCGCGCTGCTCGAGGCGCGCCTGCTGCACGGGGACGCCCAGGTGGCGCATGCCCTGGCGCTGAACGATGTGGTCATGCAGAAGCACGACACCGGGCGCACGCTCGATTTCGAGACGCGCATCAACGGGCAGTTCGTCAACTCCCACGGCGGGGACGGCATCATCGTCGCGACCGGCACCGGCTCGACGGCGTACGCGCTCTCCTGCGGCGGGCCGATCGTCGAGCCGCACCTGCCGGCCCTGATCATCGCGCCGATCTGTCCGCATACCCTCTCTGATCGCCCGATCGTCGTGTCCTCGCAGTCGGTCATCGAGATCGCCCTCGCCGCGCGCTCGGACACCCAGGCGCACGTCATCTGCGACGGCGCCATGCTCGGGGACTTCACCGCCGGCGCACGCCTCGAGGTGCGCACCGCGCGCGAGCGCGTGACGCTGCTGCATCCCCCGGGCCACGAGTACTTCGGGCTGCTGCGCTCCAAGCTCCACTGGGGCCGCGGCAGCTTCGAGCGCTGAAGCATGCTCACGCACCTGCAGATCCGCGATTTCGCCATCATCGATGCGGTGGAGCTCGAGCTGCGCCCCGGGCTCACGGTGCTCACCGGGGAAACCGGCGCCGGCAAGTCGATCCTGGTCGACGCGCTGCAGCTGCTCGCCGGCGGGCGCGCGGGTGCGGAGGTCGTGCGCCACGGCGCCGAGCGCGCCGAGATCGCCGGCACCCTGGATCTTGCGCGCGCCCCGCGCGAGCTCAAGCAGTGGCTCGAGGAGCAGGCGGTCAGCGTGGGCACGGAACTGCAGGTGCGCCGCGTGGTGGGCGCCGACGGGCGCTCGCGCGCCTACCTCAACGGGCAGGCGGTGGCGGTGCAGCTGCTGCGCGAGGCCGGCAACATCCTCATCGATATCCACGGCCAGCATGAGTTCCAGTCCCTGACGCGCAGTGCCGCGCAGCGCGAGCTGCTGGACGGCTACGCCGGCCTCAC
>DATIXW010000251.1:0-9164 GCA_035518135.1 Steroidobacteraceae bacterium
GACCACCGTGCCATCGTCGAGCGTGAACTTGTAGACCGTGTTCTTCAGGTCCTGTTCCTTCACCAGCACGCCTTGGAACGCCTCGGGGTTGAAGCGGAAGGTGGTGCAGCCCTTCAGGCCCTGCTCGTGTGCATACAGATAGATGTCTTTGAACTTCTGGTAGGGGAAATCCGTAGGCACGTTCGCCGTCTTAGAAATCGATGAATCGATCCACTTCTGGGATGCAGCCTGCACCTCGACGTGCTCTTTGGGAGTGACGTCGTCCGCGGCGATGAAGTAGTCCGGCAGTCTCTCAGCATCGGTGGTGGCTCCAGGTTCGGCGTTCGCGTTGACGAGCTCGCGATACGCCAGTAGTTCGAAGGAATAAACGTCGATCTTTTCCTTGGACTTCTTGCCTTCCCGGATTACGTTGCGGAAGTAGTGATGTGCAAAGGACGGCTCGATTCCATTCGAAGCGTTGTTGGCCAGAGACAGAGAGATCGTGCCCGTGGGGGCGATGGAAGTGTGATGCGTGAAGCGCGCGCCGGTCTCGGCGAGTTCGTGCACCAGCTGCGGCGCCACTTCCGCGATGCGCTGCATGTAGCGGCTGTACTTGGCGTGCAGCAGGCGTCCGGGGATCTTCGAGCCCGGCCGCCAGCCATCCTTCGCCATCTCGGGCCGCTTGCGCAGCATCTCCTTCGTCACCGTGAACTCCTCGTTCATGATCGGCGCCGGACCCTTCTCGCGCGCCAGCTCGAGCGCGGCTTCCCAGCCGGCGACGGCCATCTCGCGCGAGACGTCCTCCGTGAAACGCAACGCCTCCGGTGAACCGTACTTCATCTTTAGAAGTGTGATTGTGCTGCCGAGCCCCAGGAACCCCATGCCGTGACGGCGCTTGCGCAGGATTTCGTTGCGCTGGTTCTCGAGCGGAAGTCCGTTCACCTCGACGACGTTGTCGAGCATGCGCGTAAATACCTTCACTACCTCACGGTATTCGTTCCAGTCGAATTCCGCGAAATCCCCGAACGGATGCTTTACGAAGCGAGTGAGATTCACCGATCCCAACAGACAGGAACCGTACGGCGGGAGCGGTTGCTCGCCGCAGTTCCCTGTCACAAGTCCGTTGAAAATCAGGTTGTTCTTGTCGGGTTGCGTCGTATCGAACACTGCCTCGCGGCCGGCGTGCTCGATGCTCGCAATGGCACTCACAAACTTTTCGGCGTAGGTGGTCGGATGCTGCGCCTTCCACTCGTGATATTTCTGATTCTTCGCCGTGCTGATGAAGCCGATCTCCTCCATGAAGCGATCGCGCGAACCCGAGCCGATGATCAGCTCGTAATCGGCTTTGCAGTCGTAAAGTTTCTTGCCGCCCTTGCCGTCCGGTAACGCGCGTTGTCCGGCGGCGCGGCGCTTCAAGACGCGGCAGAAGATTCCAAAGTTCGCGAGCAGCATCTGCACGTCCTTGAGCAGGGACTGCTGGCTCGAGGCAAGCCGAATCGTGCAGTACGCGTTGTTGTCGTCGCGCTGTACGGTGCCATCGGACTGAAAAAGACCGCGCAGGTAACCACGCACACAAGCCTCGTTCCCGCGCCACACGATCTCCGGGACCTGGATCTTGCATTTGGGGCCGAAACCAAAGAACTCCAGCAGCATGCGTGCCAGCAACACAGACCGGATCTGCAACAGATTGCGCTCGGGAACTGCGACGGCCGTGACCTCGTACTGGCGCCTGTTGTGCGACCAGCCACGGATCATGGTGTTGATGTACTTGGTCAACTGCTGAGCGTAGGCCTGATCCTCACCCCACAGATCAATAATCGCGGCGGTCTGCCCACCGCGGTTGGTGAAGTGACCGTCACCGGTGATCAGACCGAGAAGGATACCGAGCTCCTCTTCGCCGCAGCCGCCGAACTGGCCCTTGCCGGACTGCACCAGCAGCTCATCACCCGGCTTCAGGTCCTTCAGCTTGATCTTGCCGCGCGTGGTGTAGAAGTCGTGCCACTCGGTGGCCTTGATCTCGTAGCCGTCCTTGGTCGTCACGCGGTAGACATCCGCACTGGCTGCGGTCATGAACGCCGGCACCGCCTCACGCACGGTCGTGCCCATGCCTTCATCCAGGGCGCGCTTGTCAACAGTCGCCTGGATGTCGACGCGCGCGTCGTACAGGTCTCCGATACGGACCATGCCATAGCGTGTGTGCAGGCGTGTGTCGGCCGTAACGCACGGATTGGTGGCGCGGATGTTCTCGCACCACCAGTTGTTGTTCATCTCGTTGACCCGATCGACGAGAATGAAGCCGGGCTCGGCGAAATCGTAGGTGGACGTCATGATGACGTCCCACATCCGGCGCGCCGGCAGCGTCTTGTAGACCTTACAGGCGACCAGGCCTTCGTCGTTCACGACGTAGCCTTCGTGCACCGGCCACTCACGCCAGACGAACTTGGCGACGTCGGTGAGGTCGGGCTTCTCCGCCTCGAACTCCTTGAGTCCAAGCGGGAAGGCAAGCTTCCACTCACGATCCTCACGCACCGCCTGCATGAACTCATCGGTGATCAGAAGTGACAGGTTGAACTGTCGCAGCCGGCCGTTCTCACGCTTGGCGCGGATGAACTCCATGACATCCGGGTGGCCCACATCGAAGGTGCCCATCTGCGCCCCGCGACGACCGCCGGCGGAGGACACGGTGAAGCACATCTTGTCGAAGATATCCATGAAGGACAGCGGGCCGGACGTATAGGCGCCGGCGCCGGATACGTACGCGCCGCGCGGTCGCAGCGTCGAGTGCTCATACCCGATACCGCATCCCGCCTTCAACGTAAGCCCGGCCTCGTGGACTTTCTTTAGGATGTCGTCCATCGAGTCACGGATCGTGCCCGAGACCGTGCAGTTGATGGTCGAAGTGGCCGGCTTGTGCTCGAGCGCCCCGGCGTTGGAGGTCACGCGGCCGGCGGGAATGGCTCCGCGGCGCAGGGCCCACAGAAAGCGCTCGTACCAGTGCTCGCGCACTTCCTCCTGCTCGACGTCCGCAAGCGCGCGCGCGACGCGCTTGTAGGTGTCGTCCATCGTCTTGTCGACGGGCGAACCGTCCTTGGCGGTGAGGCGATACTTTTTGTCCCAGATGTCGAGCGAGGCTTCCTGGAAGGGAATCGCATCGACGTCTTTGGGTTCGATCTTCACGACTGTATTCATTGAATCCGCGGCGCTCCGAACTGTTCTTACGCCTTATCCAACGGATTGCAGGGAATGCCGACGAAGTGCGTGCAGCTCAACAAGCCTCGCGCGCCCGACCGGTACCTGCTGCCTTCTGGACTGACAGTCAGGCCCCTGAAACCTCCCCCGACCGCGTGCCCGTGATCGCCTGCGGCGAACACAAGATCTTGTGTCGGGGTCAGAAGCCTAATTACGGTGTCCGGGAGCGTCAAGCGTCGCTACAGGATTTTGTCACGTCATTTTAATCATTATTTTTCAAAATCTTACGTCATTATGTGCCGTAAAATCCCCGCCGATTTCTCTAAAAACGCATCGCTTTATCCACAGCTCCAGAGACCCCATATCTTGTGCCCAGGCCGAGCACAGCTTTTGCACAGGCTGCGCACAGCCACCCGCCCCCGGAACGGGGGACCAGCCCGGCGGAGCCATCTGATCACATCGGAGCGCTACCGAGCTTATATGGGGACGCATGGCCCTCCCCTCAATTGACTGCCTTCGTGTGTTGAAGGACGCGAGGGCTCTTGAAACCCGCGCGGCCGAACACACATCGGGTTCAACAGCGCAACAAGCGCAACCGATTTCAACTTTAATTTTTGAGGAGAGTTCTCATGGCGATTCTTCGGTACGAGCCGTGGGCGCTGGTAAGCCGCCTGCACCAGCAGCTCGACAAGGCCCTGAACCAGGACGCTGACAGCTTCGATTCCACAAACGTCAGCTGGATCCCGCAGGTGGATGTGCGCGAGGAGGCTGAGCGCTTCGTCGTGACCGCCGATCTGCCGGGCGTTGAAGGCAAGGACATCGAAGTCACGGCCGAGAAGGGCGTGCTGACGGTACGCGGCGAGCGCCGCTCCGAGAAGAAGACCGAGAACGATGGCTACACCCGCATCGAGCGGGCGAGCGGCACGTTCCTGCGTCGCTTCACGCTGCCCGAGACCGCCGATGCCGAGGCCATCAAGGCCACGCACGTAAATGGCGTGCTCGAGCTGTCCATTCCCAAGCGCCCGCAGGCGCAGCCGCGGCGCATCAGCGTCCAGGCCGCCTAATCGACCGCCGACCAGGTGCAGCCGGCAGCGCGTGACGCGCTGCCGGCTTTTCCTGGCTTCCTTCGCCCGCCGCTTGCGGGCTCCGGGGTAGAATTCCCCGGGCATGACACGCACGGCACTCCTGCTCGGGACCCTGCTCGCACTGGCCGCCAACTCGCTGCCGGCTGGGCTCCCGCCCATCGTCGGCGACACGCCCGTGCCGACGCTCGCGCCGATGATCAAGCGGGTGTCCCCGGCGGTGGTCAACATCGCCACCCGCGGCACCGTCCACGAGCGCGGGCAGCAGAACCCGCTGCTCGATGATCCCTTCTTCCGTCGCTTCTTTGATGTGCCACCGGATACCGGACCGCGCGAGCGCCCGTTCCAGAGCGCCGGCTCGGGCGTGATCTTCGACGCCAAGAGCGGCTACATCCTCACCAATGCGCACGTGGTCGAGAACGCCAATGAGATCACCGTGACGCTGCAGGATGGCCGCGACCTCAAGGCCGACGTGGTGGGGAGTGATGCGCCCTCGGACATCGCCGTGCTCAAGGTCAAACCCGACGGGCTGTCTCAGATTGCGCTCGGGGACTCCTCGCGCCTCGAGGTGGGTGACTTCGTGGTCGCCATCGGCAACCCCTTCGGGCTGCAGCACACCGTCACCTCCGGAATCGTCAGCGGCCTGTCGCGCTCGGGGATCAACCCCGATGGCTACGAGGACTTCATCCAGACGGATGCCTCCATCAACCCCGGCAACTCGGGCGGTGCGCTCGTCAACCTGCACGGCGAGCTGATCGGCATCAACACCGCCATCCTCTCGCGCAGCGGCGGCAACATCGGCATCGGCTTCGCCATCCCGGTGAACATGGCACGCAGCGTCATGGAGCAGCTGATCAAGTACGGCACGGTCAAGCGCGGTCAGCTCGGCGTCAGCATGTACACGGTGACGCCGGACATCGCGCACTCGCTGGGCCTGAGCAGCGCCGTGGGCGCGCTCGTCTCGCAGGTCGTCGAGGGCTCCCCCGCCGACAAGGCCGGCATCCGCACCGGCGATGTGATCACCTCCGTGAATGGCCAGCCGGTGAAGTCCAACAGCGAGCTGCGCAACACCATCGGCCTGCGCCGGGTCGGTGACAAGGTCGAGATCGGCCTGGTGCGCGATGGCAAACCCCTCAAGGTGACCGCGGTCATCGCCGACACCGCCGCCGAGCTCACCGGCGGCCCGGCCAGCATCCACAAGGGTTTCGAGGGCGCCGCCCTCGAGGACGCCCCGGATGCCTCCGGCGCCCTGGTGCGCAGTGTCGAGGCGGGCAGCGCCGCCGGTCAGGCCGGGCTGCGCGCAGGCGACGTGATCGTCGGCGCCAACCGCAGCCACGTCGGCAGCGTGCGCGATCTGCGCGAACGGGCGCGCGGCGTGGCGGTGCTGGTGCTCGAGGTCCGCCGCAGCAACAGCGTGCTCCTCATCCCGCTGCGCTAAAGCGGCGCCTGCGGAGCGCGCCGCGCGGTCAATCGGTTTCGGCAGTGGCAGCGGCCTGAGGTCCGCACAGCTGCGCGTCGCGCTGCGCGCGTGGCAGCCTGGCAAGGGCGCGGGCGGCGGCGTAGAAGCGCTCAAAATCGTTGTCCTCGCTCGCCAGCAGCCGCTTAAAGCCCGGCACACAGTCGTAATAGGTTGCCACCGAGGCGAGACGGGCGTTGTTGAGCCCCTCCTCGATCCAGTCGTCATAGAGCGTGTCGTTAACGCCCTCGCTTTTCTGCAGCGCATGTATCTGCTCCGCGAGGGCGGCGAAGATCTCCTGCTTGCGAGCGCGCATCGTCTCGGGCGCTTCCTTGGAAGCATAGAGTTGCACGAGCCGCGTGCGCGATTCGGCCAACAGCTTGACGAAGGCTGCCTCGCGCGCCTCGTCGGCGCGAAACGCCTGGATGCGCTCGGGCGGCGCGCCCTCGTGCACCAGCCAGCGCTCGAGCCCGGCGTCCTCCACGGTGGTGGCGAAGGCCTCGTTGAAGGCCGTGTCGTCCTTTACGTACAGGACCTGGTGGGCGAGCTCGTGGAAGATCGTCGCCACCACGTCATCGTCGTCGTAGCGCAGCATCGAGGACAGCACCGGGTCGGGGAGCTTGCCGAGTGTGGAATAGGCCGGCACCCCGTCGATCGCAACGTCGTAGCCCTTACGGCGCAGGCGGGCGGCGAACTTGCGCGCGGCCTGCTCATGGAAATAGCCGCGGTAGGTCACGCAGCCGGCCACCGGGAAGCACCAGTGGTGCGGGGTGACGGAGAACTCGGGCGTCGCCACCACGTTCCACACCACGTAGGGACGCTTGATGTCGGCATAGGTGGTGTAGCTGTGGTTCTGCGGAAGCCCCAGGGAGTCGCTGGCGAAGGCGCGCGCCTGTTGCACGAGGAGCAGTCGCGCGCGCAGATCGGGCGGGGTGTGCGGATCCGCAAGCACGCGCTCGATGGGCTCGCGCGCGTGCATCACGTGATACTCACCCGAGGCCGCCTGCAGCAGGTAGGACGTGGTACTGCAGCCCCCGAGGAGGGTGCACAGCATGAGCGTCAACAGCGGCCGTGCACGACCGGGCGAGCGCCCCGCTGGCGCCGCGCTCCCCGGGAGGGTCTCGGTTAACATGCGCACATGCGAGTCTACTTGGTCGGTGGCGCGGTTCGGGACCGCCTGCTCCAGCGCCCGGTGAAGGAGCGCGACTGGGTTGTGGTGGGCGCAACACCGGAGGAACTCGTGCGCCTGGGGTACGAGCCGGTCGGGCGCGAGTTCCCCGTCTTCCTGCATCCCACGACCCACGAAGAGCACGCCCTGGCGCGCCTGGAGCGCAAGGTCGGCCCCGGCTATCGGGGCTTCACGACGCAGTTCGCGCCGACCGTGACGCTCGAGGAAGACCTGAAGCGCCGTGACCTCACCATCAACGCCATGGCGCAGGACGAAAACGGCGCGCTGATCGATCCCTACGGCGGCCAGGCGGACCTGGCGGCGCGCCTGCTGCGGCACGTGTCGGAGGCGTTCGTCGAGGACCCGGTGCGGGTGCTGCGCGTGGCGCGTTTCGCGGCACGCTATGCGCAGCTGGGTTTCCAGATCGCCCCGGCCACGCGTGCGCTGATGAGGCAGATCACCGCGAGCGGGGAGATCGCCGCCCTCACCCCCGAGCGGGTGTGGCGCGAAACCGCCCGCGCGCTGCTCGAGCCGCATCCCGAGGTGTTCTTCACCACCTTGCGCGAGTGCGGCGCCCTCGCCGTACTGATGCCGGAACTCGATGCGCTCGCCGGCGTGCCGCAGCCGGTGAAGTGGCATCCGGAAGTGGACACCTTCGTGCACGTCATGCTGGCGCTCGCGATCGCCGCCCAGCGCCAGGCACCGCTTGCGGTGCGCTATGCCGTGCTGCTGCACGATCTGGGCAAGGCGCTGACGCCGCCGGCGCAGTGGCCGGCGCATCATCAGCATGAGCAGACCGGCGTCGCGCCCATCGAACAGCTCTCCTCACGGTTGCGTGCGCCGAATGACTGCCGTGAACTGGCGGTGCTCACCTCGCGTCATCACACCCTGGTACACCGGGCGCTCGAGCTGCGCGCGGTGACGCTGCTGAAACTGCTGAACGAAACCGATGCCCTGCGCCGCCCGGATCGCTTCGGCGATCTGCTGCTGGCCTGTGAATGTGATGCGCGCGGCCGCGAGGGCCTGAGTGAGCGAGCCTATCCGCAGGCCGAGTATCTGCGCGAGGTGCTCAAAGCCGCCGCCGGCGCCGTGCTCACACCGGAGTCGCGCGCGGGCCTGACCGGACCGCAGATCGGCGCGGCCCTGCAGCAGCAGCGGCTGGCCGCCGTGACGCAGGTGCGCGAGCGGGCACTCACAGCGAATCGCGCAGATCCTGGTGCCTGAAGGCCATCAGCGGCGTCCCGATGCCGCGCCCGAGCGCCAGGAGCTTGAACGCCTCGCCCATCTCCCCGGGCATCAGCAGCCGCCGCGCCTCCCCCGCCCGGCGCGCCTGCGCGAGCGCATCGCATGCCTCGGCGAGGAACTCCTCGATCCCGGCACCGAGCAGGAACCCCGCCTGCGTGGCAAATCCCAGCACCTCAAGGCCCGCCGCCTGGCCGGCCTGCGCGATGCGCGTGAAGTCCACCCAGCAGGTGATGTCCTGCACCCCCACGCGAACCAGTGGATCGAAATGCGCCCGATGCCTGAAGTGACAGGTGAGCGTGCCGCCGCGGCGCTGCGGGTGGTAGTACTGCGAGCGCGGCAGGCCGTAGTCAAAGAGGAGCAGCGCGCCGCGCTCCAGAGCGCCGGCGAGGCTTGCGATCCAGGGCGCACCGAGCAGGCACAGTTCCGAGGTGTAACCCTCCTGCAGCGCCTGCGGGTCCAGGTTCAGCGCGCGCACTTCGGCGCACAGCTGCGCATCGGCCGCGCGCCGGGCCCACTGCAGCGCGCCCCCCGAGTGCGTCACCCCCAGCTCCTCGATCGCCTCCCCGTGCGCGAGGAAGCGCCGGCACGGCAGCGCATCCAGCACTTCATTGGCCAGGATCACCCTGGGTCCGGGTGGCGGCAGCTGCGCCAGCCAGTGCACCCGCGCGCGCACGGCCTCGGGCAGCCGCGCGAGGCGCTCGCGCTGACGCTGCGCCAGATCGGCGCTCACCTCGAGGATTTCATAGCGCTGCGGGAGTCTCTGGTGTGCCGCCAGTTCCGTCAGCAGCGTCGCGGCCAGACTGCCGGTGCCCGCACCCAGTTCGAGCACGCTGCCGTCGGGGATCTGCTCCAGGAGCTGCGCGCACTGGCGCGCCACGCAGCGCCCGAACAGGCTCGAGACCTCCGGCGCCGTGGTGAAATCCCCGGCCGCGCCGATCTTGGCGCTGCCGGCGCTGTAGTACCCCAGGCCCGGGGCGTACAGCGCGCGTTCCATGAAGGTCGCGAAGTCGATGAACCCGCCCCGGGCCCCGATCTCTTGCACGAT
>DATIXW010000252.1:0-8208 GCA_035518135.1 Steroidobacteraceae bacterium
CGATCAGCGGGATCAGGTTCAACTGGGCGTCGGCCCGGTTGCGCACGTGATGCTGCGCCATGCGCAGGGCGCGGTTGGAAATGCTCATGGGTGCGCCCCCCCCAGCGCCGCGGCGGGGGCCGGGTTCGACACCGGCACGGCGGCATCAGTCGCGGGAGCCTGTCCGATGGAGATGTCCGGGAACAGCTCCGCCTGCACCAGGGCCGGCCCGCTGCCGTTCTCAAACACGCGCACCCGGTCCATCACCTGCACCAGGGTATCGTACGGGGTGTCGCTCTCCAGCAGGATCGTGGCCTCGGTCTTCTCCGGAAATTTGGCCTTCACGCGCTTCAGGTACTCCGTGAGCCCCTCGTAGTCGTAGCCGCCGGCGTTGTTCGGCAGCGTCGCGAGCGGGCCGCTGTTGCGGTCGGCGACCTGCAGCAGGTCCTTGCGCACGATCACCTCCAGCACCAGCCCCGGCGGGGGCTCGCGGAACTCGGTCTGGGAGGCCGGCAGGTTCAGTTCCAGGATCACGGTGCGCGAAAACACGGCGGTCATGAGCAGGAACGTCACGAGCACGGTGAAGATGTCGATCATCGGCACGAGCAGCAGCTCGGCCGGCTTGCGGTTATGACGCTCAAGCTTGCGGTACTGATAAGAACGACGCATGCGGGTCCTTCAGCCCTGCGGACGAACGTGAAGCGCGAAAGCGGTTCAGGCCGCCGCGGGGGCGGTCTGACGCTCGGTGATCGCGTTCAGGAACTTGACCGAGGCCATCTCCAGGCTGTCGATCAGCTCAGTGGTCTTCGTCTGCAGAAACGCGTGAATGAACAGCAGCGGCACGGCGGTCATCAGGCCGAAGGCGGTGCAGTTCATCGCCACCGAGATGCTGGCCGAGAGCAGGTTCGCCTTCTCGGCCGGATTCACCGTCGCGACCGCCTGGAAGGCGCGGATGAGGCCCATGACGGTGCCGAGCAGCCCGAGGAGCGTGGCCAGGTTGGCAAAGGTCGCCAGGTAGTGCGTGCGCTTCTCCAGTCGCGGCACGACCTCCATCAGGCTCTCCTCCATGGCCTTCTCGATGTCGTCGCGGCGCCGCGCCGACTGAATGCGCGCCAGGCCGTAGTTGAGAATGTGCCCGATGGCGGAGTCCGACTTGGAGGTCGCCTGCGCCACGCCGCGGAAGTTGCCCTGCGAGAGCAACGGCACGATCTCGTTCCACAGGCCGCGGTTACGCGCGGCGGTGGCCGTAAGATAGATGTAGCGCTCGATGGCGATCGCCAGACCCACCACGAACACGATCGCGATGGGGTACATGAAGTCCCCACCACCCTGGAAGAAACGTACGATCAAATTCCACAGACCCATCTGACACTCCCGCTCTCAGAAGACCGCCACACCAGCTCCAACACTAACCAAAACTGAATGACATAAGCCCAAAAAGCTGCGACCTGGCTCTCATTCGCGATGCTGCACCGGGGATATTTCAGGGCGTAGCCTCTGAACCCTGCGCCGCGTCTGATTTTGCCGCCGCCGCGTCCGGCTTGAGCGCCTCGTAATAGCGGTTTTCGCGCTTGAATACGTCCCGGTCGAGGGGCTGCAGCACCTCATCGAGGAGGCTGTTCACCGGGCGGCCGACCATGTCGCCGAGCTCCGAGGGCTTCCAGGGAACGATGTACAGCACCTTCGGCAGCTCGCTGTTGCCGGTCACGTCGGTGGCCTCGAGTTCCAGCCGGTCCGGGCCTTTCTTGGCCGGCGTCTTGCCGGCGGCCGCACCCTTGGGAGGGGCGCTCCTGACAGCCCCCTTGCCCGCGGCGGCGGCGCCGGAGGCCGCCGGTGTGGCGGGGCCCGGGGCCGTATCCGCGGCGGCGGCGGGCACGGACGGTGCGCTCTTGGTCGTGTCCACCCCGGGCTCCAGGTCCTCGGGCCGCGGGATCTGATCGGCCGCCGCGCCGGCGGGCGCCTTGGCGGTCTGGGCCGGGGCACCGAGGGGGAGCACGCCCAGAAGCAGTGCCACCCAGAACGTTCTGCACAGTTGCTTCATCTCAACCTCCTGCCCGGGGCGCCGGCCGTATCGCTGCCGCATTGGCCGGAGCGGCGCTTTCGGGGGCCGCTGGCGCCGGTGCGGGGGCGCTCGCCGGCTCTTTCTCCGGTGCGGGGCTGGCCGGGACCGGCGGTGCGGCCTCCGGGGCCTTGATGCCCAGCCGCTGGCGCAGCTCGGCAATCCAGCCGCTCACCGGCTTCTCCTCGTGCGTCAGGGCCTTGTACTTCTCGAAGGCGTCGAGGGCGCGCTGCGGGTCTCCGAGATAGAGATCCGCCAGCACGCCGAGGTTCCGCCAGGCCGGCGCGTAGTTGGGGTCCGCCGCGATGGCCTTCTCGTAGGAGGCGGCGGCGTCCTTGAATTCCCCGCGCATGCGTTGCGTCACGCCGAGCTCGGTCCAGGCGATCGGGTTGCCGCTCTCGTGCGCCACCGCACTCTTGAGGGTCGCCTCGGCCTGCTCGAGCTGGCCCTGCTTGCGCTGCAGGAGCGCGACATCGATGAGCGGCGCTGCAAACTGCGGGTACTGCAGCGCGACCTGCTTGAAGCCGAGCTCCGCCTCGGTGGCATTGCCGGCGCGCATGTACTTCACGGCCCGGTCAAAGTCGGCACGCGCAGCCGCGGGCACCTCGGGGTGCACGCTGACCCCGGGGCTCGCCTGCACCGGCGCGGCGCTCGCGGCCGCGGCCGCGCTGCTCGCACTCGGCGGCGGCGGCACCACGACGGGGGCCGGCTGCACGCTCGCCGGGGTCGGCGCGTGCCGCTTCGCGTGCGAGCTGCACGCGGCAAGCAGCGCCAGGGCGAGGGCGAGGGCGGCCCCCCGCAGCACGCGCTTATTCGAGGCTCGCGACCACATCCTGGGTCATCTCCGTCTTGCCATAGCGGGCGGGCTTGAGTTCCGCGAGCGCCTGAAAGCTCTTGCGCACCGAGTCATCGTAGATGCCGTCCTTGGCGCGCGCGGCGTTGAGCTCGTGCGCCTTGATGGCCTGCTCCTCGAACGGGAACACCTGCTCCTCGAGCAACGCGTTGTACTCCTCCAGCTCCTCGCCCTTGAGATTCTTCGGCCGTTCCGAGGCGAGCAGGTCCTTCGCCAGCGTGCGGTACAGCTCCGCCATCTCATAGGTGGCCGCCGTGGTCACGTCGGCCACCTGATATTCAGCCGCGCGCTTGTAGCCGTCCATCGCGGTCTCCAGCGCATCGCGCTTGATGATGAGGCTCTTCTTGAGCGGCACGGTGAGCTTCACGGCGCGGAACGCATCGCGCGCCGGCTGTGCGAGGGCGAGCTGCGCCTTCGCCGCCAGGTAGTGCGTGCGCTCGGTGCGCTGCGCGCCGGCCTGGGCGTCCGCCGTGATGATCTCGTGATACCAGTGGTCGCGGCGCGCCGTGTCGCCGCTCTTTTCCGCGTAATCCGCGAGCCGCTGGCGCGCCTCTTCGGCATCGGTGAGGGGCGCCGGGTTCGCGGCCACGAACTTCTCAAGCATCCCGGCGGCCTTGGAGGTGTTGCCGGACTTCGCGTACAGGTCGGCCGACTGCATCATCGCCTCGCGCTGCACGGCGTGGTCTTCAGCCGGATTGGCCGCGATGCGCTCGAACTCCGCGGCCGCCTCGGCGGGACGGTTGGCGGAGGCGTACGCGACCGCCAGCTTGTGCGTGACCTCCGGCTGCAGCGGGGACTGCGGGAACTGGCGGCGGAAGTCCTCGAGCACCGCGATCGCGCGATCCCACTGCTTGAGGTTGATCAGCCCGGTGGCCGCATCATACTGCGCGTTGGTGCGGATCTTGGAATCGGGCGCAACGCGCGCGACGCGCAGGAAGTCCTCGACCGCGGCGTTCGAATCACCCGCTTTGAGCTTCGCCTCGCCCTGCTTGTACACGCTCGCGGCCAGGCGCTCGGTCAGGTCGGCGCGCATCTTCTCGTCGGTGCCGGCGAGCTCGCGCGCCTGCACGAACGCCGGCTCCGCCCTGGCGTAGTCGCCCTGGTCGTAGTAGGACTGCGCGATGATGGTCCAGGCGATGCGCTGCTTGGCCAGGTCCACCGGCGGCTGCCGCGCCAGCAGGACCTGGGACACCGTGATGGCGCGCGCACGGTCGCCGGCGGCGAAGATGTCCTCGGCCGCGTGCGTGAGCACCACGGCGCTGTCGGGATGCTCGGGGAACGTCTCGGCGAACTTCACCCCCGCATCCGTCGCGCGGCCGTGCCAGGCGTCCTTGGCCGCCCCGCTGAGGCCCTCCTCCCCTTTCTGGTAGGACACCAGCGCGGCGTGGGCGGCGGCCGCGGATTTGTCGTTGCGCGGGTAGTCGTAAGCGGTGCGCTCGTACTCGGCGGCAGCGTCGGCGTACTGATGGCTCTCGAACAGACAATCCGCGAGCAGGTAGTTGGTCGCCGCCGAATCGGCGTCCCCGGGGAAGGACTTCAGGTAATCCCGGTACCAGCGCGCGGCCTCCTCGTAGTCGGAGAGCTTATTGGACTTCTGCGCCGTCGCGTGGAAGTAAGTGGCGACGTCCTTGAGGTTGGTCTTCAGCTCCGCGACCACCCGTGGGTTATCGGCGCGGCTGCGGGTCTTCCAGTAGGGCGAATCAAAATTGTAGTGCTCGACGAACTCGTGCTTGCCATCGAGCACCAGCTGGCTGAAGCCGCCCTTGCCGTAAGCCTCGATGGCCGCCATGTCCAGATCGGGCGCGTGGTCGCTGTAGGTATCGCGCGCCACGTAGGCGCGATAGACCGTGGCCGCGTCCTGGTAGCGCTGCTTCTCGACGTACAGGTCACCCAGGCGCTGATAGAGCAGCCAGGTATAGGGCCGTTCCCCGTGTTCCTTCACGTACTGCGCAAGGGATGTGGCGCCGTCGTTGTAGGAGAACGCAATGCTCATGACGCGCAACGTGTCCTCGACCAGCTCGCGGTCGCCGCGCTTGAGGCTCTCGAGCTTCACCGGCTTGCTCGGACTGGTGCCGAGCTCGCGATCGAGTACGCCCCCGAACGAGGGCAGGCTCTCGAGGGTCTGGGACTGCTTGAAGAGCGACCAGCCGTGCTTGTAGAGACTTTGCTGGTAGAAGGCGGAAGTGCCGCCGCGCCCGATCACGGCGGCGTAGGCCTTCTCGGCCTCGGCATAGCGCTTGTTGGAGAACAGCAGTTCGCCGCGGCGGAACTGCACCTCATCCACGTGCGATGTCTGCGGGTACTGCGCCACGATGCGGTCGAGCGTGGCGAGCGCCTGATCGGGCTGCCCGGTGGTCTCGTAGGCGCGCGCCAGCTGATAGAGCACCTGATCGTTACGCGGATACTCGGGATAGGCCTTCAGGAGGGTCGTGTAGAGCCTGATGGCCTCCGCACCCTGCAGGTCGACCTGCGTGACCTCCTGTTCGAGGCGCTCAAGCTCGCCCGCATCGAGATTGAGATCCCCGAGGCGGCGCATCGCCTCGGCACGCAGCTTCGGATCGGTGTTCTGCAGCTCGAGGAAGCGGCGGTAGTTCTCCATCGCACGGGTGGCACTGGCACTCGCCGGGGTGTCCTTCTGGACCTGCACCCGATGCTTGGTGAGATCGCCGATGGTCGCCGGCGGGCTGGGGCTCTGCGCGCGCACGCCCGGCACCCCCGCCAGCGCGGCCAGGGTGGCCGCGGCGGCGAGGGCCACCGCGCGCCGGAAGTCTCGCCTCACTGTGGCGGCTCCGGCGGCGGGGGAGCGGCCTCATCCTCGGCGCCCTTCTGCACCGGCGCCGACGGCTTGACCGGCTTCATCGCCTGCTGGCGCGCGGCGCGGTCGTACATGGTGCCGAGCTCAAAGCGCGCCTGGATCTGGTAGGTGGCCAGGCGGTCCTTCTGGCGCTCGAGCTCCCCGACGGCGACGCGCGCCAGGTAGTCGCGCTGCTTCTGTTCGGTCGCCACCAGGCGCGTCTCGAGCGTGTCGATGCGGCCCTTGAGGGCGTTGACGCGCGTGGCGAACTCCCCGGTGTTCACCGGCACGTTCTTGCGGGCGCGCTCGACGCGGATCCAGCGGCTCTGGGTCTCGTGCAGCGCCAGGTTCAGATCCTTGAGTTCGCGATGTTCCTGCCACAGCCGCGCCCCGTAGGCATCGTTCAGACGAAAGAACAGCACGCCCTTCACCAGCGCCAGGCGCGCACGCAGGTCGGCGTTCTCGGGGGTGTCGGGCGCGCCGGCGAGGCCGGCCTCGATGCGCTGGATGCGCGCCCATTGCGCCCGCTCCTCCTCGGTGCCGAGGGCCGCCACGTTGTGCTGCGCCTCGATGGCGCGCAGCTGGTTGTCGAGCGCCACCTCGCGCTCCTGCAGCTTCTCGACGGCGCCGGAGTTGAGCAAAGCGTCCGCGCGCGGCAGGCGCTCGGCGTAGGCGCGCTCGCGCGTGTCGATCATGTCCTGGTAGGCGAGCATGTCGTCTTCGTGCCGCTCGAGCGTGGCGCCCATCGCGACCAGGGTGCGGTAGTTCTTCAGGCCCTCCTGAAAGTCATACCCCGCCAGCAGCGTGTAGAGGTAGCGCGACTCGGGCGCCTCCGGCAGGGCCTGCAGCTGCCAGGCCCAGCCGAACTGCTGGTCTTCGTTGCGCTCCTGCTTGAGCACGCGCTCGAGCATGTCGCCGCGCTGGATGGCGCTGATGGCGCCATCGAGGCGCAGGTTCTCCGCGTCGAAGGACTTCACCGCGCTCTCGTAGTATTCCGCGGCCTGCGCGTTGGCGTTCATCTTGCCGAACGCATAGGGCACCGCCAGGTATGACTCCTGCACCGCGGCGTCGAGCAGATTGCGCTCGCGCAGCGCCATCCACGGCGTCAGCGCGCCCTGGTAGTCGCCGAGGGCCGCATCGGCCCAGCCGATGCCGAGCAGCGCCCGGTTGGAGAACGGCCCGTTCAGACGCACGCGCGCGAGCGGCGCGCGGGAGCGCTCGGGCTGTCCCGCCTGCAGGTAGGCAAAGCCCAGGGCCAGGTTGGCGCGATCGCGCAGCGCCGCCAGCTCCGCGGTCGGCGCGAGCATCGTGCCGACGGTGCTCAGGAACGGATCCGCATCGTTCAGGCGCTTGTTGCGCACCAGCGCGATGCCGAGGTTGAAGCGCGCGTAAGCGGACCAGACTTCCGGACCGCGCCAGTTGGTAAGCGCCGCGATCGCCTCATCGAAGCGACCCTCACGCATCAGCACGTTGCCGAACAGCAGCTCCCGCTGCGCCTCGAGGTCCGGGGACATGCGTCCGTTGATCTTGCGCAGCGCCGCTTCCGCCTTGTCCATGTAGCCGCGGGTGTACCAGACCTGCGCCAGGTAGAACCAGGCCTTGTTGCGCACCCCGGTCGGCACGTCGTTGTTGAGCACGCTCTGGAAGATCTCGCCCGCCTTGTTGTGCATCCCGAGCTCGAGGTACAGCCCACCCTCCAGCAGCAGCGCATCGTCCTCCTGGTGCGGCAGGCGCCCCCAGTGCTCATAGGCCAACAGGCGCGTCAGGGCCGTGAGGTCGGTGGCCTCGGTGTTCTGGTAGAAGTAAAAGAGCACATCGCCGTAGTGCAGGTCGCGCACGCGCGTAAGCGGCAGCTTCTCGGGATCATGGACGCGCGCGCCCGCGGGGGTGCCCGCCAGCAGCGCGAGGGCGCCCAGCGCGAGCAGCGCACGCATGCGGGATTGCGGACTCAAACGGCTATTCCCAGTCCTTGATTTCGAACTCCGGCTGCAGCTTCCTCTGCCGATCGTCGATCTTCAGCTCCAGGTACTTCGCCCCCACGCCCTTTTCGAAGCGCAGCGAGGCGCCGCGCTTGTAGGCGCGGTCGCTCGGCCCCTTGCCGTTGAAGAACGCCACAAGCTCGTGTGGTCCCACCTTGAGGTTGCCGACGTACAGCCGCTGGACACCGCCCTTGAGCAGGGCGTCCACCTCGCGCGGCGTGTACAGATAATTGATCACTTCCTTCTGGTCGATCTTCAGCTGCACCGAATCGAGCGCGAAGAAGTCGCCGACGTCCATCGATAGAAATACCGCGACCTGGGTGTTGGCCGGGAACAGCAGCTCTTCCTCGAGTACAAACAGGTCCTTGTTGAGGTCCACCACATCCTTCTTCAGTCCCTGGATCTCCTGATCGAGGCCGCGGGTATCGGCCGGGGCTTCCGCAGGCGCGGCCGGCGAGCCGGAGGCCGCCGCAGCGGCGGGCGTGACGGCCGCCGGGGCGGGCGGTGGCGGTGTAGCCGGCTTGGGGGCCGGGGCTGCGGCGGC
>DATIXW010000253.1:0-7443 GCA_035518135.1 Steroidobacteraceae bacterium
CACCCGGGCAGCCAGCTGCAGGACATCCGCCGCATCAAGGATGCGATCAACGAGCTCGCGCACGTCTATGCGGAGCTCAGGCTGATGGGTGCGGGGCTGCAGTACATCGACGTCGGCGGCGGGCTGGGAGTGGACTACGACGGCAGCGGCACGAACTTCGCCTCCTCCATGAACTACACGCTCACCGAGTACGCCAGCGATGTGGTGTACCGCATCGCCAGCGTCTGCAACGCCCGCGACATCCCGCACCCGATGATCGTGAGCGAGTCCGGGCGCGCGATCGCCGCCTACCACAGCGTGCTCGTCTTCGACACGCTCGGCTCCTCGGCGCTCGACAAGTTCCGCGTCTCGGGTGACCCGACGCTCGACTACCAGGGGAGCGAGGAGCTGCCCCAGCCGGTGCGGGACCTGTTCGATGCCTATCGCACCGTGAGCGAGCGGCGCCTGGTGGAGTGCTATCACGACGCCCTCACCGCACGCGAGCAGGTGCTGCAGATGTTCAACCTCGGGCTCCTGTCGCTCGAGTTCCGCGGCCTCGCCGAGCGGCTCTATTGGGCGACCTGCGCCCGCATCCGCGACTCCTGCCGCAAGCTCGAGCGACTGCCCGAGGAGCTCGAGGACCTCGAGTCGATCCTCTCGGACACCTATTTCTGCAACTTCTCCGTGTTCCAGTCGCTGCCGGACAGCTGGGCGATCGAGCAGCTCTTCCCGATCATGCCCATCCACCGCCTCGAGGAGCGCCCGACGCGCACCGGGGTGCTCGCGGATATCACCTGCGACTCCGATGGCAAGATCGATCGCTTCGTGTCACTGCGCGACGTCAAGCGCACGCTCGAGCTGCACGAGCTCGCCCCCGGTGCGGAGTACTACCTGGCGGCGTTCCTGGTGGGCGCCTACCAGGAGACCCTCGGGGACCTGCACAACCTCTTCGGAGATACGCACGTGGTGCACGTGCGCCTGCACGATGAGGGCGGCTGGTGGATCGAGGAGATCGTCAAGGGGGACACCGCCAACAAGGTGCTCGAGTACATGGAGTACGACGTGGCCGAACTCTACCCGGCGCTGGCGCGCGACTGCGAGCGCGCCATCCGTGACGGTCGCATGACGCTCGCGGAGAGCCAGGCCCTCAAGCGCTTCTACGAGCGCGAGCTGGATGGTTACGCGTACCTGGAACCGGCGGGCGCCTAGCCCGGTACCGCGTCGCGGACCGTGCCGGCCGATCGCGAGCGACAGTGTGCACAACCGCAGATCATGCGCCTCCCCGTCGGGCACGCGCCGCGCCCGGGCGCAGTTCCCAGGGACCGATGTAAATGAGTGAGCCGGATCGCCCACCGGAGAGCGCGGCTGCGACCCTCGCCGGCTCCCCGGCGGGGGCGCCCGCCGGGGGCTCGGCATTCATCAGTTACGCTTCCGCTGATCGCACCACCGCCGAGGCGCTGACCGCCTACCTGGAGCAGCAGCAGCGCGTGCGCTGCTGGCTTGCCCCGCGGGACGTGCCGCCGGGGGCCCTATACGCGGACGCGATCGTGCGCGCCATCAACGATGCGCAGGCGCTGGTGCTGCTGCTCTCGCAGCGCTCGATCGGGTCCTCGCACGTGGGCAAGGAACTCGAGCGCGCCTCCTCGAAGAAAAAGCAGATCATCGCGGTGCGCCTGGATGAGGCGCCCCTCACGCCGGCTTTCGAGTACTTCCTGAGCGAGTCGCAGTAGGTCGACATCCCGCGGGACGGGCGCGAGGCCGCCTTCGCCAGGCTCGCCAGTGCGCTCGCGCAGCCGCCGGCCCCCGGAGCCGCGCCGCCCGCGGGGAGCGGCGGTCCGGGCGTGTGCCACTCGCCAACATCGGCTTCATCGACTACGACCTCGCGACCGCGGACCCGGAGGTCAAGACCGCGCTGCAGCTCGAGCCGGATAACCCCTTCGCCCCGGGTATCTCGATCTACCTGTCGATCGCCTCCGGTCAGCTCGAAGACGCCGAGCCCTTTGCGCGGCGCCTCATCGAGCGTGACCCGCTCTCGGTCGACGCGTACCGCGGGCTGGCCACGGCCCTGTGGTTCAGCGGGCGCTCCGCGGAGGCCGAAGCGGTGTATCAGCGGCTGTTCGCCTTCAACCCGAACGCGGAGAGCATGCACTACCGACTGAGCCTGGTGCTGCTGGGCGAGGGCCGCGCACAGGAAGCGCTGAACGAGCGGGCTGCGGAGACCTCACCGTGGTGGCAGGCGATCGGGCGGGTGATGGCGTACGACGCGCTCGGGCGGCGCGCGGAGGCGGACGCGCTGCTGAGGCAGATCGCGCAGATCTACGCGCATCGTCACGACCGCGAGCGCGCCCTGCCATGGCTCGAGCGTGCCAACCGCGCGCGCGATCCGGGATTCGTCAACTATCTCAAGTGCGGCCCGATGCTGTCCGAGCTGCACGCCGACCCGCGCTACCAGGCGCTGCTCGCCCAGCTGCACCTGCCGCCGTAACCGACCCCAAGCGTTGCCATAACCTCCGCAGTCGCAGCTCCTCAGGCGGGCGCACCGTGGCCGAGGAGCGTGTACACACCGAGCGCCACGAACACCGCAGCGGCGAGCAGATTCATGAGTCTGACCGGCAGCCGTTCGGCGGTTACCTTGCCGAGAACCACCGCCGGCACGTCCGCGATCAGCATGCCGAGCGTCGTGCCGGCGACCACGGGGATGAGCGTCTGGAAGCGGGCGGCGAGTGCGACGGTGGCCAGCTGCGTCTTGTCACCGATCTCGGCGATGAAGAAGGCGATGACGGTCGTGCCGTAGGCCCCGAACCGTGACGGCGCGTCCTGCCCCTGCGGCAGCCGATCGGGAATGAACATCCACGCGGCGGCGGCGAAGAAGGACAGCCCAAGCAACCCGCGCATCACGGCCGGGCTGAGGTGGGCTGCGAGAAGCGTGCCCACGAAGCCGGCGGCAAAGTGGTTGGCCAAGGTGGCGGTCAGGATCCCCAGGATTACCGCTAGTGGCGCCCTGAAGCGGGCGGCCAGCACCAGGGCCAGCAGCTGCGTCTTGTCGCCGATTTCCGCCAGGGCGACGACGCCGGCGGATACGAGCAGCGCCTCCATCCCTCCCCCGGCTTCCTCGTTTGCGTACCCGAAAGGCCGGGAGTAGCATGACACGGGCGTTCATATCCGTCGTGGATGAGTGCGCCTTGTTGAATGTGTTGACTTCCGTTCCCGCCCCCCGCGCGCCTCTCATCCGTGCGCGAACGCAGGTGCAGGCCTGCGGCCCAAGCGCTGCGCATTGACTCCGTTGCCGATCGTGTGCCTTGAAGCCTTGACCTGTTTATTTCACGCGGTACATGCGACCGACGCGTGCGGCTCGCCGCTGTCCGCCTTCCCAAGAGAGAGCCCCGGATGACGACGATTTACGTAGGCAATCTGCCCTTCACCGCGACCGAACAGGATGTGAAGGCCCTGTTCGAACGTCACGGCAAGGTGGAATCGGTGAAACTCATCAACGACCGGGAAACCGGCAAACCCCGCGGCTTCGGGTTCGTCGACATGCCGCAGGCCGAAGCGCAGAGCGCGATCCAGGCCCTCAACGGCTTTCAGATGGCCGGCCGTCCGCTGCGCGTCAACGAAGCACAGGAGCGCCCGCAACGCCCCCGCCAGGGTGGTGGTCCGTTCCGCCGCTGACGGCCCGGCAACGCGAGCGCACGGCGCTGAAAACCCCGCCCCGCGCGGGGTTTTTTAGCTGCCCGCGCGCCGGCATTCTTCGCTCGCAAGGACACATAGCCGCATGCTTCCGAAGTTGAAAACCGTCGCGCTCCTGGCGACCTGCGCCCTGTTCCTCGACAGCTGCGCGGCGCAGAGCTCGCGCGAGAGCACCACCGAAGAGCTGACCGCCCTGCTCGCCGGCAGCCAGCGCGCCGAGGAGAACCGCGTCCGCGACGTCTACCGCCATCCCAAGCAGACGCTGCTGTTCTTCGGCGTGCGTCCGGAGATGAGCGTGCTGGAGGTGTGGCCCACGCCCGGTTACTACACCGAGATCCTCGCGCCGCTACTGCGCGAGAAGGGTAAGTATTACGCCGCGGTGATGGCCGCGGATCCCTCGAGCAAGTACGTCACCCGCACCCTCGAGAACTACCGCGCCAAGCTCGCCGCGAGCCCGCAGCTGTACGACAAAGTGATCGTGGTGACCATGCCGACCGACGGCGGCAACGTCGTGCCGCCCGGCTCGCTCGACATGGCCCTCACCTTCCGCAATCTGCACAACTGGATGTCGAAGGATGATGCGTCCCAGGTGATCGCAACGCTCTACAAGGCGCTCAAGCCCGGCGGCATCCTCGGCATCGTCGAGCACCGCGGCAACCCGGCCGTGGCGCAGGACCCCAAGGCCAAGAGCGGCTACGTGAACGAGGACTACGCGATCAAGCTGATCGAGGCCCAGGGGTTTCGCCTCGTCGCGAAGTCCGAGGTCAACGCGAACCCGAAGGACACCAAGGACTATCCGCAAGGGGTGTGGACGCTGCCGCCCACCTACGAGCTCGGCGACAAGGACCGCGAGAAGTACGCTGCCATCGGTGAGAGCGATCGCTTCACGATGCGTTTCCAGAAACCGCCGCTCTAGCGGCTCACCACATGTCGCGCAGCCGCGCCCCCACGTCCACCGTGACGGGGGCGCTCGCCTGCGCCAGCGCGTCCCCGGCGCCGAGGGTGGAGCTGTGGAAGGTGACCGCATCCAGCAGCTTCTGCACCTTCTCGGTGACGAAGCGGCTGCGGCCCCCGTAAACGTGCGCATCGCCCTGGCGCGACTGCTGAGTCAGGTGGAATTTCAGCGGCACCATCAGCAGCAGGTCGTTCTGCGCCCGCGTGAGCGCCACGTACAACAGGCGCCGCTCCTCCTCGATGAGCTCGCCCTTGCCGGTGGCGAACTCGTTCGGGAAGCTGCCGTCGACCACGTTGAGCACGAAGACGGTGTCCCACTCCATGCCCTTGGCGGAGTGGATCGTGGAGAGCACCAGGAAATCCTCATCGAGGGATGCGCGTCCCGAGAGGTCGCTGGTGGCGTTGGGCGGATCGAGCGTGAGCTCGGTCAGGAAGCGTTCACGCGAGGGGAACTGCGTGGAGAGCAGCTCCAGCTGCTCTAAGTCCCCCAGGCGCGTGTGGAACTGCTCGTACAGGCGCTCGAAGTGCGGCCGGTACCAGTCGCGCACCATGTTGAGCTGGCCCACCCAGGGCCGCTGCGGCTCGGCGAGCGCCTGCAGCAGCACGATGAGGCGCTCCCACTGCACCTCCTGGGTCTGCGCGGGCTTGAAGCCCTTGAGCGCCTCGAACGAGTGGCCGCCGGCCTCGAAGTGATCGAGCGCCGCGCGCGCATTGACCGGACCCATCCCTGGCAGCAGCTGCAGCGTGCGAAAGGCGGCGAGCGCATTGCGCGGGTTGTCCGCCCAGCGCAGCACCCCGAGCAGGTCCTTGATGTGCGCGGCCTCGAGGAACTTAAGGCCACCGTACTTCACGAACGGGATCTTGCGCTTGGCGAGCTCCACTTCGAGGATGTCGCTGTGGGCGGCGGTGCGGAACAGCACCGCCTGGCGCTTGAGCGGCACGTTTGCCTCGCGGCGCTTGAGCACCTCGGTGCACACGTACTCGGCCTGGGTCTGCAGCTCATCGACGGTGACGGCGCGCGGCCGGGCCCCGTCCCCGCGCACCGACAGCAGGTACTTGCGGTGCTGGCGGGGCGCCTCGGCCATGACCGCGTTCGCCACGTCGAGCACCGGCTGCGTGGAGCGGTAGTTCTGCGCCAGCGTCACCACCTCGGCGGGCGGCTGGAAGCGTTCGGCAAACCCGAGGATGTTCTCCACCGCCGCGGCGCGGAAGGAATAGATGGCCTGCGCATCGTCACCCACCACCACCAGGCCTGCGCCGTCGGGCTTGAGGGCGTGCAGGATCTCCGCCTGCAGGCGGTTGGTGTCCTGGTACTCATCGACCAGCACGTGATCGAAGTGCGCGCTCACGTGCTGCGCCAGGCGCGGCTCGCACATCATGGCGTGCCAGTACAGCAGCAGGTCGTCGTAGTCGAGCAGCCGCGAGTGCTGTTTCTGCTCGACGTACGCACGGAACAGGTTGGCGAGCTCCGCCTCCCACTGGGCGCACCAGGGGTAGTGCTGCTCGAGCGTCTCCTGCAGCGGCGCGCGCGTGTTGACGCGGCTTGAGTAGATCTGCAGGCAGGTGTCCTTGCGCGGGAAGCGCTGCTCCTTGCCCGCCAGCCCCAGCTCCTCGCGCAGGCTGTCCATGAGGTCCGCGGAGTCGCCGCGGTCGATGACGCTGAAGTGCGGGTCGAGCTGCAGGTGCGGCGCGTAGTGGCGCAGCAGGCGGTTGCCGATCGAATGGAAGGTGCCGGTCCAGCTCAGCCGCTGCGCGATGCTCTGGCTGAGGCCCCCGAGGGGCTCATCGAGCGCCCTGCGCGTGATGTCGTGCGCACGGCGGCGCATCTCGGTGGCCGCGCGCCGCGTAAAGGTGAGCATCAGGATGCGCGCCGGGTCGACGCCGTTGATGACCAGGTGCGCCACGCGGTGCGCCAGCGTGTCGGTCTTGCCGGTGCCGGCGCCGGCGACGATCAGGAGCGGGCCGCACTTGTAGCCCTTCTCGGGCAGCGGCTCGCCATGCGTCACCGCCTTGCGCTGCGCCGCGTTAAGTCGTTCCAGGTGCGCGGTGGTCGCCATAGATGCTGCCGGACTATACGCGCGCCCCTGCTCCCGTGGCGATTGCGCTGCGTGCAGAGCGTGACGCCGCGCGCACCGCCGCGGTGCGGGGGGCGTGCGAGGTGGGCGGCGCCACCGGCGGGTTAGGATGTGCCCATGAAACCCGAGAAGCAGACCCTGCATTATTCCGGGCGCGTCGTCAGCCTCACGACCGACGAGGTGGTGCTGCCGAACGGCCATCACGCCCTCCTTGAGGTGGTGCACCACCCCGGCGGCGCCGCCGTGGCGGCCATCGACGCGGAGGAGCGCGTGTGCCTGCTGCGCCAGTACCGCTACGTGGCCGACGGCTGGATCTGGGAGCTGCCGGCGGGCAAGCTCGAGCCGCAGGAGCCGCCGCTGCACACCGCGCAGCGCGAACTCATCGAGGAGGCTGGGATCAGCGCGCAGAGCTGGCGCGACCTGGGCGTGTGCCTGCCCTCCCCGGGAGTCTTCAGCGAGCGCATCTACCTTTATATGGCCACGGTGCTGGGCCCCGCGCCCAAGGCCCACGAGCACGCCGAAGTGATCCAGGTGCACTGGGTGGCGCTGCAGCAGGCCTGTCTGTGGGCGCTCGACGGTACCATCAGCGACATGAAGACCGCCGTGGGGCTGCTGCGCGCGCGCAATATGTATGAAAGCACCAGGTGACAGATGCGCGAAAATTCCGTGACGCACCTCGCGGAATTGTGAAGCCCCTCACGGTTAGTCTGAGCGTCGGTGAATGGCGACGCTGCACTGACAGGCAGTA
>DATIXW010000254.1:0-9493 GCA_035518135.1 Steroidobacteraceae bacterium
TGCCGCGCGCGCGCAGCATCAGGCCAGCGCGTACAGGTACTCGACGAAGGAGCCCACCGCGCCGTCAAGTCCCTGCACCTTGGGATTGCTGGACTCGATGACGTAATACTCATCCGGTGCATGCGCTCCGGTGCCATGCCCCAGGCCGAAGTGCCCCGCCGGCAGCCTCAGAGGCGCATCGGTGAACACGTACCCGGGCCAGGAGCCCGCCGAGCGCGGCCATAGTTCCGACTCGACGCCGAGTTTCCTGTAGGTCGCGACCTGGGTCTTGATGAGGCGGCTGTTGGGGTCGGTCTGCGTCGGGTTGTAGCCGCCGCTCATGATGACCTCCAGGTCCCCGAAGCCGTGCTTCGCCAGATGCGCCTTGAGCTTCGCCAGAGTGTCAGTGGTGGTCATGTCCGGCACCAGGCGCATGTCGATCTTCGCCACCGCCCGGTGCGGCAGCACCGTCTTGCCGCCCGGGCCGGTGTAGCCGGCCACCAGGCCCTCGATGTTGATGGTCGGCTTGGACTCCAGCAGCACGAGCGAGTCATACCAGTTCGTATCGTTGACCCAGCGCTTCACCCCGAGGGCTTCCTTGATCTGTGCCTCGGTGTTGCGGTCGGCGCGTGCCTTGATCATCGCCAGCTGCGCTGCGCTCAGGGGCTTGACCTTCTCGAAGAAGCCGGCGACCGCGGGGGTGTGGCCATCCTTCTCCACCAGCGTGTTGAGCGCCTGCACCAGGTGCCAGGCGGGGGAGTCGACCTGCGCCTCGAGACTCGAGTGCACGTCGTGGGAGGGCCCGCGCCCCCATTTCTCCCCGCTCGAGATGAGCTCCAGCTCCACGACCCCCTTGGCGCCGAGGGAGACCTGCACGCTGCCGTCGCGCTCCTGGCCGGCCTCGGGCATGAAGACGCCGCTGCACTTCTTCAGCTCCGCGAACACGCGCGGGGTCTGCACGACCTCATGGAAATGCGGCGAGCCGATCTCCTCCTCCCCCTCGCACACCAGCACCAGGTTGACCGGCAGCTTCTTGCCGGCGGCCTTGAACGCCATGAGCGCGCTCAGGAAGGAGTTCTCCGGTCCCTTCTGGTTCACGGCCCCGCGCCCCATGCACACCGTGCCGAGCCCCTCCTTCTGCACCAGGCGCGCCTCCAGCGGCGGGGAGCTCCATTCCTCGGGCACGAACTGCTTCACGTCGTACATGAAGTAGATTCCCATCGTGGTGGCAGCGCCGGCGTCGATGCGGCCGAAGACCCCCGGCTTGCCCGAGGTCGGGATGATCTCCACGCCCGTGAAGCCCGCATCGCGCGCGAGCTTCGCCATGTGCTCCGGTCCCTGCGGGTAATTGCGGTTCTCCGCCGCGATCGAGGGCAGCGCGATCCACTCCTGCAGGCGCCGCACGTTCGCCGCGTGCATGCTGGGAATCTGCGCGAGCACCGCCGCCTTGTCGGTATCGGCCGCGGCGCGCACCCACGCCGGTGCCGCGGCGAGCGCCACGCCCGCCGCCGCGCCCTGCACAAAGCCACGCCGGCTGAGTCCGGCCTCCTGATCCTTCGCCATGCGCATCTTCCTTTCGGTAATCGGGTTGGTGATCGAGACTTCTTGCGCAAACCTACTGCCGGCTGATGGCGCTCTGGCCCTTGCGCAGCACGTATTTCTGGATCTTGCCGGTGGCGGTCTTCGGCAGCTCCTGCACGAAGTGCACAACGCTTGGCACCTTGAAGTGCGCCAGCCGCTCACGGCAGTGTGTCCGCAGGCTCTCCGCGGTGGCGCTGGCGCCGCTGCGCAGCACCACGTGAGCCACCGGGGTCTCGCCCCACTTCTCGTGCGGCATGCCGACGACGGCTGCCTCCATCACCGCCGGATGCGTGAGCAGCACGCCCTCGAGCTCGATGGAGGAGATATTCTCCCCGCCGCTGATGATGACGTCCTTGAAGCGGTCGCGGATCTCGACGTAGCCGTCCGGGTGCACAACCGCCGCATCGCCGGTGTGGAACCAGCCGTTGCGCAAGGCGAGCGCGCTCGCCTCCGGGTCACGGTAATAGCCCTTCATCACGACGTTGCCGCGCACGATGATCTCCCCGAGTGTGGCACCGTCGGCCGGCACCTCCTGCTCGGCCTCATCGACTACGCGCAGCTCCCCGGAGGTGATGAGCTCGACCCCCTGGCGTGCCTTCACGGTCGCGGACTGCTCGGCATCGAGTGCGGCGTGCTCCGGGCGCGACTCGCACACCAGGATGAACGGCGCGGTCTCCGTGAGCCCGTAGACGTGGGTGATGACCCAGCCGAGCTCGTCCTCGATGCGGCGGATGGTCGCCGCCGCAGGCGGCGCGCCGGCGGTCAGCACCCGCACGCCACGGCGCAGGCCGCGACGCTGCGCCTCGGGCCCGTGGGCGACCGCGATCAGCACCGTCGGCGCCGCGCACAGCAGGCCCACCTGCTCCTCATTCACCAGGGTGTAGACCGCGGCGGCATCGACCTTGCGCAGGCACACGTGCGTGCCGCCGGCCGCGGTCACCGTCCACACGAACGTCCAGCCGTTGGCGTGGAACATCGGCAGCGTCCACAGGTACCGCTCCCCGACCGCGAGGGGGTGGTGCACCAGCACGCCGACGCTGTTCATCCAGGCATTGCGGTGCGTGATCATCACGCCCTTGGGACGCGAGGTGGTGCCGCTGGTGTAGTTGATCGTCAGGACGTCGCTCTCGGCGATCGCCGGGCGGGTGAACTCGGGGGGCGCGGCCGCGAGCGTCGCCTCATAGTCCAGCCACCCCGCGTGCGCGCCCTCGAGCGCCACGAAGTGCTTGACGCAGGGAATCTCGGCACGCATCGCCTCGAGCGCGCCGATATAGTCCGGGTGTGCACACACGACGAGCGGCTCGCAGTGGCCGATCATGTAGCGGAAATCCGCAGCACTGAGGCGATAATTGAGCGGCACCAGGATAGCGCCGAGCTGCGGCACCGCATAGAACTGCTCGAGCATCGCGTGGGTATTGGGCGCGATGACGAGCACCCGATCACCGGAGCGCACGCCGAGGCGCTGCAGTGCGGCCGACCAGCGGTCGCAGCGCTCGAGGAACTGCGCATAGGTCAGGCGCAGCGCGCCATCGACGACGGCTTCACGCTCCGGGTACAAAAGGCGCGCGCGGCGCGCGAACTCCAGCGGCGTCAGGGGGACTTCCATGCTCGAATCCTCCGCGTCCGAGACTTCGGCGGAGGCCGGCGCAGGGGTCTTCAGGCGCGTAATCCGCGTGCACCGCATACGCGTGCGCCGCGATCGCTCCCCCGTGGTCTTCTTTCGTGCCTCTCGCCCGTGCCTACAGTATGCGGGGCGCGGCGGCTTCCGTCACGCGCACGGAAGGGATGCCCGGATCGGCGCGCGTGCGGCGGTGGGCCGGCGCACAAAGGCGAGGCCGCCGGCTCACGCCGGCGGCCTCGCAACCGGCTACCCCCCGCATCGAAGCACGCGTCAGAGCGATCGCAGGAAGTTGATCAGCGCCTGCTGATCAGCCGGGCTGAGGGTCGCGTAGCTCTGCACGACCTGGTTGGCCTCGCTGCCGAAGCCGGCGTGCGCCCGGATCGCCTGGATCAGGTCGCTGGTGCGGCCATCATGCAGGAAGAACACCCGCTGTCCGAGACCCCACAGCGGCGCGGTGCGGAACTCATCGGGCCCCGCCGCGCCCTGGGTGATGCCGTCCGCAAGTCCCGCGCCCATGTGATGCACGAGCAGGTCCGAGTACAGCGGCACACTCTTGTTGGAGATCGCCGCATTCGGCAGTCCGCGCGTCGTGCTCATCGGGGCGGTGCTGAGCGCCGGGGTGTGACACAGCGCGCAACCGACGCTCGCAAACACGCTGCTGCCGTGCTGGGTCACCGCTGTCGGGGCGGCCGGCTGCGGCGGCGCGAGCATGCGCATGAACACCGTGAACCCGTCGATGTCTGAGAGCACCGCGGTGGGCGAGGGAGGATCGGCGGGGTTTGGGATGTTGAGGGTGTCATTGGGGGACGGCCTGCCTCCCTGGCAGCTGCCCGTCTCGTCGCGCTCCTGCGGGAACAGGTCGTTCGAGATCCCCATCTCCACGTTGTAGGCCTCGCCGGCGAACATCAGCAGCGACTTGTTCTGCGCCTTCCAGCCAAAGCGCGTGATGGTGCCGTCGTTGCCGCTGCGGTTAACGGCGCCGCCGATGATGGCGTTCGGGTGGCCGCTCACGCCGAAGCGCTGCTTGCCGGAGCTGTTGGCGCTGGCGTTGGCGAGAATGACCGCGTCGGGAATCGCCTCGATCAGACCCGCCCCGAAAATGGGGGTGGGAATGCGAAAGACGATATTGCGGTTACCGCCCTGCCCGCTCAGCGGGTTGCCCGCTGGCAGGAAGCTCGGCTGCGTGAGGGTGCAGCTGCCCGCATCCGCGCGCCCCGTGATGACAAACAGGTCATGGACCCCCCCATCGGCGCTGCCGTTGGTGGTCACGAAGCGCGCCTCGCGCACCGGTCCGTTGCGGGCGATGAACCACGGCATCTGATTGCTCGCCCCGTTCGCGTTGGCCACGCTGTAGAGCGGGTTGGTCGGCGGGCTCGAGCCGCCCACGAAGGGCTGCGAGTGGCAGGAAGAGCAGGAATTGGAGTTGAAGCGCGGGCCGAGCCCCTCATCCGTTACCCCATCAATCTCGGTGAAGCGCCGCAGTCCATCCTGGTAGAACAGCAGCTCCTCGGCCGACAGGCCCGGCAGGGAAGGCGGTGGCCCCCCGTCGGCGCTGGTCTTCCTCACCCCCGGATCGGCCACCTGCGCGAATGCGCTGACGGTCCCGGCGGCACAGATGCCGAGCACGAGTCCCCGGACCGCACGACCCCCGCACGCGTTATGTATACGCATCGGTTCATCCTCCCTGTGATATCAAGCGCGACAGGTGCAGCGGTTTACGCGCGGCCACCCGATGTGTCGAGCTGTCGCGCCTTTACGACGCGGTTTGCGGAAGCTGAAATTGCCGCAAAAACAGCGGCAGCGGCGCAGTTTGCGCGCCGCGGCGCGCCGCGCCGCTGAGTCACAAGTTCATTGAACGAGTTGCGATTTCTAAGGACAGGTGGCAGCGTGTGATCACGCTGCGCGCAGCATCGCCTTCGTCATCGGAGGACGAGAGTGCAAGTTCGGTCACGGCTGACCTCGATCACGCTCACGGAGGAGGAACAAGGACAGCTCCGGCGGTGGGCGCGCAGCCCCCGCAGCCGGGGTGCGCTCGCGCTGCGCGCGCGCATCGTGCTCGCCTGCCGCAGGGCGCACTCCAACCGCGAAGTGGCGCGCCGCCTCGGCATCACCACGCAGACGGTGGGCAAGTGGCGCGCACGCTTCGTGGCGCGCCGCGTCGCCGGTCTGCTCGATGAGCCACGCAGTGGCGCCCCGCGCTCCATCAGCGATGACCTAGTGGCGGCGGTGCTCGCCAAGACCCTGCACGAGCACCCGCCGAACGCCACTCGCTGGAGCAGTCGTCGCCTCGCGAGCGAACTTGGCATCTCGCAGCGCGCGGTGCTGCGTATCTGGCATACCTTCGAGGTGTGAAACGCGCCCGCGTGGCCCGGCACGTGGCGCGCGCGGCTTTTAAGTCCTGTGCGGCTGCGTCCCGCGGCAGAGGCGCCTATCATCGGCTGCCGCCGGGTAGTGAAGATGGTCCCCGCAAGGTCGCGCCGATGCCCTCGCCCCCTGCGGCAGCGGTGCGCGCTACGGCGCGCCCGGTGTCGAGATCTGGGAGCACCAGGGCATCGCCCGCTTCACCTGGCATGGCGTGCCACTGAGCTGCCCGAAGGAGTAAGGCGTGGCGCCCGCCTCGATCGCCCGCAATGCGCGCGGGTGTGTTCCAATGACGCGCCCCGCAGGCGGGGTCACGACAACGGGGATCAACAGCATGACGGCATTGCGCGTTGGGTTCATCGGGCTTGGGAATGTCGGGGGGCAGCTGGCTGGTAACCTGCTGCGCCACGGCGTCGATCTCACGGTGCGGGATCTGGACGACAGACGCGTGGCGGCCTTCACCGCCCAGGGCGCACACAGCGCCGCGACGCCGCGGGCGCTTGCCGAGAGCGTGGACCTCATCATCACCTGCCTGCCCTCGCCGGCGATCTCGGCGGAGGTCATGGAAGCCCCCGAGGGGGTGCTCGCCGGCCTCACGCCGGGAAAGATCTGGCTCGAGATGAGCACCACCGATCAGGCCGAGGCGCGCCGCCTCGCCGCGCGCGTCGAGCAGCAGGGCGCTGCAGCCATGGACTGCCCGGTGTCCGGTGGCTGCCATCGCGCCGCCACCGGCAACATCTCGATCTTCGCCGGCGGCGCGCGCGCGACCTTCGAGCGTGTCCTGCCGGTGCTGGCGATCCTCGGACAGCGGATCCTGCACACCGGACCGGTCGGCTCGGCCTCCGCGCTCAAGGTGCTGACCAATTACCTGTGCACCGTGCATCTGGTGGCGCTGGCCGAGGCGCTCACCGTGGCCAAGGTCGCAGGCCTCGACCTCAACACCGCCTACGAGGCGATCCGCATCTCCTCGGGCAACTCGTTCGTGCACGAGACCGAGTCACAGGTCATCCTCAATGGCAGCCGCGACATCAACTTCACGATGGACCTGGTGATCAAGGACGTCGGGCTCTTCGACAACATGGCACGCGAACTGAAGGTTCCCCTGGAGCTCTCCCCGCTGGTGCTCGAGATCTTCCGGGACGGGGCGCGGCGCTTCGGGCCCCGCGAGTTCTCCCCCAACATCATCCGCCGCCTCGAGGAGCCCCTCGGCGTGCATGTGCTCGGCAAGGGCTTCCCCGCGCAGATGGTCGATGCGGAGCCCAAGGTGCCCGGCTACGAGGTCAAGCCCCCGGGTGTCTAGCGGCGCCGTTCGATGCCGATCGGCAGTGCCTCGATGGCGCGCATCTGCGCATCTCGGAAGCCCTCCGGATCCCTGAGGTAATCGAGCGCCATGTCGATCGCGTCATGGCCCCAGAAGATCTCTTCGCCAATGACGAGCGTGGGAACCCCGAACACCCCATGCGCGATGGCCCAGTCGGTATTCTCCCGCAGCCGCGACTTGACCGCCGGGTCTGCCAGCTTCGCCTGCGGATCGGCTACGCCGAGCTCGCCGGCCAGCTCCTCGATCACCTTCGGGTCGCTCAGGTCGCGCCCGTCGCGGAACACCGCATTGAGCGTGGTCTCGGCCGCCTTCACGGTGCTGCCGGCTGCGATGATCAGCCGCAGCGCCGCGAGGGGATTGAACGGATGCGAGGGCGGAAATCGCATCGGCACCTTCAGCTGCCGCGCGCGCCAGAGCGCGAAGCGGTAGGTAAAGCGGCGCTTCGCGCTGATCTCGGCCGGCCCGCGCTGTCCGAAGTGATCCAGCAGCGCCCCGAGCAGCACCGGTCGCGCCTCGAGCGTCACGCGGGCGCTGAATTCCGGCAGCCGCGGCAGCGACAGGTACGCGAACGGGGACAGGACGTCATAAACCCAGATGACGTGGGTCGGCGTGCCCATCTGCGTCAGCTCCCCGAGACCTGCACGAGGAGCTTGCCGAAGTTCTCCCCGCGCAGCAGCCCGATGAGTCCCTGCGGGGCCTGTTCGAGCCCCTCGAGGATCTCCTCGCGGTACTTGACCTTGCCCTCGCGCACCCAGGCGCTCATCTCCTGGTAGAACGCGGGCAGGCGCTGCAGGTGATCGAAGATGATGAAGCCCTGCACCTTGATGCGCCAGCGCAGGAGCGCAGACAGCAGCCACGGGGTGCGATCCGGTCCTTCGGGAAGCGTCGCGAGGTTGTACCAGGCGATCAGGCCGCACAGCGGCACGCGCGCATGCACGTTCAGCAGCGGCACCACCGCGGTGAGCACCGCGCCCCCGACGTTCTCAAAGTACACATCGATCCCGCGGGGCGCCGCGGCGGTGAGCTGCTCGCGAAAATCCGCGGCGCGGTGATCGATGCAGGCATCGAAACCGAGGGTTTGCACGGCGTACTCGCACTTCTCGGTGCCCCCCGCGATGCCCACCGCGCGGCAGCCCTTGAGCTTCGCGAGCTGCCCGACGACCGAGCCGACGGCGCCGGTGGCCGCCGCCACCACGACGGTCTCGCCCGGCTGCGGCTGCCCGATGTCCAGCAGTCCCACGTAGGCGGTCAGTCCGGGCATTCCCAGGACCCCGAGCGCGTACGACAGGCGCGGGATCGACGGATCGATCTTCGTGGCGTGCTGCGCATCCACCACGACGTAGTCCTGCCAGCCGGCGATGGCGAGCACCAGGTCCCCCACCTCGAACCCCGGCGCGTGGGAAGCCTCCACGACGCTGACGGTCTGCCCGGTCATCGGCTCCCCGACCACCACGGGCGGTGCGTACGAGCGCGCATCGCTCATGCGGCCGCGCATGTACGGATCCAGCGACAGGTAGCGCGTGCGCAGCAGCAGCTGGCCCGCACCGGCCGCCGGGACCGCATCCTTCTCGAGGCGGAAGTCATCCGCGGTCGGCTCGCCCTCGGGCCGGCGGGCCAGCACGATGCGGCGGTTCACGGCCTGCGCGCTGCTCACGGTGCGGCCCTCATTCGTACAGGAACTGCAGTTGCACCCCCGGGGGCGCGGGCAGCGCGCGGTCGACAAACAGGTCCGCGAACAGCGCCCCGCCGGGCTCGACGCTGTAGCGCTCGAAGTCACGCACGCCCGACTCGTACAGTACCGCGTCGTCGATGAAGAACTGGCCGGTGCACTCGCGCGCGTTGCGGCTGAGGATGAGGTGTGCCGCGTCGGCCATGATCTCGGGCTTTCGTGAGCGCTGCAGCATGGCCTTGCCCCCGAGCGCAAACTCGACCGCCGCGGTCGCGATGGTCGTGCGCGGCCACAGCGCATTACAGGCAATCCCGGCCGCGCGGAACTCCGCCGCCATGCCGAGCATGCACAGGGACATGCCGTACTTGGAGATCGAGTACGCGAGGTGCGGCGCGAACCACTGGGGCTTGAGGTTCAGGGGCGGCGAGAGCGTGAGGATGTGCGGGTTGGCCGCCTGCTTCAGGTACGGCAGGCAGGCGCGCGAGGTCACGAAGGTGCCGCGGGTGTTGATCTGCTGGATGAGGTCGTAGCGGCGCATGTCGATCTGCTCGGTCGGCGCAAGGTTGATCGCCGAGGCGTTGTTGACGCAGATATCGATGCCCCCGAAGGTGGTCGCGCACTGCCGGGCCGCCGCCAGTACGCTCGCCTCGTCGCGCACGTCGACCACCAGCGGCAGCGCCCGTCCCCCCGCCTGCTCGACCTGCTCGGCGGCGGTGTAGATGGTGCCGGGGAGCTTGGGGTGCGGCTCGGCGGTCTTGGCCGCGATGGCAACGTTTGCGCCATCGCGCGCCGCGCGCAGTGCGATCGCGAGCCCAATACCACGGCTCGCCCCCGTCACGAAAAGCGTCTTGCCCTTGAGACTCACGTCTGCCCTCTTGCGCTGCCAGCGCGGCCGGCCTGATGGTTCGGCGCAAGTGTACGGGGATCCGGCCAGACCCGCGAACGGCGTGCGCAAACCGGT
>DATIXW010000255.1:0-2539 GCA_035518135.1 Steroidobacteraceae bacterium
CGATCAGGTAACCGTGATCGCCTGGATGGCGCAAAGCTGGACGGCCGTGCTGTTGATTCTGCTGGTTCTGGTGGCTGCGTGGCACTCGCAACTCGGCGTTCGCGTCATCGTTGAAGACTACGTGCACTCGGCAGGAACGAAGACTCTCACCCTCGTGCTCGTGACCTTTGCGCACACGCTGCTGGCCGTCGCCGGTGTGTTTGCCATTCTCAAGGTGGCCTTCGGAGGCGCGGCGTGAGCACCTACGAATTCATCGATCACACGTACGATGTGCTGGTCGTGGGCGCCGGGGGCGCCGGGCTGCGTGCCACGCTCGGACTGGCCGAGGCGGGTCTGTCCACCGCCTGCATCACCAAGCTCTTTCCGACGCGCAGCCACACAGTCGCGGCCCAGGGAGGCATCAGCGCCGCTCTCGGCAACATGGGCGAGGACGACTGGCGCTGGCACATGTACGACACGGTCAAGGGCTCGGACTGGCTCGGCGACCAGGACGCCATCGAGTTCATGTGCCGGGAAGCGCCGGCGGCGGTCATCGAACTCGAGCACTACGGCGTGCCGTTCTCGCGTACCGACCAGGGGCGCATCTACCAGCGTCCCTTCGGCGGCATGACCACCCACTTCGGCAAGGGCATCGCCCAGCGTACCTGCGCGGCAGCCGATCGCACCGGTCACGCCATGCTCCACGCGCTGTATCAGCAGTCGATCCGCCACTCGGCCACGTTCTTCGTCGAGTATTTCGCGATCGACCTCATCATGGAGAACGGCGTATGCCGGGGAGTGATCGCCCTCGACATGACGGAGGGGCGGCTGCATCGCTTCCGCGCCCACATGACCATTCTCGCCACAGGCGGCTATGGGCGCGCCTATTTCACGTGCACTTCCGCCCACTCGTGCACGGGCGACGGCAACGCGATGGTATTGCGTGCCGGTCTGGCGCTGCAGGACATGGAGTTCGTGCAGTTCCATCCCACCGGTATCTACGGCGCCGGCTGCCTGATCACCGAGGGCGCCCGCGGCGAGGGCGGCTATCTCACCAACTCCCGCGGCGAGCGCTTCATGGAGCGCTACGCGCCGAATGCGAAGGATCTGGCCTCGCGCGATGTCGTCAGCCGCGCCATGACCGTGGAGGTGCGTGAAGGCCGGGGCATCGGCGCGGAGCACGATCACATCGAGCTGCACCTCGAGCATCTCGGGCCGGACGTGATCCATGAGCGGCTGCCGGGCATCGCCGAGACGGCGCGCATTTTCGCGGGCGTCGACGTCTCGAAGCAGCCCATACCCGTGCAGCCCACTGTTCACTACAACATGGGTGGCATTCCCTGCAATTACCACGGCGAGGTGGTGCTGCCGAAGGATGGCAACGCCGACAGCGTCGTTCCGGGACTGATGGCCGTGGGTGAAGCGGCGTGCGTGTCCGTGCACGGCGCCAACCGCCTTGGCTCGAACTCGCTGCTCGACCTGGCCGTTTTCGGTCGCGAGGCGGCGCGGCGTTGCGCCGAGATCGTCCGCCCCGGTACCGGTCACAAGCCTCTGGCGCGCGATGCGGGCGATTTCGCGCTCGCCCGCCTGGACCGACTGCGCAATGCCAGCGGCTCGCGCCCCACCGCCGAGATCCGGCTGGAGATGCAGAAAACGATGCAACGCGACGCGGCCGTGTTCCGCACCGGCGAGTCGCTCGCGGAGGGTATCGTCAAGGTGGCGCGGACCTTCGAGTCCTTCGCCGAGGTGCGCATCAGCGACCGCTCCCTGGTGTGGAACACCGATCTGGTGGAGACGCTGGAGCTGGAGAACCTGCTGCTGCAGGCCACGGCCACGATCCACTCGGCGGCCAATCGCACCGAGAGCCGTGGCGCGCAGGCGCGCGAGGACTATCCCGAGCGCGACGACCGCAACTGGCTCAAGCACACGCTGGTGTGGGTGGAGGGCCCGGGCAAGGTGCGCTTCGACTACCGCCCGGTGCACCTGGCCACGCTGACCGCGGATGTCGAGTCCATCCCGCCCAAGGCGCGCACGTACTGAAGCGAGCACGAGCACATGGCCGAATTCAGACTTCCCGAGAACTCCCGCATCCGGCCCGGCAGGCTCCACCGGGCACCGGGCGCACGCGAGCTGCGCACCTTCCGCATCTACCGCTTCGAGCCCGACTCCGGCGAGAACCCGCGCGTGGACACGTTCGAGCTGGACGTGAAGGGCTGCGGACCGATGGTTCTGGATGCCCTGATCCAGATCAAGGCGGGCATCGACTCGAGCCTGACTTTCCGCCGCTCCTGCCGCGAGGGCATCTGCGGCTCCTGCGCGATGAACATCAATGGCGTCAATCGCCTCGCCTGCACCACGGCGATGGAGGACCTCGGCAGCCAGATCCGCATCTACCCGCTGCCGCACATGCCGGTGGTGAAGGATCTGGTGCCCGACCTCACCGGTTTCTATGCGCAGTACGCATCGGTGAGGCCATGGCTGCAGACACTCAGCCCCGCGCCGCCGGATCAGGAGCGGCTGCAGTCGAAAGAGGAGCAGGAGAAGATCGACCGGCCGGCGG
>DATIXW010000256.1:0-8604 GCA_035518135.1 Steroidobacteraceae bacterium
TGCGCAAAGTAGCTGATGAAGATGTGGCTCTGGTGGCGCTCGCGCCCGCTGCGCACCCAGTTGTAGGGGGTGCCGGTGCTGCCGGAGGACTCATCGATCGTCACGTCACGCTCCGGCAGCGCGCCGCCCACGCAGCGCTGCTCGGTGCTGTAGCGCCGCACGTAGTTTTCCTTGTCGGTCTGCGGCGGCTCACCGCCCTTAAATCCCGCGCCCGCGAGGAACGCGCGGTAGGCCGGCACTTCGCGGGCCGCGCGGTAGAACGCGCGCCGCGCGCGCCAGCGCCCGGCCCAGTCCAGGAAGGCCGGCGCCAGGCGCTCAAAGAGCGCAAGAAAGGTCTCGAAGCGCACGCACGCGACCTGCAGCAAGAAGTCGAACGGCACGAGCGCGGCAAAGCGCACGCGCTCGCCCAGCGTCGGCCGGGCGATGCCCGGCGCGGGCTGCGCGGCTTGCTCGCCGGCAGGGGCTGCCGGGATCAGGGGGAAAGTGCTCATCTCATCCTCCCGTGCCAGGGGGGCGGTTTCAGCTCCGGCACGGGGCCACTGTCGCAGCCGCCCGGCTACGGCTGGCTTACGCGGGACTCACAGATGACTTACAGGAGGTGCCCGGGGGGCGCGCCGCCGGACCCTCCAATCGACCCCTTCACCCAAGGTCAAGTCAGGGCATTACGCAACGGTACCGTTGCGTTTCTGATTCAGGGAGAGTACGGTCCCGCAAGGGCGTCGTGTCATGCACCAGAAGGAGCCGGCCATGAGGGCACTCAAGCAGACGGTTTATTCCGCGGCCGCGACCCTCACCCTGCTGTGTCTGCCGATCACGCCGGCGGCGGCCCACGATCATTTCCACGGCGGTCCGTGCATCGTGGGAAACGTCATCGGCGCCGTCGCGACGCTCATCACCCTGCCACTGACGGTGGCCTCGGCCGCGGTGTCTGCCCTGCAACCCCGGGCGCAATACGCACCGTCGCCGGGCTACTACGGCGCACCGGGCGCCTACTCCGCAGCACCGGCCTACTACCCGCAGCCGCCGGTGTACTACCCGCGACCGCCGCCGTACTACTCCCCGCCGCACAGCTACTACCGCCCTGCGCCCGCTTACGCGACCCCGGCGCCGCGGTACTACGCACCCATGCGTGGTTACTATGCGGCTCGTCCCGGTTACTCTGGCTCCTATGGTGCCCCGGGCAGGCCGCTCTATCGAGGTTGGTAAGAAGCAGCGCCGGGCAGCGCCGCGCAAGGCGCGCCATGGCGGACGGCCCTCGCGCGCTGCCGCCCTTGAGTTGCGGAATCGCATCCTCGAAGTTGCGACGGAACTGTTTCTCTCGGAGGGCTACGGATCGACGTCCATCGAGGCGGTGGCACGGCGCGCCGGCATCTCGAAGCGCACGTTCTATCACCGCTTCGAGGACAAGGCGGCGCTGTTTGCCGCCGTCGTTCATCGGATCATCGAGCAAGCCCGTCCGCCCCCGGGAGTGCCCCTCCTCGAGGGCAACACGCTGCGGCAGATCCTGCGCCGCCTCGCCGGGCTGCTCCTGCGCGCAGCGCTCGAGCCCCAGGCGATCGCACTGCATCGCCTGGTGACGGCCGAGTCCGCGCGCTTCCCCAACCTGGTTCGTGCGGTTCATGAGGAGGGCTGGGCCCAGCAGGCGACGGCGATGATCGGCGATCTCCTCGCACGCGAGCTTCCCGATTCGCCGCTGACCCCCGAGCTAGGAAGCTTCGCGGCCGAGCAGTTTCTTTATATGGTCGTGGCGCTGCCGCAGCGTCGCATCATGGGCCTGGGCGTCCCCATGACGGCCCGAGAACTCGATGCCTGGGCCGACGACGCCGTCAATCTGTTCCTCAACGGCTGCAAGGGACTTGCGGGCGCGTCATCGCCTCGGGAGCGCTAAAGCGGATTCTGCAGGCCACGGCGTCCGCCGCACTCCTCCGGCCTGAACGTCAGCGCACTGCGAGTCGCCACAGCGCGGTCACTTCCGCCGCCCGTGCCGCGTGCAGCGGGTCGGTGATCTCGGACACGCGGGGGTGCTTCGGACGCACGGCGCTCTTGCCGAGCACCTGCAGACCCGCGGCGTCGAAGATCGCCAGCAACTCCTCTCTCGTGCGCAGGGCCAAATGCTCCGCGAGGTCCGAAAGAATCAGCCAGCCCTCGCCCCCCGCTTCCAGGTGTGCGGGCAACCCATTCACAAATCCACGCAGCATGCTGCTTTCGAGGTCGTAGATCCCGCGCTCGAGCGGCGAGCTGGGGCGCGCGGGAACCCAGGGCGGATTGCAGACCACGAGTGCGGCGCGCCCTTGCGGAAAAAGATCCGCCTCCACCACCTCGACCTGCCGCAGTAAGCCGTGCCGTTCGAGGTTCGCGCGCGCGCAGGCGACCGCGCGCGGATCGAGATCGGTGGCGATAACGCGCTGGATACCCCGCCGCGCGAGCACGGCGGCGAGCACCCCCGTGCCGGTGCCGATATCGAACGCCACGCTGGATGAGGCACAGGCAGTGGGCAGAGCCGCAGCAGCGACCAGGTCAACGTATTCCGAGCGAATCGGCGCGAACACGCCATAGTCAGGGTGGATCCGGCCGCCGACCGCCTCAATCGCGATGCCTTTGGTGCGCCACTCGTACGCGCCGATGACGCCGAGCAACCCGCGCAAGGACGTGACTGCAGGCTCGACAGAGGGGCCCCACGCCTCCAAGCACGCCTGTCGCACATCCGGCGCACGCCGCAACGGAATGACGTAGTTCTCCTCGAGCGGCACGAGCAGCGCGTTGAGCGTGCGCGCCCGCTGCGACTGCGCCTGCCGGTAGCGATGAAAGGCATCGGCAGCTGATGTCGGGGACGCGCGCACGTTCTTGTGCTTGCGGGACCTGCGGTCGGCACGATGTGCCAGGGCACGCAGCATCTGGCGCGCGTTCTGAAAATCGCCGCGCCACAGGAGCGCGGTGCCCTGGCAGGCCAGTCCGTATGCTTCATCCGCGGGCGTCTCGTCCCCGATGACCGTCACACGCTTCACCGGCGGCGCAGCGCTTTCGGAGAGCCAGCGCGCCGTGCGCGCTTCCTGGTTCTCCGTCCAGCGAAGGATCGGCTGCGCTCCGGCAGGTGAATTCGGCACCGTGTTTCCGCTGTGGCCCCGCGTGGAACGAGTCGGGCGATTGTTCAACAATACACGCTCGCGCGGGTCGCTGGACGTTCAGACCGTGGCTTCGCGCTGCTGCGCTCGCCGCACCTCTCCAGCGCCGCGGTCGCTCAAGCCTCAGCCGCCGTACGGGCGGAATGTCGCCGCCAGGTCGCGGGCGGCAGACCGAATTCAATCTTAAAGGCACGATTGAATGCCGCCTCGGATTCGTAGCCGCTGTCTTCGGCAACGGACCCTATGGTTACGTTTTTGCGTCGCAAGGCCTGTGCGGCCAATGCCAATCGCCAGCGCTTCAGATATTTCATCGGAGGTTCGCCGACCAGCGTCGTGAAGCGTTCAGCCAGCGCGGAGCGCGAGAGCGAAACGCGCCGGGCCAAGGCATCCACGGTCCAAGCCGCCGTCGGGTCGCGGTGCAGCAGTGCCAGTGTGCGACCGATCTGCGGATCGCGCACACCGGCGAGCCAGCCCCTGCCCTGCGGCGGCAGACTTTCCACGTAACGGCGCATGGCCTCAACAAACATTAGCTCCGACAGCTTGGCCAGAACGGATTCGGCCCCGGGCCGAGCCGAGAGCGATTCGCGGACGCCTGTCCGCAGCAGCTCGCGTAGCAGCGTGCCCGCCTGTCCGTCCCCGACCGCAATACGCAGAACCCGCGGAAGCGCTCCCAACAACGGCCGCGACAAGCTCTGACTGCAGGCGAGATACCCACACACGAAGCGGGTCGTTGCCCCGCCGCCACCGTGTCGTAGCTGAATCATGTCACCCTGGATTGCGTCATCGGCTTTTATCAGGCGTGCCGTCTCGACCGGCACCAGCCGCAGGTCGCTGCCCAACAGGTGCCGGTCTTCATGGAGAAACAGGATCAGATCGCCGGCGGCCGCCTCGAGCGCGTCAGTGCTGTCGTCAAGCTTTACCTTGCAGCAACCTTCAGTGAGGTAGTGGAAAAACAGCACATGATCCGCGCCGGCCAGCCGGGCCTGGATAGATGACAGACCGAACTTCGCGCTCACGCACCACGGCGCCGTGAATTCCGCGTTGATGTACACGGCGCCTTCCAGGTGCACCGATTTGAGAACGTCCGACAGGGCATCCATGGAGCTTCGGTCAATAACGGCGGAGTTCCGGATAGGACATGGATTCTAATGAAAAAGATACTGGCAACCCATACGGCCGAGCCTTTCTCAGGCCGCCACGAATCACCCCCAGGAGTCATTCATGTCCGCTGTCCTCTCCAAGACCTCCCCCGTCACCGACCTGTGCGCGGTAAAAACCCGCCAGCAAGCCGCCTGGTCCACCGGCAACTATGCCGTGGTCGGCACGACGCTCCAGATCGTGGGCGAAACGCTGTGCGAATCACTCGATTTGCGTCCCGGCACGCGTGTCCTGGACGTTGCCGCCGGCAACGGGAATGCCACGCTTGCGGCCGCTCGGCGCTGGTGCGATGTCGTTTCCACCGACTATGTCGGATCGTTGCTCGATGCCGGTCGCGCCCGCGCGCTGGCGGAGGGCCACGCGATTACGTTTCAGGAGGCTGACGCCGAAGCGCTGCCTTTCGCGGACGCCTCCTTCGACGCGGTGCTGTCGACTTTCGGCGTGATGTTTACCCCCCAGCAGGAGCAGGCGGCAAGTGAACTCCTCCGCGTCTGCAAGAGAGGCGGTCGTATCGGACTGGCCAACTGGACCCCCGAGAGCTTCATCGGGCAAGTCTTCAAGACGATCGGCAGGTACGTCCCCCCGGCGCCTGGCGTCAAGTCGCCGGCACTGTGGGGCACGCAGCTGAGATTGCAGGAGCTGTTCGGGAATGACGTCCGGTCGATTCGTGCGAGCAGCCGCGACTTCAACTTCAGGTATCGCTCGCCGCAGCACTGGCTCGACGTGTTTCGCAGCTTTTACGGACCGATCAACAAGACGTACGGCGCGCTCGATGCCGCGCAGCAACAGAGCCTGACTCGCGACCTGCTCGAGCTCCTTGCGCGCCATAACCGCTCCGGTGACGATACCCTGGTGGTGCCGAGCGCCTATTTGGAGGTCGTCATCGAACGGTAAGGACGGTGACGAGCGCAGTTAAGGCACGGTAGCAGCCGGCCGATTCTGAATGGCAGGCGATCTTGCACAGAATCCCGGCTGTCTACTGGGGCGGCTCTGAAATGGCATCCCGAGAACATCAAGAGCGGTCATGACCTCGGTACTAAAGCACTACGAAAGCCACCTTGCTCCAATCTACCTGTGGATGGCCGGCGGCCTCGAGCATGCGCTGTCGCTCGGGGCCGCCGATGTAGCGGAATTTCTGGATACACGCGGGTACGCCGTGGACCTCGGCGCCGGCTTCGGCATGCACTGCGTCCCGCTCGCCCGCGCGGGGTTCCGGGTCCTGGCCATCGATACATCCTGCTATCTGCTCGAACAACTCCGAGGGCACTGTGCAGGCCTGGACGTGACGGCGGTGGAGGCCGATCTCCGGGACTTCGCGACGCACCTCTCGGGACCTGCTGATCTGATCCTTTGCATGGGAGATACGCTCACGCACCTACAGAGTAGCGAGGAGGTCGGGCGACTGTTTCGCGCCATCGCCTCATCGCTTCGCCCAGGGGGGAGGTTCGTGGCGACCTTTCGTGACTACCGCGAGCTTCCGCTCGGCGACAAGCGCTTCATCCCTGTTCGCAGCGACTCGCAGCGGATCCACACCTGCTTTCTGGAACAGAAGCCGGAACATGTCCTCGTACATGACATTGTTCATGAGAACGGGCCCGACGGGTGGTCCATGAGGGTGAGCAGCTACGAGAAGCTGCGCTTATCGCCCGAACACGTGCGAGCGGCGGCCGAAGCTGCCGGTCTGCGCTGCCGCTGCATGCCGGGACCGCGCGGGATGCTCATGATCCAGGCACATACTTGATTTCTGCCTCCTGGTGACCCGCTACGCCGCGCTTTCGGGGGCATATCACCAGGAAACTCATCAGTTTCACCGGTACCTTTAAGGCGGCGGCCAACATGTCGGCGTGGCGCACGTCCCGTCAGGCCCGCAGGCCCAACTCGACTCCTCGTCATCGTCGCCGGCAGCCGCAACACCAACGCAGGAGCGTCCGCCATCTGCTCGCCGCGACGGCGATAACGCCGGCGCCAGAGCTAACGCCGGCCGCCGTCAGTGCCGCGGTGGTGATACACAAGGGGCACATGGATAGGCGCCTCAGTACTCGTCGTGGCGGCGCCACCAGATGCCCGCCTCGTTGCGGCCCATCGGTGCCCGGTCGAGCCACTGGTAGGCGCCCCAGAGAGCATCGAGGCCACGCGCATACGTCGAGTAGGTGTGATAGATGACCCCGTCCTCGAGAACAAACGCGCTCATTCCGGGGCGATCGCGCGTGTAGGTGGGAGCATCGGTCCCGCACATGTCAGCAAACTGACGAACCGGCTCCGGTGCGCTCTTAGCATCCATTGCCTGGCTGCCACGGCGGTAGTTGTACTCGATGGTGCCCGCACGTTGCTCCTGCTCGCTGAATGAGATCCCAAAGTCCGCATTGAAGTCGCTGCCGAACGAGGACGCCCAGGGAAACGTCCACCCCATCCGCTGCCTGTAGGACTGCAGCTTCACAAGCGGCGCGCGCGACACTGCCCACAACATGACGTCATGCTGGGCCAAATGCACTGCGAACCCGTCAAAGCCATCCGCGATCATCGAGCAGGACGGACAGCCGGCGGTATAGTCGGGCCCGAACATGAAGTGATAGACGAGCAGCTGTGAACGCCCCCGAAAGAGGTCTGCGAGCGAGGCACTGCCTGCGTCCGTGTCGAACCGATATCGCTTCTCGATGCGGACCCACGGCAAGGACTGCCGCCGCTGCGCCAGCTCATCGCTGCGCCGCGTCAGGTCCTTTTCCGCCTCGAGCAGCCTGAGGCGCTCGGCCAGCCACTCCTTACGGGATGCAGTTCTATGGGTACTCATCGCTCATCTCCGGCTGGTGATCGCTGATGCGCTAGATTACGCGCCGGGTTCTGAGGACCGGGAGTGACAAGCGTGACGGGATTTCGGTGGACTCGCTGATCACGGCCGCAGCGCGCGCGCTGGCGATCGGGGACCCCCTGGGCGCCCTGAAGCGCATTGCCCTGCGGGAAGACCCGCCCGCTCTCGCGCTTCGAGGTACTGCAATGGCGCAACTCGGAGATCTCGTCCGCGCGAGAGCGCTCCTGCGCCGGGCGGCGCGGGCCTACGGCCCGCGCGAGCCTTGGTCTCGCGCCCGATGCGTCGTCGCCGAGGCCGAGATTGCGCTCGCCTCCCGCGACCTGCACTGGTCCTCGAAGTCACTTGATGCGGCGCGCGTCGTCCTCGAAGAGCACGGTGACCGGGTGAACGCGGCCCATGCGCGATACGTCGAAATCCGGCGCCTGCTGCTGATCGGTCGTCTGGAGGAAGCCGAACATCTGCTCGGACTGCGCAACCTCAGGACCCTACCTCCGCCCCTGAAGGCCGTCCACGAGCTGATCATTGCGGGGATCGCGGTACGACGCGTCCAGGCAACGAGGGCGCGGCGCGCATTCACCCGGGCGGCGCGCGCCGCGCGCGAGGCGGACATCCCCGCGCTAACAGCGGAAGTTGAGGCCGCGTCACTCGTCCTGACAGCACCTGCCGCGCGCCTGATCGCGCGCGGTGCCGGGCGCGAGCTGCGTCTCAAGGAGGTTGAAGCGTTGCTGCGCTCGAGAACACTGATCGTGGATGCATGTCGGTTCGTCGTTCGCGAAGCAGCCGCGGTGATCGAACTCGCCACGCGTCCGGTCTTGTTCACGCTCGCACGGCTGCTCGCGGAAGCGTGGCCGGGTGATGTGCCGAGGGAGCACCTCGTGGCGCGGGCCTTTCGCGGCAAACACGTCGATGAAACCTATCGCGCGCGGCTGCGGGTCGAGGTCGGTCGGCTGCGTAGCGTGCTTCGACCGCTGGCAGAGGTGGTTGCAACGCGGCAAGGGTTTGCGATGTCACCGCGGCGCGCACCAAAGATCATCGTGCTAGCGCGGCTGGTCGAGGATAAGCACGCCGCGGTGCTCGCGCTGCTGGCCGATGGTGAGTCGTGGTCGAGCTCAGCCCTGGCGCTTGCCCTCGGTACCAGTGCACGCACCGTGCAGCGGGCGCTCGAGTCGCTCGCGGCAGCAGGCAGGGTGCAGGCGCTGGGGCTCGGCCGCGCACGGCGGTGGGTAACGCCGCCCCTGCCAGGATTCACGACGACTTTGTTACTCCCCGCACCTCTGCAGAGTGATTAGGATTGCGTCATGAAGCGATCAGCCGCCGAAATCGTCCGTGAATATGGACCCGTCCCCGGTGTCGACCACGTGCATGGTGTCACCTATGACGGGCAGCAGGTCTGGTTCGCAGCCGGAGACACGCTGAAGGCCCTCGATCCGCACAGCGGAAAGACGCTGCGTTCGATCGAGGTTGCCGCGCACGCCGGAACGGCCTTCGACGGGCAGTATCTGTACCAGATCGCCGAGG
>DATIXW010000257.1:0-2308 GCA_035518135.1 Steroidobacteraceae bacterium
CATGGCGTAGCGCACGGCGCGGCAATCGCAGCCGCCCCTCGTCTCGTGCGGCGCCGCGCCGCTCACCGCTGGAGCGCGCGGGCGCGCGCGCCGGCGGCGAAGCCCCGAGCGCGCATCACTTGGCCGCGGCGGAGCCCGAGCCCTTGAGGCAGCTGCTCATGAAGCTCTTGCGATCGGTGCCCTTCAGTCCCTTGGAGGTCGCGTCCGCGTTGCAGCTCTTCATCTTCTCCTGCTGACTGTTGGTCTTGGCGGGCGCCGCCGGCTGATCCGACAGGCAGCTCTTCATGTAGGTCTTGCGATCGGCCCCCTTCAGTCCCTTGGAGGTCGCGTCCGCGTTACAGGTCTTCATCTTCTCCTGCTGGCTGTTGGCGGGCTTGGCCGCCGGCGCCGTGCTCGTGCCCGCCGCCTGGGCGAACGCCGCCTGACCGGCCAGCACCGCGAGTGCCGCGCCCACCGTTATCCACCATGTCGTACGTTTCATGTGCTGCTTCCTCCTGGTCGAGTCGGTTTCTTCTGTTTCGCCCCGATGAGGCGCGGGCCATGGTACACCGGCGGGCGCCCTACTCCATGTCGGGGTAGGGGCCCTTGCCGCCGCCCGCGATGAAGCGGTCGATGTGGTCCTTGAGCACCGGCAGGGGCACCGAGCCGAGCTCGAGCACCGCATCATGGAAAGCGCGGATGTTGAATTTCTCGCCGAGCGCCTGCTGCGCCTTCTCGCGCCCCTCGACGATGGTGCGCTCGCCGAGGTAGTAGGACAGTGCCTGGCCCGGCCAGGCGATGTAGCGATCCACCTCGGTGCCGATCTCGCGCTCGGGGAGTGCGGTGTACTGCCTGAGGTAGTCGATGGCCTGCTCGCGCGTCCAGCCCATCGAGTGCACGCCCGTGTCGACCACCAGGCGGGCGGCGCGCCAGATCTGGTAGCCGAGCATGCCGAAGCGGTCGTAGGGCGTCTCGTACATGCCCATCTCGTCCCCGAGCCGCTCGCAGTAGAGCGCCCAACCCTCGCCGTAGGCGGAGATGTAGCTCAGGCGGCGGAACTCCGGCTGGTTCTTCTGCTCCATCGCGATCGGAATCTGAAAGGCATGCCCGGGTGCCGACTCGTGCAGGGTGAGGGCCGCGAGGTTGTAGAGCGGGCGGCTCGGCAGATCGTAGGTGTTGAGAAGATACACGCCCGGCCCGCCGCGCCCGGCGGTGTAGAAGGGCGCGAGGTCATCGGGCACCGGCTTGATGGTGAAGCGCGCCCGCGGCAGGTAGCCGAAGTAGCTGGAGGCCTTGCCGTCGAACACCTTGGCGATCCACGCAGCTCTCTGCAGCAGCTCCTGCGGCGTCTTGGCGTAGAAGCGCGGATCGGTGCGCAGGAAATGCAGGAATGCGGGGAACTCGCCCTTGAAGCCGGTGGCGTGCATCTGCTCGATCATCGCCTGGTGCAGACGTGCGACCTCCGTCTCACCGAACGCGTGGATCTCCTTCGGGTCGGTGTCGAGCGTGGTGAACTCGCGGATCTTGGCGCGGTAGTACTGCTTGCCATCGGGCAGCGCCTCGGCGGCGAGCGTGGTGCGCATTCCCGGCAGGTATTCGTTGCGCATGAAGCCGAGCAGCTCCACGTACGCCGGCTGCACGACGGTCCTGATGACATCCAGCGCCTGCGCACGCAGCGCCGCGCGCTTCGCCTCGGGGATTCCCTGCATCTCCTTGAACGGGGTGTAGAAGAGGCTCGCCTCGGGAGTCGCCTGCGTCACCGCCGTGATCGAGCCGTCGCGCCCCTCCATGGTGACCCGCGGCGGCGTGAAGCCGCGCTTCATCCCCGCACGCATCTCCTCCATCTGCTCGTGGAAGTAGCGCGGCACGTCGCGCATCTGCGCGATCCAGTGCTCGTAGTCGCTGGCGGTGCGGAACGGCCGCCGTGCCGTGTAGCCCAGGTCGGTCCAGAAGGTGGTATCGGAGTTGGCCGGCATCTCGAAATCGCGGAAGCGCTGGTTGTCGAGCAGCACCTGAAGCTGCGCGCGATAGATGTCGTAGTTCACCTGGCTCTCGGCCGAGAGCTGCGCGCGCGGGATGGCATCCACCTGGCCCAGCGTCTTCTCCCAGTACGCGCGCCGCTGCTGCTGCGTGGCGGGGTCCTCCTTCGGCAGGTGATCGGCGACCGGCTCGGCGCGGTCCTCGCCCCCCGGCCACTGCTCCTTGCGCCAGCGCCACTCGGCCTCGTAGACCGCGCGGAAGCGCTCCTCGGCCGAGGGCTGTGCGCTCTGCTGCGAGCAGCCGCCCGAGAGCAGCGGGCCGGAAACCGCGAGCAGCAGCGTGGTGAGCG
>DATIXW010000258.1:0-14048 GCA_035518135.1 Steroidobacteraceae bacterium
CATCGCGCCGCGCAGGATCGCGATGCACTCGTCCATGAGCTGGCCGCGCTTCTCGAACCTCACGCCGTTATAGCTGAAGTCCTCCTTCCAGGGGCTCAGGCCGGCCCCGAGCAGAATGCGTTCACCGCACAGCACGGCGAGGGAGGAGAGCGCCTTGGCGAGCACCAGTGGCTGGCGAGTCGGAACCTTGAGCACGCTCGGATAGAGGCGAATCTTCGAGGTGACCGCCGCCATCCAGCTCATCGCCACCAGCGGCTCGATGAATGGCATCGCCTCGATGTAACCGCGGATCATGGACGTGTCCGCGTAGGGGTACTCCGATTCGGTGCGGCGCGGGAAGAAGAAGCTGTCGGGCATGCCGATGGAACTGAAGCCGGCCTCCTCGGCCGTGCGGGCGATCTGCTGATAGTCCGGGTAGCGAGCAAAGCCCAGCTGTAGGGTGAAGCGCATGGCAATCTCCGGCCTTTGGTTCGGCGACTATAGTGCAGCGAGGCGCCCGGCGGCACCGTCCGCTTCAGGGAGTCAACGGGCATCGCACCCGGCACCGCCGTCGAGGTTTGGCGATGCGCGCCAGGGGCTCCTGCCGGCGCTATTGTGCGCACGCGGGTTAAATATTTATACTCGAGTCCATCTTTCTTGAGAGCGGCGGCAATGGCGCCCGGCGACCCAGGTTTCACGCCTCCCAGCGTTGCCGCCCTTACCGCGGCGGGCCAGCCCTTTGAGCTGATGCAAGCACTCGTGCGCGGGCAACCGTGCCAGGTATTCCGCAACGCGCCAAGTTCCCTGGCACAGTTGTACGTGGCCGCGCGCGCCCACGACGAGCGCCCACTCGCGGTGATGGCGGGGGTGCGCCTCACGTACGGGGAGATTTTCTCGCAGGCCGCGCGGCTGGCTGCGCACCTGTCGGACCGCGGCATCCGGCGCGGTGCGCACGTCGCCATCGTGATGCGCAATCGCCCGGAGTGGCTCGTGGCGTTCATTGCGATCAGCTCACTCGGGGCGGTTCCGGTGCTCGCCAACAGCCGTGGCGCTGCCGCGGAACTTGCCTTCAGCCTCGAGTACACGCGCTGCCGCTTCGTCATCGCGGACGAGCGCTGCGCCGAGTTGCTCTCCGGCGCGCGGGGCGCTTCGGCTATCGACGGCATCGTGGTGGGCGAGGCGCCCGCGCCGCTCAGGCACTGGGCGAGCTTTGCGGCGCTCGTGCATCCGGGCGCAGCCGCGCCGGCATTGCCGGTGACCGAGTGCGCGCCGGAGGATCCGGCGCTCATCATGTTCACCTCCGGCACCACCGGGCAGCCCAAGGGGGCGGTCCTGAACCACATCGGGGTGCTCACCGCGCTCATGGCCAACCAGCTCAGCGGTGCGCTTGTCGGCGCGCGCATGGCCGCGCAGCTCGGTGTCGACCTCGCGACCCTGGCACGTAACGCCCCGCAGCCCTGCACCCTGCTCGTGTTCCCGCTATTCCACACCAGCGGCTGCCTGTCAGTGTTCCTCACCTCGCTGGCGCGCGGCGGCAAGATCGTGTTTCTGCCGCGCTGGAATGTGACGCAGGCGCTCGAGCTGGTGCAGGCCGAGCGTGTCACGGCGCTCCCCGCGGTGCCCACGATGCTCTGGGACCTGCTGCAGGCGCCGGACCTGGAGCGCTTTGACACCACATCGCTCGTCAGCCTCGGCACCGGCGGCCAGGCGCTGCCGGAGAACCTGCTGCAGGCGATCCATGCGCGCTTTCCGCGCGCTCTGCTTGGTACCGGCTATGGCATGACCGAGACCAATGGCATGGTTTCACTCGCGCTGGGTGAGGAGTTCCTGCAGAACCCGGGCAGCGGGGGCCGGCCGCTCGCCACCGCCACGATCCGCATCGTGGATGAGCTTGATCAGGAGCTGCCGCCGGGCCAGGCGGGTGAGATCTGCGTGCGCAGCGCACAGAACATGAGCGGGTACTTCGAGCGCCCCGAGGCGGATGCCGAAATCTTCCGCGGCGGCTGGCTGCACACCGGCGACATCGGCTACCTCGACGGGACGGGCTATCTGCACATCCTCTCGCGCAAGACCGACATGATCATCAGCGCCGGGGAGAACATCTACTGTGCGGAGGTTGAGCGCGTGCTCACCCAGCACCCGCACGTTCGCGAGGCCGCGACCTTCGGCGTGCCGGATGCGCGTCTGGGAGAGAAGCTGCTCGCCGTCGTGGTGGCGCGGGGGGGTGCTGAACTCGACGCGGCGCAGCTGCGCGACTTCTGTGCTGCGCGGCTGGCGTCCTACAAGGTTCCCCTGGAATGGCGCTTCGACGCCGGCCCGCTCGAGCGCAGCGCGAGCGGCAAGCTGATGAAGGAGCAGGTGCGTGCGCGCCTGTCGGGGAGCTGAACGATGGCGATGCCGCGAGATGTAAAGATCGTCGACCTCATGATGGGCATCCCGGTGAGTGAGACGAACCAGGAGTGGTATCGCCAGTTCGCCCCGCTGCTGATGGATGCCGAGAGCCGCGAGCAGTTCAAGATGCCCGCACAGTACCTGTTCAAGGACATCCCGCGCCTCGCTGCGAGCCAGGACTACGTGCGCTTTCTCGTCGAGCAGATGGACCTTTACGGGATCGACGTGGCGCTGGTGGGCTGTTTCGAAGGGTCGGAAGCGGCTGCGGCGGCACGGCGCGAGTTCGCGCGACGCTTCATCTTCGACTACCCGGCAAATCCGAACCTGGGCATGGAGGAGATCCGCCGCGTGCGGCGTCTGCACGGCGAGTTCGGTATCAAGTCGGTGAGTGTCTTTCCCTGCGGGCTCAATCCGCAGGTGCCGATCAACGACAAGAAGATGTACCCGCTCTATGCGACCTGCGTCGAACTGGGCCTGCCGATTCTCGTGAACGTCGGCGTGCCCGGGCCGCGGGTGCCCATGTATGCGCAGAAGCTCGAGCTCGTGGATGAAGTGTGCTGGTTCTTTCCGGAGCTGAAGTTCGTCATGCGCCACGGGGCGGAGCCGTGGGAGGCGCTCGCGGTGAAGCTGATGCTGAAGTACCCGAACCTCTATTACTCCACCAGCGCATTTGCGCCCAAGCACTATCCGCAGGCGATCATCGATTACGCCAACACCCGCGGGGCGCACAAGATCATGTACGCCGGCTACTATCCGATGGGCCTCTCGCTCGAGCGCATCTTCCGCGAACTTCCGGAGGTGCCCTTCAAGGACGAGGTCTGGCCGGCATTTCTCTCAGGCAACGCTCGTCGCGTATTTGGCATCGGCACGTGAGGCAGCAGGAGCACCGGCAATGAACGTACGGGCAGAGGGTGGCGGACTTTCCAATCCCGTCGCCACGCGCGAGTATCTGGCGGGCCTTCAGGGGGAAGAGCTGCTGCGCTGGCGCACGGCCCCGTTTCCCGAAAGGCCCGGCGCCGCCGAGCGCGGCATCGACCTGCCGCTGCCGTTCGGCTGGTTCGCCATCTGCTACAGCGATGAACTCGCGCGGGGGCAGGTGAAGGCGGTGCGCTATTTCGGACGCGATCTGGCGCTGTGGCGCGGCGCCGACGGCGCACCGCGGATGCTCGATGCGTACTGCCGCCATCTCGGCGCGAACATGGCCTTCGGCGGACGCGTGCACGGGGACTACCTGGAGTGCCCGTTCCATTCCTGGCGCTACGACGGCGCCGGTGCCGTGCGCGAGATTCCCTACGCCAAGGTGATCCCACCGCAGGCTCGGCGCGAGTGCGTGCGACACTGGCCGATGGAGGAAAAGAACCGCTTCGTCTGGGCGTGGTACCACCCGGATGCAATCGAGCCGCTGTGGGCGGTGGAGGATTTCCCTGAAACCCTGAGTCCGGAGTGGACCGAGTACGAGAAGCACGAATGGCTCGTGTACTGTCCGCTGCAGACCATGGCGGAGAACGGCGTCGATGTGGCGCACTTTCGCTACATCCACGGTACGGCGTCCTACCCGGATTGGGTGGTCAGCATGGACGGGCACCGGCGCCAGACGAGCGTGAAGGCCAAGATGGAGACCCCGCGCGGTACCGTCGATGGGGAGATTACCGCCGGTGTCGTCGGGCCCGGTCAGCCATGGACGCGCTTTACCGGAATCTGCGAGACGCTGCTCGTCACCGGCTGCACGCCGGTGGAGAAGGACACGGTGCACCTGCGCTTCGCGTTCACACAGCAGCGTGCGGACCGGGAGGGTCCGCGCGCCGGCGTGGCGCGCGCCATCATCAAGGACATCTGCCGGCAGCTCGACCAGGACAAGGTCGTGTGGGACCGCCAGCACCACATCGACCGGCCGCTGCTGTGCGATGGTGACGGGCCGATACCGGCATTCCGGGATTTCTTCAGCCAGTTCTACGCCGAGTGGCACCGCGGGAGTGCTCCCAAGGTCATGCGCGCCAGGCGCATGGAGCGCCGCGCCCGCTCCTGAAGGCCATCAGATGCAGTTCATTCACAGCGAAGAACAGCAGATGATCCGTGCCAGCGCGCGCGCGCTGCTCGCCGGTTACGACTCGGCGCGCCTGCGCGCGGCCATGCGCGCCCCCGGTGGTTACGACGCCCAGTTGTGGCAGCAGATCTCCGGCGAGCTCGGCTGGTGCGCGCTCGCGATCCCGGAGGATTGTGGCGGCGCCGGGCTCGGCTGGGTGGAGCTGTGCCTGCTGCAGGAGGAGCAGGGGCGGCGTCTGCTGGCATCGCCGTTTTTTGCCACGGCGGCTCTCGGCGCGGCCATCATCCGTGCGGCGCCGCCGAACGCGCAGCGCAGTGCGCTGCTGCAGCAGATCGCCGCCGGTCGGCTGCGTCTCGCGTGCGCGCTCGCGGGCGAGGACGGGCGGCCGCCGCCGGAAGGTACGGCCGTCACCCTCACGGTGCGCCAGGGGTCGTACGTCCTCACCGGCACGAGCGACTTCGTGATCCATGCCGAGGGCGCCGAGTGGCTGCTGGTGCTTGCGCATGACGCGGACAACGCGGCGCTGAGCGTGGCGGTCGTTCCCGTGCAGACGGCGGGCATCACGGTCACTGCGCGAGTCATGCTCGATCTCACCCGCCCGATGGCACGCGTGACATTTGACGCCGTCGCGGTGGCGCCCGAACAGCTGCTCGGGGAGCCCGGCGGGGCGGGGGGGTTCGTCGCGCGCGGACTGGATCTGGCGCGCATCGCGCTCGCGGCCGAGACGGTCGGCGGGGCCGAGCAGATTCTCGAGATGACGACGGAGTACGTGAAGCAGCGCGTGCAGTTCGGCCGCCCGATCGGCAGCTTCCAGGCGCTCAAGCACCGCCTGGCGGACATGATGGTGCAGGTCGAGGCGGCCAAGTCAGCCGCGTGGTACGCGGCAAGCGTCGCGGACGAGGACGGGGCGCAGCTGGCAGAAGCCGCCGCCATCGCCAAGAGCTACTGCTGTGATGCCTTCTATGACTGCGCCGCGAGTGCCATTCAGCTGCACGGTGGCGTCGGCTACACCTGGGAGCACGATGCGCACCTGTACTTCAAGCGTGCGCGGGCGAGTGCGACCCTGCTGGGCAGCCCCGCCTGGCAGCGCGAGCAGCTGCTGCGTGCGCTGGGACTCGGGGAGGCGGCGGCGCCGCTGTTCTGAGGAGCGCAGATGAAACTGGGATTCACCGCCGCCGAGGAGCGCTTCAGAGACGAGGCGGCGGCCTGGCTTGAGGGCCAGATGAGTGGTCCGTTCCGCGACCTGCGCGGCATCACGAGTCTCAGCGCGATGCTCGAGCGCCGCATGCTGTGGGAGCGCGCCCTGGGCGCCGCCCGCTTCAGCTGCATCGGCTGGCCCGCGGAGTACGGCGGCCGCGACGCGACGCTCGCCGAGCAGGTGATCTTCGCCGAGGAATACGCCCGCGCCGGGGCGCCCGGACGCATCGGTCACATGGGGATCGAGCTGGCCGGCCCCACGATCCTCACTTTCGGCACGGCCGCGCAGAAGGCCCGCTTTCTGCCGCCGATTGCCCGCGGCGAGGAGTTCTGGTGCCAGGGCTACAGCGAACCCAACGCCGGCTCTGATCTTGCAAACGTGCGCACGCGTGCCGTGCTCAGCCCCGGTGGGAAGGAGTGGGTGCTCAACGGGCAGAAGATCTGGACCTCGCTCGCGCAGTTCGCCGATTGGGCCTTTGTGCTTTGCCGTACGGAGGAGGGGTCGCGCGGTCACCGCGGGCTCACTTACCTGCTCGTGCCGATGCGCCAAAGCGGTGTGACCGTGCGCCCGATCCGCCAGATGACCGGTGAGGCGGAATTCAACGAGACCTTCTTCGTGGATGCGCGCACGGCCGCCGACAACGTCGTCGGGGCGGTCGGGGACGGCTGGCGCGTCGCGATGGGGACGCTCGCATTCGAGCGCGGCGTCTCCACGCTCGGTCAGCAGATGGGTTTCCGCAACGAACTCGATGCGATCATCGCGGCCGCACGGCACAACGGACTGCTCGGCGATCCGCTGATTCGCCAGCGCCTCGCGCACGCGCACATCGGCCTCAAGCTGATGCGCTACAGCGCGCTGCGCATGCTGTCGCAGGCCGAGGCCGGGCGGCTCTCGAACGAGGCCTACACCTACAAGATCTTCTGGGCCAGCTGGCGCAAGAAGCTCGGCGAGCTGGCGCTGGACGTTCTCGGACCCAGGGGCGAGATTGCCCGTGCAGCGCCCTACGAATGGGACGTGCTGCCGGGGCTGTTCATGGGATCGCGCGCGGACACGATCTACGGCGGCACGAACCAGATCCAGCGCAACATCATTGCCGAACGCGCCCTGGGGCTGCCGAAAGAACCGCGGGGGGGCTGACGATGAGTTCCGTGCCTGCAGCCGTCGGCTTGAGTCCCCCGCGGCCGGTTTCGCGCCGTGCCGACGGCAAGGCGCGGGTGCGCGCAGGACTGCTCGCGGCGGCGCGTAGCCTGTTTGCGCGCCACGGGGTCAGCGCCACCACGGTCGACGACATCGCCAGGATTGCGCAGGTGTCGCGCGCCACCGCCTTCAACTACTTTCCTTCCAAACAGGCGCTGCTGGCGGCACTGGTGCACGAGATGGAGGCGCGCTTCCTGCACATCATGGACGCCCAGTTCGATCATCCGGCGACCGCTGCGCAGCGCCTGGCGGCGCTGTTCAGCTGGACCGCGGCCAAGGTGGAGGAGACGCCGGAGCTCTCGCGCGTGCTGATCGGTGCCTCCGAGACCACCTTCGGCGCGGCGCCTGATTCGGGGGCGCGCACCGCGCGCACCCATCGGGCGTTCACGCGCGTGCTCGATGCCGGGCGACGCGAGGGTAACGTACGGCGCGACGTGCCGACGGCGGTGCTCGCCGACGTCGTGGGCGGAAGTTACGCAGGAATCCTGCACGCCTGGCGCGTGGGACGCCGCTACCCGCTGCGGCGGCGCCTGGATGCGGCAGCGGCCGTATTGGGCGAGCTCATCGCGGTACCCGCGCCGCGCGGCCCACGCCGCCGGGCTGCGCCGCAGTGACCCTGGAACTGCTGCCCTGGCAGCCCCCGCCGCTCGGCGCCGCGGTGGCACTGCCCAATGAGCTGCGCTGGATCCGGCTGCCGGTGCCCGGGCCCCTGCAGCACATCAACGTGTGGCTCGCTCCCGGGAAGAGCGGGCGGGTGCTGATCGACACGGGCTTGAATCAGCCCGAGACCCACGCGGCCTGGGAAGCGCTGGCGCACAGTGAGCACCTCGCGGATGAGCTCGAAGCCATCCTCGTCACGCACCACCACCCGGATCACTTCGGCATGGCCGCAGCCCTGGCGGCACGCTTCGAGATACCGGTGCGCATGAGCGCGCCCACACGGGCCGCGGCGCTGCGTTCCAGCAGTGGCACGGTCGGTGGGAGCGCCGCCGACCTGGCCGCGTATCGGCGCGAGTGGGGCGTGGACTTCGAGGCGCTCGTGGCGCGCGCGCGCGGCGCCGGCTCGTTCGAGAAGCTCCTGAGCGGTATTCCCGCCGAGACCGCCGCCATCGTCGAGGGCGAGCGCATCGGCGAGCTGCGCGACCCCTGGCAGGCGTCCCTGCACTTCGGGCACGCCGAGGGGCACGTGTGCCTGTACTGGCGGGACGCCGAGCTGCTCATCAGCGGCGACCAGCTGCTGCCGGCGATCTCGAGCAACGTCAGTCTCTATCCCGGGGCCGCCTCCGAGGATCCGCTGGGAGACTTTCTCGCCTCACTCAGGAAGCTTGCGCGCCTGCCGCCGCAGACGATCGTGCTGCCCGCGCACGGCGCCCCGTTTCGCGGTGCCGCCACGCGTGCCGCACAGGTGCAGGCAGGTCATCAGCAAAGGCTCGCCAAACTCAGCGACTTCGCGCGCGAGCCGCGCGGCACCGCGGAGGTGGTCGGTGCGCTCTTCGGCGCCCGCAAGCTCGAAGGCTGGAACACACTGCTCGCCTACGGGGAGACGCTTGCGCACATGCGTTACCTGCATCTGCGTGGCGCGCTGCTGCGCCTGGAGGAGGGGGACGAGGTGCGCTGGGTGCGGCACTGACGGCACCGGCCCGCAACAGGGCGTCAAAATAGGGACCTGTTATGAACGAAAGCCAACTGACCCGACTCATCGACGAGGCTGCGCTGCGGCGCACCGCCGAACTGTACGCGCAGGGCGCCGACCGGCGTGACAAGGTGACCTGGGCCGCCATCACCACCGAGGATTGCGTGATCGAGGCGCCCGGCATACGCCTGAGCGGGCAGCGCGAGATCGTCGCCGCTCTCGACATCATGGCGCAGCTGTACGTCGCCACGCAGCACCGCGTGAGCAACCAGCTGGTGAGCATCGAGGGCGACCGCGCGCGCGGGGAGACGTACTGCATCGCCGATCACCTAAGCGCAGGGGAGGGCGGGCGCACGATCCTCACCTGGGCGATTCGCTACCAGGACCGCTGGCGACGCGAGCTGGGGCAGTGGCGCTTCGAGCACCGCCTGCTGATCCTTGACTGGACCGAGACGCGTCCGCTGGCCGTCTGAGCCGCGGGGCTCTCAGAACTTGAAGGTCGACAGCAGCAGGCTCGTTTCGGTCTGCGAGATACCCTCGATCAGGCGAATGCGCGCCAGCACGCGGTCAAAACCCTCCAGGCTGTCGGCGCGCAGCTCCGCGACGATGTCCCAGCGACCATTGGTGCTGTAGAGCGCCGCGACCGCCGGTTCCCCGCGCAGCGCCTTGATGACCGCGTCCACCTGATTGCCCTCCACCGCCACCGTCATGAACGCGCGCATGCGCTGCTCTTCGACGTCCGGTTTCAGCCGCACGGTGTAGCCGACGATCGTGCCGTTTGCGGCCAGCCGTGCCATGCGGTTCTGTACGGTGCCCCGTGCGACCCCGAGGGCCTTGGCAAGCGAGGCCACCGAGGCGCGGGCGTCATTGCGCAGCAGGGCGATCAGCGCGCGATCGGTATCGTCCATGTCGTCTGCTCCACTCTGGGCACTGGTTGATCAGAATGACATTTTATCATGACGTTGTGATCATTCGGTTGCAAGATATGTACATTTCATTGTCTTTATTTTGATTCTGGTCCCGGCGAGCATGTCTGCCCGGGCGTCATTCAAGGCTATCCGGGGTCCGAAGCGAGGAGACAGGACCATGGTCGATTTCATCGGGATCCAGCGGATCCGGGAGCTGGTTGCGCGCCGCGGGACCGCGCGCTTCATCGAGGAGCTCGCACAGGAGATCGAGACTGATTTCCGTCGCTGGCCGCTCTTTGACAAGTCGGCGCGTCATGCCACGCACTCCCCCGTCGGGGTGATCGAACTCATGCCGGCGTGCGATGGGCGCCTGTACTCCTTTAAGTACGTCAACGGTCACCCGAAGAACACCGCGGCGGGACTGCTGACGGTGACCGCGTTCGGCGTGCTCGCCGACGTGCAGACCGGCTACCCGCTGCTGCTCTCGGAACTCACCGTGACGACGGCGCTGCGCACGGCCGCGACCTCGGCCCTCGCCGCGCGCTACCTGGCGCGCCCCGAGAGCCGCGTGATGGCCCTCATCGGCAACGGCGCACAGAGCGAGTTCCAGACGATCGCTTTTCACCACATGCTCGGGATCGGTGAGGTGCGCCTCTACGATGTGGACGCGGCCGCCACGGCCAAGCTCGAGCGCAATCTCCTGCGCCTGCACCTGCCGGGTCTGAAGGTGGTGCGCGCCCCGTCCACGGCTGCCGCCGTCGCCGGTGCCGACATCGTGACCACGGTGACCGCCGATAAACGTAACGCCACCATCCTCACGCCCCTGATGATCGAGCCTGGCATGCACCTGAATGCCGTAGGCGGGGACTGCCCGGGCAAGACCGAGCTGCACCGCGAGATCCTCGAGCGCGCCGATGCGCACATTGTGGTCGAATTTGAGCCGCAGTCGCGCATCGAGGGCGAGATCCAGCAGCTGCCGGCGGACTTTCCCGTCACCGAGTTCACCCAGGTCCTCACAGGGGAAGCGCCCGGGAGGAGCGCGCCGCAGGACGTCACGATCTTTGATTCGGTGGGGTTCGCGCTCGAGGACTTCTCGTCACTGCGCTACCTGCTGCGCCTGCACCAGCAGGAGCGCCGCGGGCAGCAGCAGATCGACCTGCTGCCTGATCTGGAGGATCCGAAGGACCTGTACGGCCTGCTCAGCGAGAGCCCCCTCGCGCGGGTGCGGGTGTCGGCGTGAGCGCCGCGCGCCTGGCGGCTCTGCTCGGGGCGCCCACCGACGTGGGGGCGGCCGATCGTGGCGCCTCCATGGGACCGGAGGCACTGCGGGTTGCAGGGCTGGCGGCTGCGCTGCAGGGGCGGGACCTGGAGGTGCGCGATCTGGGCAACCTGAGCGGCCCGGGCAATCCGTGGCGGCCCCCGCACAACGGCTACCGGCACCTTGCTGAGGTCGTGCGCTGGAATGAGCTGGTGCACGCGGGCGTCTACGGACAGCTGCGCGAGGGGAGGCTCCCCATTTTGCTCGGTGGCGATCATTGCCTGAGCATCGGTTCCATCAGCGCGGTGGCCCGGCACTGCCGCGAGCAGGGTAAGCGGCTGCGGGTCCTGTGGCTTGATGCGCACGCGGACTTCAACACCTCGGAACTTTCCCCGAGCGGCAACGTGCATGGCATGCCGGTCGCGTGCCTGTGCGGCTTCGGACCGCGCGAGCTCACCACCATCGGTGGCGTGACGCCGGCCATCGAACCCTCGTGGGTGCGCCAGATCGGCGTTCGCAGCGTCGACGAGGGCGAGAAGCGCTTTGTGCACCAGCAGGGTCTCGATGTCTTTGACATGCGCTACGTCGATGAGATGGGCATGCGCCAGACGATGGAGCACGCGCTCGCCGGCCTCGACGGCGATACGCACCTGCACGTGAGCTTCGACGTCGACTTTCTCGATCCGGACATCGCCCCCGGTGTGGGCACGCAGGTGCGCGGCGGCCCGACCTACCGTGAGGCCCAGCTGTGCATGGAGATGATCGCCGATACGCGCCGCCTGGCCTCGCTCGACGTCGTGGAACTTAACCCGGCTTTTGACATCTGCAACCGCACCGCCAAGCTGGCCGTCGACCTGATCGAGTCGCTGTTTGGCAAGAGTACCCTGGTGCGCCGCCCGGTCTGGCGGCGCCCCCCCGAGCAGCGCTCCACTGCCGCGCGCCGGCACGGCTCGCCCGCACCCTCCGAGCCCATCGCCTAGCGGCGCGCCTCACGGCCGACCCGGCGCATGTGCAGCGTGAAGCCCGGCGTCCACGTGCCCTTGACCTGGAATTCGGTGATCACGTCGTAGGCGTCCGCGCCTGAGCGGCGCCAGCGGCTGCGATAGACCTGCTCCACGGCGCCTTCCCGGTAATGAGTGGGAGGGAATACGAGGGCATCGCGATCCGCCGCGACCGTGCCGCGACTGAAGCCCCCGCCGCTCTCGATGTAAAGGTACTGCAGCTGCCCGGCGGCCGTATCCCACAGGTAGATGGATTCACCCTGATCGTCGGGCTTGCCATCAGCGCGATGCACGACGTGCTGATCGCGCACGAATTTGTCCCCGTATACCCAGCTGAAGCAGTGCTCATCGGTGACCTGGCTGTCCGGGAAGGTCCCCTTCCAGCATTGTCCGATCAGAAAGGCGAGCGGCTGATAGGGGGAGGTGGCGTTGTCGGGAACCGCAGGGCTCGCCATGGCGGTCACACTCACGACAGCCACGCCCAGTTTCTTCACGATCTTCATCGGCGCTCCTTGGTGTTGTTGCGCGAGTTGGCTGCGCGGTGAGGGTCTGGCACCTGCCGCAGCAGCTGCTCGAAGTAGGCGCGCAGCTGCCGCACCGACGCGTCGAAACTCTCGAGGCTACGGAACGTGCGCGCCTGCATGACGGCGCCCTCCATCGTGGTGAGCACGAAGGCGGCAAGCTCGCGCCGGTCCACGGCCCGCGGCAGCCGCGCACCGGCGTCCTGCAGGCACTCCTGGATCGCCTCGATCCACGCACTGAAGTTGGCGGCCAGCCGCTCGCGCACCGCAGGGTCGGGCTCGTGCAGCTCGAGCGCGAGGCTGCCGATCGGGCAGCCGTAGGAGCAGTCGGTGTCGGCGAGTGACCGGCGGTAGCGGGCGAGGAGGGCGAACACGCGCTCAATCGGGTCGCGTACCCCGCGCCACGCCGGCTCGAGCAGCATCGTGCGGATGCCGGCGTGGTACCGGTCGAGCACCGCCAGCAGCAGGTCCTGCTTGCCGGGAAAGAAGTGATAGAGGCTGCCGCTGTTGACCTTGGCCGCCTGCAGTACGTCGGCAATGCTGGTCGAGCCGTAGCCCTTCTCCCAGAAGAGCCGCAGGGCCGCGAGCACCAGGCGGGTACGCGTGTCGGGCGGCGGCGGCTTCACTTGAGTAACCATTCAAGTGAAACGTAACCCTACTTGAACGATCAGTCAACCTGTGGCGGCGGGGGGAGACGGAAGAGGAGCGACGGCGCGCCGCAGCGCCGCGCGCGCCAGCAGGCGCGTCGAGTCCAGGGTCGGCAGCAAAGAGTTGTGATCCCCGATCAGCAGCGGGATCTCGGTGCACCCGAGCACCACGGCGTCGCAGCCTCCTTCCGCCATGCGGCGGATGACACTCTGCAGATACGCCACGGCTGCGGGCGCGAACACTCCGCGCACCAGCTCCTCCATGATGATGCGGTCGACTTCCGTGCACTCCTCCGCGGTGGGTCGCTGGTACTGCAGGTGACGCTTGTCAAGCGCCCGCGGATAGACCTCGCTTGCGACCAGGAAGCGCGTGCCGGTGATTCCGAGGCGACGGTAAGCGCGCCTCGCGGCCTCCTCGGTCACGACCTCCGCGATGGAGAGCCAGGGCAGTGGTGAGCGCGCGAGGATCGCCGGAAGCGCCTCATGGATGGTGTTGTCAGGACAGATGAGGAAGTCCGCGCCGGCGCGCGCGAGTTTCCCGGCGGAGTCGAGCATCAGTTCGCCCACCGCGGCCCAGTCGTGCCGGTGGATGTGCTCCATGTAGGCGCCCAGCGGGTGGCTGTGCAGGGAGACCTCCGGGTGCCCGTGGGGGCCGAACACCGGCTCACCCTCCAGGCACAGGGTGCGGTAACACAGCGCCGCGCCTTCCGCGGAACAGCCGACGATTCCCACGTGCTGAGCCATGCCACGATTCTAGCCGCTGCGCGCCGGACGCGCGGCGCCACGCGGGCTTGGGCATAATCGCGCCTTGTCCGCACCGCGACCCGCATCGGGCGGCCGCTTCGGCCGCCCGCGCGCGGCTGCTGCATCTTGAAACCAGTCAGGAAAGCGCATGCCATACAAGATCCACGGGGGCCTGATTGCACTCGCAGCGCTCGTGGTGGCTGGTGCCTGTACGCACGCTCCGGAACGCCAAGCGCGCTACGCGGTGCCGAAGTATCCGCTGGCGGTGCGCGGGAACACGGTGGATGACTACCACGGGGTGAAGGTGCCCGATCCGTATCGGGCACTCGAGGAGCTGGATGCACCCGAGACGCGCGCATGGGTCAGCGCCGAGGCGCGCCTCACGCAGTCCTACTTGGAGGCCATCCCGCAGCGTGCCGCAATACGGGCACGACTCACGCAGCTGTATCACTTCGAGCGCATCGGTGTGCCGTTCTCCGAGGCAGGCCGCTACTTCTATACCGACAACAGTGGCGAGCAGAACCAGA
>DATIXW010000259.1:0-8243 GCA_035518135.1 Steroidobacteraceae bacterium
GCACGAGCTGGGGCATTTCCGGTTGAAGCACGTGCGCAAGCGGCTGCTGCTGTCGGTGGCCGCGACGTTCCTCGGGCTCGCGCTGCTGGGGTGGCTCGCGTCCAAGCCCAGCTTCTACGCCGCCCTCGGCGTGCCACTGCCCTCGACCCATGCCGCGTTACTGCTGTTCATGCTGGCAGTCCCGGCATTCATGTTCTTCGTCACGCCGCTCGCGTCGCTGTGGTCACGCCAGCACGAGTTCGAGGCGGACGAGTTCGCCACCCGCTACGCCAGTGCCGGTGAACTGGCCAGCGCGCTCGTCAAGCTGCACCGTGACAACGCCAGCACCCTCACCCCCGACCCGGTGTACGCGGCCTTCTACTACTCCCACCCGCCCCCGCTTGCGCGCATTTCGCGCCTGCGTGCCGCTGCGGGTGCGTGAAGCCTCAGGGGATGTAGTAAAGATCGATGGTGTGCCCGATGCGCTCGAGCGGGCGGTAGGCATCGAGCCACTGGTAGTCGCTCGGCCGGCGCGTACGCGCCAGCGCCGAGACCGCCACCCAGCCGCTCACGACCTGGCGGGGCTTCAGCGTCTCGAACGGTGGCAGCGGCTCGCGCGCGAGGTCGGCGGTGCCCTTGTAGGCCAGATGGAGCTTGCCGATGTGCAGCTGCGCGGCACGGATCTCCAGGCGCCTGAGATCCTGACCCCAGTCGAGGTCGGAGTCCACCAGCACGCGACGCGGTTCGCGCACCGTTTCGTTGAAGTAGGGCAGGTAATCCGGGTAGGCACGCCATAGGGTGCTCAGCTGCCACAGCAGCAGCGCCACCAGCACCGCGGTTGCTGCCATGCGCAGGCGTGCATCGCTGAGTGAGCGGCACGCCTGCCAGGCACGCCATGCGAGATAGGCACCGCCCAGGGCGAGGAACGGGTACAGGATCAGCACGTGCCGAATGCCGATGTTGATGCGGCTGAAGAGGCTGGCGAAGCCGAGGATGGCGAGCACCAGCACCAGGGGGGCCAGCGCCCAGCCGTAGCGCTCGCGCCAGCCCGTGCCCGCCAGCCACGCGAGCCCGACCGATCCGCCCGCCAGCAGCGGCAGCGGGGTTTTGACGGCCAGGGACACCAGATAGAAGTACCACCACCCGTCCAGGCTCACCTGCCCGAGCAGGTACGAGCGATGCCCCGCATCGTTGTGCGCCTTGACCGCGATCACCCCGTTCACGAGGTCCGTCAGTTCCCGTGGCAGCCAGGCGTGTGACAGCCAGCGCCCCAGGGTGCGGGCGAGGCCGCCCTGGGAGATGAGGTAGTTCACCGCCCAGTCAAAGCGCACCTCGACGCCCGAGACATCCGGGGAGCGCACGGCATACACGGCCAGAAGCGGCACCAGGGCCGCAAGCCCCGCCAGCACCGCACCGGTGGATCGCGAGCGCAGCACGCGCCAGGGGTGATGCTCGTGCGTGCCGCGGGTGGCACGCCAGCTGTTCAGGCCCTGCACCAGACCGAGCGCCAGGAGCGACAGGGCGATGAAGGGGACGGCCGAGAACTTCGTGGCGATGGCGATGCCGGAGGTGACCCCGAACAGGACCGCCTCCTCCCAGCGCCCGGAGGCGAGCCAGTTCTCGAGCGTGTACAGCGCCAGCAGGCAGGTTGCTGTCGCGGCGATGTCGAGAGTCGCCAGTGCCGCGTGTCCGAGTATCGGCGGCACCGTGATCAGCAGCACCAGTGACAGCAGCGCCGCCGCATCGGAGGCGAACAGGCGGCGCGCCCACAGCCACGTGGCCAGCAGCAGCAGCACCAGGAACGGCAGGTTGCCCGCGCGCGCCAGGGTCAGGTAGAGGCCGTAGTGCCCATCGGAATAGAGAATGTCCTTGCCTTCCTGGGTGCCATCCGGCGGCGGCGTGCCGAAGGAGTGCGCGCCGGCAAGAAAGGGGCCGAGCGCAAGCAGCACGCGCGCGAGCGGCGGGTGCTCGGTGTCGTACTCGTAGTGGCCCTTGTCGAGCAGCTCGATGCCGGCGGCAATGTGCTCCGGCTCGTCCCAGGTGTTGCTGTAGATGCGCCAGCACCCGGCCGCCAGAACGCAGCTGCCGAGGATCACCAACGCGAGCGCGAGGCGCACCGTCCAGCCGGAGCGCCCAGGCAACGGCGGTGCCAGGGTCAGGCTCCGAACGGGTGCCGCAGCACGATGGTCTGCTCGCGGTCCGGTCCCGTTGAGATCATGTCGATGGGTATGGCGACCAGTTGTGCCAGCCGTTCCAGGTAGCGACGCGCATTGCCCGGCAGCGCCTCGTAGCCGGTGATGCCCACCGTGCTCTCGCGCCAGCCCGGCAGCTCCTCGTACACCGGCTCGATGTCCGCATAACCCTCAACGCTCAGCGGCGGCTCGGGAGTCACCACGCCCTTCATGCGGTAGCCGACGCAGATGCGGATCGTGTCAAGACCATCGAGCACGTCGAGCTTGGTGATGCACAGCCCGGAGACCGAGGAGTTCACGATCGCGCGCCGCAGCGCCACCGAGTCGAACCAGCCGCAGCGGCGGGGCCGCCCGGTCACCGAGCCGAATTCGTGGCCGACGCGCGAGAGGTGCTCGCCGTACTCATCGAACAGCTCGGTCGGAAAGGGGCCGGCGCCGACGCGCGTGGTATAGGCCTTGACGATGCCGAGCACGGCATCGAAGGCGCGCGGGCCGAGTCCCGTGCCGGTGCCGGCAAACCCCGCGGTGGTGTTCGAGGAGGTGACGAACGGATAGGTGCCGTGATCGACATCGAGCATGGCACCTTGCGCCCCCTCGAACAGCACGTTGGCATCGCTCAGGCGCAGCTCCTGCAGCGCGCGCGTCACGTCGGTGACCAGCGGGGCGATCTTGTCGGCCATCGCCAGCTGCGCATCGAGCGTCTTCTGGAAGTCCACCGGCGCGATGCGGTAGTAGTTCTGCAGCACGAAGTTGTGGAAATCCAGCACTTCCCCGAGTTTCGCGGCGAAGCGATCGCGCTGGAACAGGTCCGCCACGCGCACCGCGCGCCGCGCCACCTTGTCCTCGTAGGCCGGGCCGATGCCGCGCCCGGTCGTACCGATCGCATTCAGGCCGCGCGCGCTCTCGCGCGCCTGATCGAGCAGCACGTGCGAGGGCAGGATCAAGGGGCAGCTGGGCGAGAGACGCAGCCGCTCGAACACCGGCACGCCCTGCTCGAGCAGCATGCGACTCTCGCTCAGGAGCGCCTCCAGCGAGAGCACCACGCCGTTGCCGATGAAGCAGCGCACCTGCTCGCGCAGGATCCCGGAAGGGATGAGCGAGAGGATGGTCTTCTTGCCGCCGATCACCAGCGTATGGCCGGCATTGTGGCCGCCCTGGAAGCGCGCGACGGCGGCGGCACGCTCGGTCAGCAGGTCAACGACCTTGCCCTTGCCTTCATCACCCCACTGGGTGCCGATGATGATGACGAACTTTCCCACCTTCGCGATCCGCCTCTAGCGCACGAGAAACAGAATGACGACGCCAACGAGCATGGAGCCCAGGCCCGCGATGCGCAACTCACGGTCGCGCACTTCGAGCAGCTTGGCAAGCGCGCGCTTGAGGCCCTGGGGATTCAGGAAGGGCGCGATGCCCTCCATCACCAAAAACAGCCCGAGCGCGGCCAGCAGGTCGTTGAGGTTGATCGGCATGGGACTCGAGGCGCCTCAGCGGCGCGGGGCCGGCGCCTTCGGCGAACCTGCTTCCTTCAGGTACCTGAAGAACTCCCCGTCGGGGGTGACCACCAGCAGATCGCCGTCCTTGCCGAGGGAGCGCTCGTAGGCCTGCATGCTGCGGTAGAAGGCGTAGAAATCCGGATCCTTGGAATAGGCGCGCGCATAGGTCTGGGCGGCCGTGGCGTCCCCCTCGCCGCGGATGCGCAGCGCCTCGCGCTCCGCATCGGCCAGGATCACCGTGCGCTGGCGTTCGGCCGAGGCGCGGATCCCGGCGCTCGCCTGCTGGCCTTCCGCGCGCAGTTGGCTCGCGGTCTTGGCGAAGCTCTGCTTCATGCTCTCGTACACCCGCAGCGCCACTTCCTCGGGCAGATCGATGCGCTGCACGCGCACGTCCACCAGATCGGTGCCGAGGGCGGCGGCCTTCTGGCTCGCCTGGCCGAGCATCTCCCCGGTGAGACCGGCGCGCTCGCTGGAGACGATCTGCTGCAGGGTGCGCTGCGCGACGACGGTCTTGATGCCGTCCTTGACGATCTCTGAGAGACGCTCCCCCGCGAGCCCCTCGCCCCCGCCGGTGGTGGTGTAATACAGCGTCGGGTCCTTCACCTTCCACTTGATGTAGAAGTCCACGATGAGGCCGCGGCCGTCGTTGGTGAGGAAGGTCTCGCCGGTGTAGGACTGGGTGAGGATGCGGTTGTCGAACTTGGTCACCTTGTCCCAGGGCCACTTGTAGTGCAGCCCGGGACTGTAGTGCGCGCCGACGATGGCGCCGAATTCCTTGCGGATCGCGTACTGCGTCTCGCTCACGGTGAACATCGACAGCCCGATGAGGATCAGGAGCGCGAGGAGGAGCCCGTAGAAGGGGACGTAGCGGGCGCTCATCAACGCTCTCCCCGGCCGCGCGCTTCGACCGTCACCTGGTCGGGCTCCTTCGCACCGGCGGCCGCGGCATCCGCGGGAGCCGCCTCGCCCTCGCGGGCGTTGCTCTTCTCCAGCAGCTTGTCGATCGGCAGGTAGATCATGTTGTTGCCGGCCTTGCCATCGATGAGCACCTTGTGGGCGCGGCCGAGCACGCTCTCCAGCGTATCCATGTAGATGCGCCGCCGCGTCACCTCGGGTGCGAGGGCGTAGGCGCCCTGGAGCTGCGCGAAGCGCGACGCCTGCCCTTCCGCCACCGCCGTCACCTGGGCCTTGTAAGCCTCGGCGTCCTGCTGGATCCGCGCGGCTGCACCCTGGGCGACCGGCAGTATGCCGTTGGCATAGGCCTCGGACTCGAGGATGAAGCGCTCCTTGTCCGCCTGGGCCTTGTTGGCGTCGCGCTGCGAGGGGATGACGGCCTCGGGCACCTGCACGTCCTCGAGGTTGACCGTGGTCACCGTGATGCCGGAGTTATAGTAATCTAGGGTGCGCTGGATCAGGTCCTTGGTGCGCCGCGTGATCTCCGGGCGTGTGCCGCCGACCTGCACGTCATAGAGCGTGCTGCGACCGACGATCTCGCGGATGGCGCTCTCGCTCACCTCGCTCAGCGTCTGTCCCGGGTCGCGCACGCTGAAGAGCGTCTTCTTCGGGTCCGAGAACTGGTACTGCACGGCAAAGTGCAGGTCGACCAGGTTGACGTCGGAGGTGAGGACGCGCGACTTGAAGTCGCTCGAGTTGACGCTCGCGACGTTGACCTTGGTGACCGTTTCGACCCACGGTATGCGCCAGCCCCAGCCCGGATCGCGCACGGCCACCAGCGCCCCGAAGCGCTGGATCACCGCCTTCTGCGCCTGCCCCACGGTGTAGAAGCCACTCGCCAGCCACAGGATTACGATTGCCGCCCCGAGGATCAACAGCAGCGAACCGCCCCCGCCGCTGCCGCCCCCGGGGCGCAAGAACGACTCGAGCCGGCGCTGCAGGTTCTTGATGCGCTCGTCGAGGTCCGCGCCGCCCGGTCCCGGCCGCCGTCCCCACGGGCTGTTCTGACCACTATTCGGTTGATTCCAGGCCATAGGAACTTTGCGCGGCTGGCGCTACTTGGAGGCGCTCGAAAGGGCGCACGATTGTAGGTAGAGGTCCGACGGGGCACAAGGCGTGTCCGCCGCCGCCTGCACCTCGAGAATCTGCACGCCATCGGTGCGGGCGAGCGTCAGCAGCTCGAGATCCGGCAGCTCCACCGCCAGCTCGATCGAGCCGTCGGCAGCGGAAGTCTCCCCGCGTACCGCCTGCGCGGCGTACAGCCGTGAGCGCAGCGCTCCGGCGCTCGCCGGCACGCGCAGGCGCGCCCGCCGCGCGAAGCGCACCAGGCGCTCGGCCACGGCACTCAGCAACAGCTCAAGGCCCTCGGCGCGCTGTGCACTGATCCACACCGCCTGCGCGCGACCCTCGGCGTCGCGGTCGATACGCGGTGCGATCTCGAGACGGTCGATCTTGTTGTAGATGATGAGCTGCGGGATCTGCGCGGCCCCGATCTCCTCGAGCACCGAGTCGACCTGGGCGATCTGCTCGGCACGGCGCGCATTGCTGGCATCGACGACGTGCAGCAGCAGGGTCGCCGCGCGTGCCTCGGTCAGGGTGGACTGAAAGGCCGCCACGAGCTCGTGCGGCAGTTCGCGGATGAAGCCCACCGTGTCGGCGATCACCACGGGAGTGCCGCCCGGGAGCGCCAGGCGCCGTACGGTCGGATCGAGCGTCGCAAACAGCTGATCGGCGACGTAGGCGTCGGCGCCCGTGAGCGCACGGAACAGCGTCGACTTGCCGGCGTTGGTGTAGCCAACCAGGGCAAGCGAGGGCACCGGGATCTCGGCGCGCATCTGGCGCCCGGTCTCGCGCTGCTGGCGGATCTTCTCCAGGCGCTTGGTGAGCACCCGCACGCGCTGGCCGATGATGCGCCGGTCGGTTTCCAGCTGCGTCTCGCCCGGACCGCGCAGCCCGATGCCACCCTTCTGGCGCTCAAGGTGGGTCCAGCCACGCACCAGGCGGCTGGAGATGTGCTTCAGCTGCGCGAGCTCCACTTCGAGCTTGCCCTCAAAGCTGCGGGCGCGTTGCGCGAAGATGTCGAGGATCAGCCCATTGCGGTCGAGCACGCGCCGCTCGGTGAGCTTCTCGAGGTTGCGTTCCTGGCTCGGGGAGAGCGCATGATCCACCAGAATCACGTCCGCCTCGCTCGCGTGCGCCAGCTCCCGCAGCTCCTGCGCCTTGCCGCTGCCGAGGAAGTAGCGCGGATCCGGGCGGTCACGGCGGCCTGCGAGGCTCGCCACCGGCAGCGCGCCGGCCGACACGGCCAGCTGCCTGAATTCCTGCAGGTCCTCCGGATCTACGGGGGCGCCCAGTCCCAGGCGCACGAGTACGGCGCGCTCACCAGTCCTTGGGCGTTCGAACACTCAGATTTCCCGGGGACGCGGACATTTATTCGGCAGGGGTCTCGGGGGCGGCCGCGCCCTCTTCCGCCAGACGCACGTTGCGCGCCGGCACGACGGTGGAGATCGCGTGTTTGTAGACCATCTGGCTGACGCTGTTCTTCAGGAGCACGACGAACTGGTCAAAGGAGTCGATCTGACCCTGCAGCTTTATGCCATTGACCAGATAGATCGACACCGGCACCCGCTCCTTGCGCAGGGCGTTCAGGAAGGGGTCTTGCAGGGACTGGCCTTTGGCCATCATGTTCTCCTTATTTTTCCGCTTCGAGTTTTTCGGCAGGACAATCGAGCCCGCACCGCACTTCCCTGTCCGCGGTCTCGCACAAGCTATGTGCCACGCAAAACGCACGGCACCGACAGGTCTCATATTAACATGCACCCTCCGTCAAAGCCCAAACCCGCCCAGCCGTGCCCTTGTGTCTCGAATCCACGACAGGCGATCGGTGCGCTGCGGATCCAGCCAGTCGCCCGGGGCGTCGGCACGCAGCCACGTCAGCTGGCGCTTGGCCAGTTGGCGCGTCGCGGCAATCCCACGACTCACCGCCTCCTCAAGGGTGCACTCGCCCTCCAGATGCGCCCACAGCTGACGGTAGCCGACGGCCCGCACGGCCGGATGCCGGGCCGTCAGATCCCCGCGTGCGCGCAGGCCTGCGACCTCGGCCAGGAAGCCGGCGGCCATCATGGCTTGGAAGCGCCGCGCGAGCTGCGCGTGCAGGTGCGCGCGCTCGCCGGGGGCGAGGACCCAGCGTATCAGGGGCCAGTCGGCGAGCGGGCTGACGGTCGCGCGCTGCAGTTCGGAGATCGGCCGCCCGGTGCTCAGGCACACCTCCAGTGCCCGCTGGATGCGCTGGCTGTCTGCGGGACTGATGCGCGCCGCCGCCTGCGGATCGAGCTGCGCAAGCTGCGCGTGCAGCGCGGGCCAGCCCAGGCGCCGCGCCTGCTCATCGAGCTGCCGCCGCAGCGCGGGTGAGGCCTGCGGCAGCAGCGCCAGACCCTGAAGCAGCGCGCGCAGATACAACATCGTGCCCCCCACCAAAAGCGGGATACGGCCGCGGCCGTGGATGTCCCGGATGCTCGCCAGGGCATCGCTCACGAAGCGCCCGGCCGAGTAGCTCTCTGAGGGTTCGCAGATGTCGATCAGGTGGTGGGGAACGCGCGCCCGCAGCTCCGCGGGCGGCTTGGCC
>DATIXW010000260.1:0-3478 GCA_035518135.1 Steroidobacteraceae bacterium
GAGGTCTGCCGAGCCACCGAGCAACTCCGGCAGGCGCGGCTGCAGGATCTCGATCGCGTTCTGTGAGGCCTTGCGCGAGGCAATTGCGGCGCCCTCGGCCACCGTGCGCGCGAGCGCCTGCGCCCGGATCGCGGGCCACTCCTGCGGCAGTGCGCGCCGCAGGACGCGGCGCTCGAACTCGGCTGCAAGGCGCGGATGCTCTTCGCGGTAGGCCGCGAAACGCTGCTGCCACTGCGCCTGCAGCGTGGCACCGTTGGCGGTGGCGTCCCAGGCGCTGCGGATGTGCTGCGGGACCTCGAAGGCCTGCGCGCTCCAGTTGAGCGCGGCGCGCGTGGCGCTCACCTCGCTCGCTCCGAGCGCGGCACCATGCACGTCGTGGGTGCCGGCCTTGTTGGGGCTGCCCTTGCCGATGATGGTCTTGCAGCAGATCAGCGTCGGGCGGCCGCACTCGGTCACCGCCTGCGCCAGCGCCGCATCAATCGCCGCGGTGTCGTGGCCATCAACGTCGCGGATCACGCGCCACCCGTAGGCCGCAAAGCGCGCCGGCGTGTCGTCCGCGAACCAGTGCTCGACGTGACCGTCGATGCTGATGCCGTTGTCGTCATAGATCACGATCAGCTTGGCGAGCCCGAGCGTACCGGCGAGCGAGGCGGCCTCGTGGCTGATGCCCTCCATCAGGCAGCCATCGCCGACAAACACCCAGGTGCGATGATCGACGACGGTGTGTCCGGGGCGGTTGAACTCGGCCGCCAGCAGCTGCTCGGCGAGCGCCATGCCGACCGCGTTCGCAAGTCCCTGTCCGAGCGGCCCGGTCGTCGTCTCGACCCCCGGGGTCACGCCGACCTCCGGATGCCCCGGGGTCTTACTGTGCAGCTGCCGGAAGCGCTTGAGCTCCGCGAGCGGCAGCGCATAGCCGCTCAGGTGCAGCAGCGCATACAGCAGCATCGAGCCGTGCCCGTTGGAGAGCACGAAGCGGTCGCGGTCGGGCCAGCCGGGATCGGCCGGATTGTGCCTGAGGTAGCCGCGCCAGAGCGCCTCGGCGATCTCCGCCATTCCCATGGGCATGCCCGGGTGTCCGCTCTTGGCGGCCTCCACGGCATCGATAGAAAGCATGCGCAGCGCGTTGCACAGCTCCGCGCGTGCGGCGGGCAGGGGTCGTACCTGGGCGTTCATGCGCGGCCTCCTTACTGTGCGCGGCGCTTCATGTCGATGAGGCGCAGGATCATGGGGGTGAAGATGAACTGCATCGCCAGTCCCATCTGCCCTCCCGGCACCACGATGTTGTTGGGACGGCTCATCCAGGAGTTGTGCAGCATCGAGACCAGGTAGGGAAAGTCGATGCCCTTCGGATTGGCGAAGCGGATCACCACCATGGACTCATCCGCGGAAGGGATGTCGCGGGCGATGAACGGATTGCTGGTATCGACCGTCGGGACGCGCTGGAAGTTGACGTGCGTGCGGCTGAACTGCGGGCAGATGTGGTTCACGTAGTCGGGCATGCGGCGCAGGATCGTATCGACCACGGCCTCCTGGGAATAGCCGCGATGGGTGCGGTCGCGGTGCAGCTTCTGGATCCACTCGAGATTGATGATCGGCACGACGCCGACCAAGAGGTCCACGTGCCGCGCCACGTCCACGCCGTCGCCGACGTAAGCGCCGTGCAGCCCCTCATAAAAGAGCAAATCGCTGTCGGCCATCATCGGTTGCCAGTCGGTGAACGTGCCGGCCTCGGCGTTGAGCTCTTTGGACTCGGCGGCGTCGTGCACGTAGCGGCGCACGCGCCCGCGGCCGCTCTCACCGTATTCCCTGAACGTGGCGTCGAGCTCGGAGAGCAGGTTCGCCTCCGGGCCGAAATGACTGATGGGAGACTCGGTGCCGTTGTCGGCCGCGCGCACCCGCTCGCGCATCTGCTTGCGGTTGTAGCGGTGGAACGAGTCGCCCTCGATCACCTGCGCCTTGATTTCCTCGCGCCGGAAGATGTGCGCGAAGCTCTTCATGACCGTGGTGGTGCCGGCGCCGGAGGAACCGGTGACCGCGATGACGGGATGCTTGATCGACATGGCGCTCTCGAGAGGCGGTGGCCGGGGCGCTACAGGCGCGCCTCGGGGCGAAACAGTGAACGCTCGTTGAAGAGCGGCGAGGAGAACGGGCGGTCGGTACCGCAGGCCCACTCGGCGTGGTAGCGCTCGATGCGCTCGACCTCGTGACGCGAACCGAGGATCAGCGGGATGCGCTGGTGCAGGCTCTCGGGCCTGACCTCCATCACGCGCTGGCTGCCGGTCGTGGCACGTCCGCCGGCCTGCTCGATCAGCATGCTGATGGGATTGGCCTCGTACAGGAGGCGCAGGCGCCCGGGGCGGGTGCGGTCCTTGGTGTCCTTGGGGTACATGAAGACCCCGCCGCGCATGAGGATGCGGTGCACCTCCGCGACCATCGAGGCGATCCAGCGCATGTTGAAATCGCGCGCGCGCACGCCGCTCTTGCCAGCCTGGCATTCCGTGACGTAACGGTGCACCGGGGGCTCCCAGAAGCGTGCATTGCTCGTGTTGATCGCAAATTCGCTGGTATCGGCCGGGATCTGTAGATCCGGGTGCGTGAGGATGAAGTTGCCGATCTCCCGGTCGAGGGTGAACCCGTGCGTGCCCTTGCCGACGCTGATCACGAGCATCGTCGCGGGCCCGTAGATGGCATAGCCGGCGGCGACCTGCTTCAGCCCCGGCTGCAGGTAATCCGCGATGCCGGGTGCCTCGCTTCTCTCGTGCCGCAGCACGGAGAAGATCGTGCCCACCGAGACATTCACGTCGGTGTTGGATGAGCCATCGAGCGGATCGAACACCAACAGGTAGCGCCCGCGGGTGAATTCGGCCGGCACGGCATAGGGCTCTTCCAGCTCCTCGGAGGCCATGCCCGCGAGCAGGCCGCCCCACTCGCAGCTGCGGATCATCGTCTCGTGGGCGAGCACGTCGAGCTTCTGCTGGACCTCGCCCTGGACGTTGCGGCCGCCGTGCTCGCCGAGGTAGCCCCCGAGGGCTCCCTTGGCCGTCATCGCCGAGATCGCCTTCACCGCCGCGGCCACGTCGACCAGCAGCGCACCCAGGTCCTGGGAATCGGCGATGCCGTTCAGCTGCTGGATGAGGAATTTCGACAGGGTGGTGCGCCCGAGATGCATGGCCGGGACTCCTTATTAATGGTTCTGGAGGGCGGGGGCCTGGAACACGCGGCTCGCGCGGATGTCGTCCGCCTCGATGGTGGTGAGGTCCTGCGCCGTAAGTTCACGGTGGCGGTCGGCGAACAGGCGGCTCGCCTGGCGCAGGCGCGCCCGGTCGAGCGCATTGCGCACGCTGCGGGCGTTGGCGAAGTGCGGCTGGCGCAGGCGGTGCGCCAGGTATTCCTCGAACGCCACGCGCGCCGCCGGCGTGAAATGGTAGTTCTGCTGCGTGAGGAGCTTCTCCGCGATGCGCAGCAGATCCCCGGGGGT
>DATIXW010000261.1:0-8628 GCA_035518135.1 Steroidobacteraceae bacterium
GAGGATGGTCGCGGCAAGCGCGACGCCAAAGGCGGCACCGATCAGCAGGAACATCACCGTGTTGGCGTTGGAAGTCGCCGTCAGCGCCGCCTCCCCCAGGTAGCGCCCGACCCAGATGGAGTTCACCGAGCCGTTCAGCGACTGCAGGATGTTGGCCAGCAGGATCGGCAGGGAGAACTTGAAGAGCACAAGCGGGATCGACCCGTGCGTGAGGGAGCGCGCCACTTACTTCAGCGCCACAGCGCGTAGAGCAGGGTCACGGCTCCGGCGGCAAGCAGCGTCCAGGCGGCCCAGCCCGCACCGCCCGTGAGTGCGAGCGCCGCGCACCCCGCGAGCAGCAGCGTGCCGAGGGCGAGTGTCCGCTGGCGGCTGCGCGCGCCGTGCACTTGCGCACGCAGCGTCTCGAGCTCCTGTAAGTCCGGCGCCTCGAGGGGCATGACCGGCGTGCGCAGCCGCCGCTGCAGCGCTGCCGGCAGCTCGCGCAGGCCGGCCAGCAGCTGCGGCGCCTCGGCGCGCAGCGAGCGCATGAACGCGCGCGCGCCGCTGCGCTCGCGCATCCACTCCCGCAGGATGGGGGTTGCGGTGTTCCACACGTCCAGGTCCGGGTACAGGTCGCGCCCCAGGCCTTCCACGTTGAGCAGCGTCTTCTGCAGCAGCAGCAGCTGGGGCTGGATCTGCATGTTGAAGCGCCGCGAGATCTCGAACAGCCGCAGCAGAATGCGCCCGAAGGAGATGTCCTTGAGCGGACGGTCGAGGATGGGCTCGCACACCGTACGCACGGCCGACTCCATCTCATCCAGGCGGGTGCCGGGGGGCACCCAGCCGGAGTCCAGGTGCAGCTGCGCGACGCGGCGGTAATCGCGGTCGAAGACCGCGAGGAAGTTCTCCGCCAGGTACTGCTGGTCGCGCACGTCGAGGGAGCCGACAATGCCAAAGTCCACCGCGGCGTAGCGCGGGCGCGCCGGGTCGTCGATCAGCACGAAGATGTTGCCGGGATGCATGTCGGCGTGGAAGAAGTTGTGGCGGAACACCTGCGTAAAGAAGATGCGCACGCCATTCTCGGCCAGCAGCCGGAAATTGGTACCGGCGCCCCTGAGGCTCGCCATGTCGCTGATCGGCACGCCGTGGATGCGCTCGAGCACCATCACCTCGGTGCGGCAGTAGTCCCAGTACACCTCCGGCACGTACAGCAGCTCCGAACCGGCGAAATTGCGCTTCAGCTGCGAGGCGTTCGCCGCCTCGCGCATCAGGTCGAGCTCATCGAGGATGGTCTTCTGGTACTCGTCGACGAGTTCGCGCGGACGCAGCCGGCGGCCTTCCGACCAGTAACGCTGCGCGAGCTCGGCGAGCGCGTGCAGCACTTCCAGGTCGCGCTCGATCACCGCGCGCATGCCGGGGCGCAGCACCTTGACGACTACTTCCTCGCCGGAGTGCAGCGTGGCTGCGTGCACCTGGGCGATCGAGGCCGCGGCCAGCGGGGTCTCCTCGAACTGCGAGAAGGTCTCGGTGACGCTACGTCCGTAGGCCTGCTCGATGAGCGCGCGCGCCTCGCTTCCGGGGAAGGGCGGCACCCGGTCCTGCAGCCTCGCGAGCTCATCGGCCAGATCAGACGGCAGCAGATCACGGCGCGTGGAGACCGCCTGTCCGAACTTCACGAAGATCGGTCCGAGTTCCTCGAGCGCCAGCCGCAGCCGCTCCGCGCGACTGGCGCCCTGGCGGCGGGCAAACCAGATCCCGGGAGACAGGAAGAACACGAAGCGCAGGGGCCGGTAGAGGTGCGTGGCGCGCACGTAATCGTCGAGCCCATGCCGTAGCAGCACGCGCTGGATCTCCAGCAGTCGCACCAGCACCCGCAGCTTCACTGCGGGGCGCGCCGCCGCGCGAGCACGTCCAGACGCGCCTGCAGCCGATCCAGATCCTCGCGCAGCGCGTCCACGCCGCGCAGGAACTGCTCGCCCTCGGCGCGCGGCACCAGGTGCCCGCGCTCATGGCCCAGGTACTCGGCCAGGTTCACGAGGCCGGTCCGCAGCGCGCGCCGCGTCAGCTTGATGCCGCCGCGGGCGAGGCCGGCGAGGCGGTGCGCGGCGACATCGCCGATGACACCCGATAGCTCCTCCTCCGCATCCGGTCGCAGCAGCCGCAGCAGTTCCCAGAAGCGCTCCGCGAGCTCGGTGTCCCCGCCCAGGGTGACCCCGCCGCGCTGCAGGTGCGCCTGGGGCGAGTCCTCGAGCAGCAGGCCCAGGAACCCGAAGGGGCCGCCGCTCAGGCTGGCATCCGCCGGTGCGTTGCTGAAGGCGAGCTCGAGGGTTACGCCGTTGGAGGCAAGGCGCAGGCGCGCCATGTCGCGCAGCTCGATGCCGAGGCTGCGCCCTGAGAGCTGCGCACACAGCTCGCGCGCACGCGGGGAGCGCGGCAGGCCGCGGTTGAGGAGCTTCTCCAGGGTTGCGCTCAGCATGGCGGCGCGCTCAGTACTTATAACCGCGGTGCACGGCGACGATGCCGCCGCTGAGGTTGTGATAGCGACAGCCCTCGAGCCCCGCCTCCTGCATCATCTTCAGCAGCGTTTCCTGGTCCGGATGCATGCGGATCGATTCGGCAAGGTAGCGGTAGCTCGCCTCATCGCCGGCCACGAAGCGGCCGATGAGCGGCAGCACGCGAAACGAGTAGGCATCGTAGAGGGGCTTCAGCCCCGGGACGTGCGGGTGCGAGAACTCGAGCACCAGCAGCTGGCCGCCGGGCTTGAGTGCGCGGCGCATCGCGGCGAGGGCCGCCGCCTTGTCGGTGACGTTGCGCAGGCCGAAGCCGATCGTGATGCAGTCGAAACTGCTGTCGGGGAAGGGCAGCCGCTCGGCGTTGGCCTGCACGTAGGCGATGCTGGTGGTGAGGCCCGCGTTGATCAGCCGGTCGCGCCCACGGGCGAGCATCGCCGCGTTGATGTCGGTGAGCACCACGAGGCCGCGCTCGCCCACCTGGCGGGCCAGGCCCGCGGCCAGGTCACCGGTGCCCCCGGCGACATCGAGCGCCCGCTGCCCGGGGCGCAGGTTGGCCAGGCCCAGCGTGAAGCGCTTCCACAGCCGATGCGAACCTGCCGACATCAGGTCGTTCATCAGGTCGTAGTTGTCGGCCACGGAATCGAATACACCGCGCACGTGGCGCGCCTTGTCCGCGGCCGGTACGCGCTGAAAGCCGAAGTCAGTGGAGCGGTCGTCGGGCATGTGAAAAGTGCGCCTTGGCCAAGGTCTGCGTGGACATTCTACTCATCGGCACCGAAGGCGCGTGCGCCCGCAGCGCCCGCGAGCGGTTGCAATTGCGGGCGCGCAGCGCGCAGAATCGCCGCCGTTAAGGGGGTCTTGTGACGGCTCGGGCCGGGCAGCGATGTCCGGCCCGATTCATTTGGGGGCCGCAGCAGCCCCCGCCAGCGCGCGCCGCGCAAGATAGTGCGCCCACTTCTGCGGCTGCTCGCGACCGAGCTCGGCGAGGTACTTCCAGGTGTAGAGCCCGGTATCGTGGCCGTCATCGAATACGAGCCTGACGGCGTACTGCCCGACCGGCTCGACCGCCGCGATGCCGACGTTCTCTTTGCCCAGCACCAGCACTTCCTGCCCGGGGCCGTGCCCCTTGACCTCTGCCGACGGGGAGTGCACGCGCAGGTACTCGAAGGGCAGCTCGTAGCGGCGGCCGTCGCTGAAGCTCACCTCGAGCAGGCGCGAGCTGCGGCGTACGCGGATTTCGGTGGGGACGGCTTCACCCATGGGCAGCGGCAGTATAGGCGGCGGCGCGGCGCTTACCTGTTGCTGCGATGCAACATATCGAGGCGGGACGTGGCCTTGGCACGCAGAGCGGCGCGGCCGACGGTGAAATTCACCGGCGCACCTCTATACTCACGGTCCCTTTTTCCTCCGAGGGCTTCTGGGCGCTCTTAGCGCCCGAGCAGTGAATGGAACCCACCGATACCGCCCACCCCGATTACTACCATCGGGTCGTGGATTGCCAGTGGGCCTGTCCGGCCCACACCGATGTCCCGGAATACATCCGACTGATCGCCCAGGGGCGGTTCACCGATGCGTACATGGTGAACCGCGAGTCCAACGTCTTCCCCGGGATCCTGGGCCGGGTGTGCGACCGTCCCTGCGAGCCGGCCTGCCGGCGCGGCCGCATCGAGCAGAAGCCGGTGGCCATCTGCCGCCTGAAGCGCGTCGCGGCCGACCACCGCGAGGACGTGAGCGGACGGCTGCCGAAGATCCCCAAGGTGAAGAACGGCAAGCGCATCGCACTGGTCGGCGCGGGCTGCGCCTCCCTCACGGTGGCCAATGATCTGATGCCGCTTGGCTACGAGGTCACGATCTTCGAGCAGTACGGGGAGCCCGGCGGCCTGATGCGCACCAACATTCCCTCCTTCCGGCTGCCGCACACGGTGCTCAACGAGGAGATCGCCATGATCACGGGGATGGGCGTGGACCTGCGCCTCAACACCCCGGTGAAGAGCATGCGCGAGCTGCTCGCCCAGGGCGGCTTCGATGCCGTATTCGTCGGCTCCGGCGCCCCCAAGGGCAAGGAGCTGAAGCTGCCCGGGCGCGAGGCCGCGGCGGCCAACGTCCACATCGGCATCGCCTGGCTCGAGTCGGTGGCGTTCGGCCACATCGAGAAGATCGGCAAGCGGGTGCTCATCATCGGGGTCGGCAACACCGCCATGGACTGCTGCCGCACCAGCCTGCGCCTCGGTGCCGAAGGGGTGAAGGTCATGGCGCGCAAGCCGCGCGGCTTCTTCAAGGCCTCGGAGTGGGAGCTCGAGGATGCCGAGGAGGAGAGCGTCCAGATCATCGTCAACCGCTCACCCAAGGCGTTCGTGGTGGAGAACGGCCGGCTCGCCGGCATGCTCTTCGACCAGATGCAGTACGAGCTCGAAGCCGACGGGCGCATCCGTGCCGAGCATATCGTCGGGGAAGAGTTCATCCCCGCCGATGACGTCATCCTCGCCATCGGCCAGGAGAACGCCTTCCCCTGGGTCGAGCGCGACCTCGGCATCGAGTTCGACAAGTGGGACGTGCCGGTGGTCGACAAAGTCACCTTCGAGTCGACGCGCGCGGGGGTGTTCTTCGGCGGCGACGCCGCCTTCGGCCCGAAGAACATCATCTGGGCGGTGGAGCACGGCCACCAGGCCGCCATCTCGATCCACCGCCACTGCCAGGGCGAGGCCGTCGGCGAGCGGCTGGCGCCGGGCATGAGTCTTGCCAGCCGCAAGATGGGCATGCACGAGTGGAGCTACGCGAACGACTACGCGCCGCTCGAGCGGCGCCTGATGCCGCACGTCTCGCTCAAGGATCGCTTCAAGAAGCTGAACATCGAGGTCGAGCTCGGCTTCACCGCGGCGCAGGCGGAGCAGGAGGTGCAGCGCTGCCTCAACTGCGACGTGCAGACGGTGTTCACCGCGAAGCTGTGCATCGAGTGCGACGCCTGCATCGACATCTGCCCCGTCGACTGCCTGACCATCACTCACAACGGCACGGAAGCGGAGCTGCGCCAGCGCCTCAAGGCCCCGGCCAAGAACCTCACGCAGCCGCTGTACGTGTCCGCCGGACTGCCGCAGACCGCGCGCGTCATGGTCAAGGACGAGGACCTGTGCGTGCACTGCGGGCTGTGCGCCGAGCGCTGTCCGACCGCCGCCTGGGACATGCAGAAGTCCGCGCTGCGCTGGCCGCACGCCGGCGATGAAGCCGTTGCGATCGAGGCGCAGAAGCCCAAGATAGCCTAAAGAGCGTACACGGCCGCAGGCCGTGCGCCGCGAGGAAGACCACCGCACGCCTATGTCGCAACCATCGTCAGACCGCATCAACGATTTCACCATCAAGATCGCCACCGTCAACGGCACGGGCTCGGCGAGCGCCAACACGCTGCTCATGAAGTCGATCTTCAGGAGCGGCATCCCGGTGATGGGCAAGAACTACTTCCCCTCGAACATCCAGGGGCTGCCCACCTGGTACGAGATCCGCGTGACCCGTGAGGGCTACGTGGCGTGCGCCGGGCGCATCGACATCATGGTGGCGATGAACGCCGAGACCTACGCGCGCGACGTCAAGGAACTCGCCCCCGGCGGCTACCTGATCTACGACTCCACCTGGCCGCGCCCGGCGCTGCTGAAGCGCGAGGACGTCAGCGTCATCGGCGTGCCGCTGGCGCGCCTGTGCAACGAGAACTTCAACGGCGTGCGCACGCGCATCCTGATGAAGAACATCTGTTACGCGGGAGTGCTGGCGGCGCTGCTGGATCTGGACCTGGCGCGCATCCGCGAGCTGCTGGCGGAGACCTACGCCAAGAAGCCGCAACTGGTCGACAGCAACATGAAGGCCATCCAGCTCGGCTACGACTATGCGCGCGCGAACTTCAGCTGCCCGCTGCCGCTGCACGTGGCACCGCTTTCGCAGACTGCCGGCCACATCATGATCGACGGCAACACCGCCGCCGCGCTCGGGTGCATCTATGCCGGCGCCACTGTGGCCGCCTGGTACCCGATCACCCCGTCGACCTCCCTCATGGACGCGTTCAAGATGTTCAGCGACCGCGTGCGGGTGGACGCGGAGACCGGACGCAAGAACTTCGCGTTCATCCAGGCCGAGGACGAACTCGCCTCCATCGGCATGGTGATCGGCGCCATGTGGAACGGCGCGCGCGCCTTCACCGCCACCTCCGGCCCGGGCATCTCGCTCATGAATGAGTTCCTCGGGCTCGCTTACTACGCGGAGGTGCCGGCGGTGATCTTCGACGTGCAGCGCGTCGGTCCCTCCACCGGCATGCCCACGCGCACCCAGCAGTGCGACCTGATGTCCGCGGCCTACGCCTCTCACGGCGATACGCGACACGTGTGCCTGTACCCGGCCAATCCCGAGGAATGCTTCTACATGGCGGTGCAGGCGTTCGATCTCGCCGAGCGGCTGCAGACTCCGGTGTTCGTGCTCTCGGACATCGACATCGGCATGAACGACTGGATGTGCCGGGACTTGAAGTGGGACGACAGCTATCGCCCCGACCGCGGCAAGATGCTGAGCAAGGAGGAGATCCTCAAGCTCGAGAAGTTCTACCGCTTCGTCGACAAGGACGGCGACGGCATCACCTACCGCACGCTCCCGGGGGTGCATCCCAAGGCCGCCTACTTCACCCGGGGCTCCGGGCACACGCAGTTCGGCACCTACACCGAGGACTCGGCCGAATACCAGCTGGTGCTCGATCGGCTGCTGAAGAAATGGGCGACGGCCAAGAAGCTGGTGCCGCGCGCGGTCATCGACGCGACCGCCGGCTCCAAGGCCGCCATCGTCTCCCTTGGCAGCTGCGACGGCGCCATCCACGAGGCCATCGACCTCCTCAGGGCCCGCGGCGTGGGCCTGGACTACATGCGGGTGCGCGCCTTCCCGTTCTCCGAGGACGTCGAGCGCTTTCTCGCCGCGCACGAGCTGCTGTTCGTGGTCGAGCAGAATCGCGATGCGCAGTTCCGCGCCCTGCTGACGCTCGAGACGGCGGTGGACAAGAGCAAGCTGCGCTCACTCCTGCACTACGACGGCCTGCCGATCTCCTCCGCCTTCATCGTCGAGGGGGTGCTCGCGGAACTGCAGCCGCGCGGGGAGCTCAAGAGCAAGGGGGCCGCGCATGCCTGACCATCCTGTGATGGTGCGCAACGCGCACCGGAGACCGACATGACTTTCCTGGCAAAGCCCAAAGTGGCGCATCCGTCGCTGCCGAAGAACGCGCTCGGGTTCACGCGCCGTGACTACGAGGGGGCGCTGTCGACGCTGTGCGCCGGCTGCGGCCACGACTCCATCACCGCGGCGATCGTGGAAGCCAGCTGGGGGCTGGACCTCGAGCCGCAGAACATGGTGAAACTCTCCGGCATCGGCTGTTCATCCAAGACCACCGCCTATTTTGTCAGCGGCGGTCATGGCTTCAACTCCGTGCACGGCCGCATGCCCTCCATCGCCATGGGTGCCAATGCCGCGAACCGCAACCTCTACTACATCGGCGTTTCCGGCGACGGCGACACGCTCTCGATCGGGCTCGGGCAGTTCTGTCACGCGATCCGCCGCAACCTCAACATGCTCTACATCATCGAGAACAACGGGGTGTACGGGCTCACCAAGGGGCAGTTCTCGGCGTCCGCCGACGTCGGCAGCAAGGCCAAGAAGGGCGAGACCAATTTTCAGCCGCCGATCGACCCGGTGCTGTTGGCCATGACGCTCGGGGCCTCCTTCGTCGCGCGCAGCTTCTCGGGCGACAAGCAGCAGCTCGTGCCGCTCATCCAGGCGGGACTCAAGCACCAGGGCTTCGCCCTCATCGACGTGCTGTCCCCGTGCGTGACCTTCAACGACCACGAGGGCTCGACCAAGAGCTACGCCTACACGCGCGAGCACTACGAGCCGGCGGTGCACGCCGACTTCGTGCCGCTCGAGCGCGAGATCAGCGTCGCCTATCAGGAGGGCGAGACCGTGCCGGTGGTGATGCACGACGGCAGCCGCATCGTGCTGCGCAAGCTCGACTCCGCCTACGATCCCACCAACCGCGCCACCGCGGCCGCCCAGATCCAGGAGCGCATGCGTGCCGGGGAGTACCTCACGGGACTCTTGTTCCTCGATGAGACCGCGC
>DATIXW010000262.1:0-17396 GCA_035518135.1 Steroidobacteraceae bacterium
CGCAGGCGGCCGCCGAAGTCGTGCCGCCCGAGCGTCGCGAGCGAACGCGGATCCACGCGATAGGGGCGCCCGTCCTCCTTGGTCATGAGCAGCCGCCCCGCATGCCACACCGGCGTGGTGTTGGCGACCGTGCGGTCGAGGCCGGCGACCTGTGGCTTGTCGGTGAACGGATTGCGGTACTTGCCGAACAGTGCCTGCCCGGCCGCCACCTCGGCCTGGTGTCGCGCCGTCTGGACGTAACGAATGGCGAAGCTGACCCGCCCGCCCGCGAAGCGCAGCGCGGACACCATGCCGTCACCGGAGATCACCGCGGCGCCGTCTTCCAGGTACGGCGGAAAAGCCGGATCGGGGGTGGCGCGGAAGAACGTCCCGCTCACCTCGGCGGGAAGGCGTCCCTCGACGGCGAGGTCCTCGAGTTCGTACTCCTCGCCCAGGGGTGAGTTGAGTCCGGTGAACTCAGGCGTATTCGGAAAGACGCGTACGCTCATGAGGCCCACCACCTGAGACAGCTGTCCGCCCGATGGTGCGCGGGGAGATCCGGTTTGACAAGCCGCCGCTCATGCGAACCACAACCCGAGCGCGCGCATCTCGATGCTCACGCGCGGCGCCCAGTGCGGCGCACAGGCGGGATTGTCGAAAGCCACGTGCGGCACACAGTGCGCACGGCCCACCTCGCTGTCGTGGGTCTTGAAGACCAGCGCCTCCCCGCTGTGCATGTCGGAGAACCAGTACCACCGATGAGCGGGGGCGTGCGCGAGCAGGAGGCCCTCGAATGACCATTCCGGCTCCCCGGGCGCATCGAACACCGCATCCGCCGCGATGAGGTCGGCCGGGCGCACCGTGCGCGCATCGCACACCGCGAGCGGCACGTCCTGCGGGGGTGCCGACAGGGCACGCCAGACATTGTAGTGCGCGAAGCGCGCCAGCGGCCGCCCCGGTGGGGCGGCGCGCTGCGCGAAGGCTGCCGCCGTGGGATCGCTGATGTCGACGTGCGCGAAGCGTGCGGGGCGGGAGTTATCCAGCGTCCCCGCGAGCCCCGAGCGCTCGGAGAAGCGTCGGATGCCGGGGCTGTTCACGAGCACCAGATCGGCGCCCGAGAGTGCCGTGACGAGCGCTACGATCTCTCGGGAGTGCACGGCTGCGACGGCCGCGCGGTCGGCAAAATCCGTCACTGCACTGCGATGCGGGACCAGGGTGAACCCGGCCCCATCGAGGGTCGGCGCCGCGGCGCGCGCGTCGGTGATGTCCATCTCGAGGGGGGCGATGTCGAGGACGTCGCGCTCATGATCGTTGGCGTAGTAGCGGGGCCGGACGATGCCACGACCCGCGTACGCAATCATTGCACGTGTTGCCGGCATGCTCTTTCTCCTGCTGCCCGCCGCTGACTGCGCCGCTGCGGCATCAAGGCCGCGCCGGCCCCCACAGCGCCATCAGCACCGGCAGCACCATGGGCTTGAGCTTCTCCGGCACCCGTTGCAGCAGTGCCGCCTCGTGAGCATCCACGACGTGGCGCGCCCGGCCGAGCAGCATCTGCCCGCGGCGCGTCAGGGCGAGCGCCTGCGTGCGCCCGTCGATCCGGCGCCGCTGGATCAGGCCGCGTGCCTCGAGGCGCGCGACAAAAGGCGCCATGTTGGCCCGCTGGATGTCGAGAATGCGCGCCGCGTGGCTCTGGGTGAGGCCGGGGGAGGATTCCGTCAGCATCAGCATGGCCACGTCCGCATGGCGCAGCTCAAGCGGCGCGAGCCGCTCATTGAGTTCGGCGAGCGCCGCCGCCGAGGCGCGCCGCAACACGTAGCCCGCAAGCCTGATGAGGGGATCCTTCATGGGGGCGCGGCTGCGATTGTCAGTGGAAGGGCTCGCGAGTATACTGTTATATAGTATAGCAATCCTGTGTCCATCGGGCACCGGGCTCACCCCGGCCCCTGTCGCATCCTTTCACCCACGAGCAGCGAGAAATCCCCATGAGCGAGCGAACCGAAGCCGATACCGTTGCCGCCCGCGTCAGCGAGGGAATCGCCTGGGTGAAGTTCAACCGCCCGGAGAAGCGCAACTGCATGAGTCCGAAGCTCAACCGGCAGATGCTGCGCGTCCTCAGCGAGCTCGAGTTCCGCGACGATGTGGGCGTGCTGGTGCTCACCGGTGAGGGCGCCGCCTGGTCAGCCGGCATGGACCTCAAGGAATACTTCCGCGATACCGAGGCACTGGGCCTTAAGGGCGTGCGCGAGTCGCAGCGCGAGGCGTATGCCTGGTGGGAGCGGCTGCGCTGGTTCCAGAAGGTCACTATTGCGATGGTCAACGGCTGGTGCTTCGGCGGCGCCTATGGGCCGCTGTTCGCCTGCGACCTCGCCTTCTGCTCCGAGGATGCACAGTTCGGGTTGTCGGAGATCAACTGGGGCATCCTGCCGGGCGGCGGCGCCAGCAAGGTGGCCGGCGAACTCATGCCCATGCGCCAGGCGATGTATCACGCCCTGCTCGGCGAGAATCTGACCGGCAAGGAAGCCGTGGCGGCAGGTCTGGTCAACGAGGCGCTTCCGGCCACGCAGCTGGAAGCCCGCGTAATCGAGGTGGCCAAGAAGCTCCTGACGAAGAACTGGGAGACGCTCAAGGCGACCAAGGATGCGATACGCCGCGTGCGCGAGATGACCTATGACGAGGCCGAGGACTATCTCATCCGCGCCCAGGAGGCACTCAACTGGCATGACAAGTCCGACGGGCGGCACCGCGGCATGAAGCAGTTCCTCGACGACAAGACGTTCAAGCCCGGGCTGCGTGCCTATGACAAGACTAAGTGAGGGCGCGGCGCGCCCTCAGTCAGCGTCGCGCACCCGAAGCGCCAGCAGCGCCCCCGCGGCCAGCAGCGACCCACTGGCCATGATCACGGCCACGATCTTCAGCGCGAAGCCCGCCTGGAAGAGATAGCCGGCGATCACCGGCGCGAGCACCGCACCGCCGCGACCCACACCGATGGCAAAGCCGGTGCCGGTCGCACGCACATGGGTCGGAAACACCTGCGCGAACAGCAGATAGAAACCTGCGATCGCCGCGTTGGTGAAGAGTCCGGTGACGGCGAGCGTGATCTTCAGCGCCGCGAGATCTGCCGCCCCGCGGCCGAACCAGGCAATCATCAGGGAGCCTGCGAGGAGCGTGACGATGGTAAGCGGCTTCAGACCGATGCGCGTCGCGATCAGGCCGAAGATCGCCCCCCCGGTGGCACCGCCGACGTTCACCCACGTGAGCACCCCCGCGGCCGCCTGCGGCGCAAACCCCATGTCGACGACGATCTTCGGCACCCACTTGAGGATGAAATAAAAACTCGTGACGTGGGCGAAGTAGCCGAAGGTGATGAGCACCGTGGTCGCCAGCAGTCCCGGCTTGAGAATGTCCGCGACCGAGCGCCGCCCGGCCGCCTGCGCCGGCGCGCTGAGAACGCTCGCCGGCGCGTGACCGAAGCGCACCAGGATGCGATTGATCTGCTCGAGCGCCCCGGGTACGCGGCGTCGATCGAGAAACGCCACGGATTCGGGGACCAACAGCCACACGATGGGCAGGAACGCGGCCGTCGCCCAGCCACCGGCAATGAACACGCCGTGCCAGCTGGCGCTCGCCAGCAGCCGCTGCACGAACAAGCCGCCGACGACACCGCCGAGCGGATAGCCGATCACCATGAGCGCCAGGGCGAAGTTGCGCCAGCGCCGATTGGTGAGCTCCGCGGCGGTGGCATTGATCGCCGCGAGTGTGCCGCCGATCCCGAGCCCGGTAAGCAGCCGGCAGGCGAGCAGCTCACCGACACCGTGCGCGTGCCCCGCGCCGAACATGCCGATGGCCATGGCCGCCAGGCAGCCGAGGATGGTCGGGCGCCGGCCGATCTTGTCGGCCACGCCGCCGAGCAGCACCGAACCGAACGCCATGCCGAACAGCTCCATGGAGAGCACCCAGCCGAGTGTCGCCTTGTCGATGCCCCAGTCCTTGGCGATACCGGGGGAGGCGAAGCTGATCGACAGGACGTCGAATCCGTCGAGCGCGTTCAGTCCCAGGGTGACGAGCACCGCCAGCCACTGACGGGGCCGCATGACGCTCTCGGCGATGATGGATCTCGGGTCCTGGCCCGTCATTGTTCCCCCGTACCGGCTGCGCGGTGCTACTCGTGGATGCGGCTCAGCAGCTCGATCAGCTGGGTGACTTCGCGTTCGCTGAAGCGCGACTTGAGCCATTGCTCGTGTTGCTGGATGGCGCGCTTGGCCGTCGACAACGCGCGGCGCCCGCCCTCCGTGAGGCTCAGCGCCTGCTTGCGACGGTCGCTGCGGGACTTCCTGCGCACGAGGTAACCCTTCGCCTCGAGGCGGTTCACGATAGCCATCGTGGTCGCGCGGTCCATGCGCATGCGCTGCGACAGGCCGGTCTGTGCGATCTCCGGATGGTCCGCGACCAGCCACAGCGCGGACACCTGCTTCTGGGTGAGGTCCAGATCCGCAAAGGTCTCGGTGAAGTGCCGATAGACGGCGCCGTGAGCCAGGCGAATGTGAAAGCCCACGATGTTGCGGATTTCCCCGATGTCCTCATCACCGGCCACGTGCGGTGTAGTGATGGCAATCGCTTCTTTTTTTGGCATCGGCCTACCCGGCTTCAGATTGTTAGTATAGCTTACAAAGACCGCCGCCGAGGGACCTGCCATGGCCCACTTTCCCAGGACGCCCAGCTTTACCGGCTTCAACACGCCCTCGCGCGTCGAGGCCGACATTGTAAATCTGGGACATGAGGGCACAATTCCCCGTGAGCTGAATGGCGCATTCTTCCGGGTGCAGCCTGACCCGCAGTTCCCGCCGCGCCTCGGCGATGACATCGCCTTCAACGGCGATGGCATGATCACCCGCTTCCATATCCACGACGGCCAATGCGATTTCCGCCAGCGCTGGGCCCGGACCGACAAGTGGCAGCTGGAACGCGCCGCCGGCCGGGCCTTGTTCGGCGCCTACCGCAACCCGCTCACCGATGACGAAGCGGTCAAGGGCAAGATCCGCGGCACCGCCAACACCAACGCCTGGATCTATGGCGGCAAGTTGTACGCGCTCAAGGAAGACTCCCCCGCGCTGGTCATGAACGCCGCGACGCTGGAGACGCAGGGCTATACCAGCTTTCACGGCAAGATGACCGGCCAGACTTTCACGGCGCATCCGAAGGTCGACCCGAAGAGCGGCAACATGATCGCCTTCGGCTACGCGGCCTCCGGGCTGTGCAGCGAGGACTGCACGTTCTATGAAATCACGCCGGCGGGCGAGCTGGTGCGCGAGCTGTGGTTCAAGGCGCCCTACTACTGCATGATGCACGACTTTGCGATCACCGAGGACTACGCGCTGTTCCACATCGTGCCGTCCATCGGCAGCTGGGAACGCCTGCGCAAGGGCTTGCCGCACTTCGGCTTCGATACCACCCTGCCGGTGTACCTCGGGGTACTGCCGCGCCGCGCCGGCGCCACGGCGCAGGACATCCGCTGGTTCAAGCGTGAGAACTGCTTCGCGAGCCACGTGCTCAATGCCTTCCAGGACGGCACGAAGATCCACTTCGACACCCCGGAAGCGAAGAACAACATGTTTCCGTTCTTCCCGGACGTTCACGGCGCGCCCTTCAACGGCGCGGAGGCGATGAGTTACCTGACGCGCTGGACCGTGGACATGAGCTCAAATTCGCCGGCGCTGACCGGCATCGAACGCCTGACCGACACCGCGGCCGAATTTCCGCGCATCGACGACCGCTTTACCGGGATACCGTACCGGCACGGCTGGCTGCTCGAGATGGACGTGCGCCGCCCGGTGGAGCTGCGCGGCGGCAGCGCCGGCGGCCTGCTGATGAACTGCCTCTTCCACAAGGACCTGGCGACGGGGAAGGAACAGCACTGGTGGTGCGGGCCGGTCTCGAGCCTGCAGGAGGCGTGTTTCATCCCGCGCCACAAGGCCGCCGCTGAAGGCGATGGCTGGATCGTGCAGATCTGCAACCGCCTCGATGAGCATCGCAGCGAGCTGCTGCTGTTCGAGGCGCAGGAAATCGCCCGGGGACCGATCGCGACGATCCAGATTCCGATCCGCATGCGCTTCGGGCTACACGGGAACTGGGCGCCGGCGGCCGATATCGGCTTGGCGGCGTAGCGGGCTCTGCGCGCCGCCCGCCCGCCGCCGCGTGTCACGCGGTGGGCGTGACGCGGGCAGCGGCAAGGACTTCCCCGCCGTGCCGTGCCCGCTCGAGCAGCTGCTCCTCGTCACGGCGCACACACAGCACCAGCCCGATGAGCATGGCGACGATCGCCGGCGCCACCCAGTTGATGGCGAGGATCGCGCTGGCGAGATTGCCGCCGTTGGCGTCGGAGATCATGCCCACGACGAACGGGCCGATCCCGATGCCAAAGAGCGTCGTCACGACGATATACAGGCTCGAGGTGATCCCGCGCATGCGCGGCAGCACCTGCTCGAACATGATCGCATAGAGCGGGGGGTACCACGCCGTCAGCACCAGGCTGTAGAGAACGAAGCGCGCGTAGAAGCTCCCCGGATCCGGGGCGTGGTAGACCCACAGCGCGATCAGCGGCGAGACACCGAGCGAGACGAGCGTGACCCAGGCGCGACCTGCGCCCGGGAAGCGCACATTGATCCGATCCGAAAGCGGTCCGGCGATCAGCGGGCCGATGATGCCGAGCGCGCCGGCGAGCAGCCCGAACTGCAGGCCCGTGGTCGCCGGCGACAGGCCGTAGTGTTTCATCAGGAACGAAGGCGTGAAACCCATGGTGCCGTAGTTGATCATCATCTGCAGTGCACCCACCCCGATGCACAGAAGCAGCGCCGGTGAGCGCGTGATGACCTCGAACGTGGGCCGGTCGGCGAGCCGCAGCCGCTGCAGCAGGTTCACCACCACCAGCGCACCGAAGGCGATTACGCCCCACTGCAGCGCATGCGGGTTCACCGCGAGCGAGCCGAAGTGCAGTGGCGGCCGGGGTGACACGGCTGACGTGAGCGTAGTCAGCACCGCGGCGCCGGCCACGACCAGGACCGTCGCCAGGAGGTTCACGCCCCAGTAGCTCGTACCGGCGCGGCGTGCGGCCATCGCCAGCCAGTTGGCCCCGGGGGTCACCGTGGCGAGGAGCGCGAGGCTGGCGCGCACCGGGTGCGGATCCTCGGGTGACTCGATGCCGTCGAGGCGCCCGCGGCGCGGCTCGGGCAGGCGCCACATGAGAGCGGCGAGGATGAAGCCGGGCAGCGCCGCGACGAGAAAGGCAAACTGCCACCCCTTCAGACCGAGCGGGGCCACGCCGCCGGCGTGCCGGTGATCCCACCAGTCCGCGGTTACACCGCCGAGCACCGAGGAGCCCCCGAGACCGAGCGCAATCGCGGCCGCGATCACCGCCGTAGCGAAACCGCGGCGCGGTTTCGCATAGCGATCGAACACCAGCGAGAAACCTGCCGGCTGCGCCGCGCCCTCGCCGATGCCGACCCCGAGGCGCGAGAGGGCGAGCAGCGCAAAACCCTGGGCGGCAGCCGCAAGCCCGGTCGCCAGCGACCAGAACGCCAGCGTGATCGCCAGCAGCCGTGTCCTCACCCAGCCGTCGGCCAGCCGTCCGAGCGGCAGTGAAAACAGGGCATAGAAGAACGCGAACACCGTGCCGTACAGCAGGCCCATCTCGGCATCGCCGATGTTCAGATCGTGCTTGATGCGCGGTGCCAGGATCGCAAGGATGTTGCGGTCGAGCAGGCTGATGGCGTTGGCGAGCGCCACGAGCGCGAGCGCATAGCCTGCCGTGTGCGCAAGGGGCGTGCGGCTCACAGCCTGAACCAGCGCTCGGCGTTGGTCTGCATCAGCTTCTTCTTGGTCGCAAGCGGGATGTCGAGGTTGTCGTGCGTGCGCACCTCCTCGGCGTGGAACTGGTACGGGTAATCCATCGCGTACATGACGCGGTCCTCGCCCACGACCTGCTGCGTGAACAGGATCGCCGGCGCCCACGCCACGCCGCTGGTGGTGATCAGCACGTTGCTGCGCAGGTACTCCGGAATCGTCTTCTTCAGCGGCTGCATGCACGCGTAGCGCTTGGCGCGCACGCCCGCCTGGTGCATGTAATCGAGCCGGTAGAGCCAGAAAGGCAGCGCCTCGCCCATATGACCCACCATGATCTGCAGGTCCGGGTAGCGATCGAAGATGCCGCTCGTGATCAGCCGCAGCAGGTGCATCCCCACCTCCACGCCAAAGCCGAAGATGGCGCCGTCGAGTCCCGCCTCGAGCATCGGCCCGATCATCGCGTCCGGTGGCGTCTGTGGGTGGATGTAGAGGGGCTGGCCGGTGTCGGCGAGCGCGCGAAAGATCGGGTCGAACTTCGGATGATCGAGGTACTCCCCGTGGGTGTGGCTGTTGATCTGCACGCCCTTGAAGCCCAGCTGACGCGAGCCACGCACGATCTCGGCTGCCGACCAGTCAGGGTCCTGGGGGGCGACGGTGGTCATGCCGATGTAGCGGTCCGGCCGCGCGCCGACCTGCGCGGCCAGGTAGTCGTTGGCGCGCCGGGCGAGGCCCTTGGCCTCCTCGGCATCCCACAGACCCTGCGCACCGGGTGCCGTGAGCGCGAGGACCGCTTTGTCGATCCCGGTTTCGTCCATGTGACGGATGCGCTGCTCGCCCAAGTCGAGCAGCCGCTCGAGGATCTGGGTGGCGCGCTCGGACGGGCTGCGCGCGTAGAACCCCCACAGCGACACCATGCCCTTATCCGCCGTACCGTCCTTCACCATGCGCAGGTAGCAGTCGATCTGCTCGCGCGTGGCGAAGGCCTCTTCGGTCGCGATGCGCAGGTAGCCGCGGTCACCGCCGGTCTTAAGTGCATGGCTCATGTTTCACCCCTCGTGGACCGCCTTGACGATGAGGCATGCCATCACCCCTTCCGGCCCGTTCTCCGAGCCGTGGCCCGACCACTTGACGCCGCCGAAGGGCGCGTCGGGACCACCGAGCACGATCGTGTTGATGCAGAACATGCCCGCCTCCACCTCGCGCGCCAGGCGCTTCTGCCGTGCTGCATCATTCGTCCAGCTGTACGAGGCCAGACCGTAAGGCAGACGGTTGGCCTCCGCGATCATCGCCTCCTCGGTGCGGAACGGGTTGATGAGCGCGACCGGGCCGAAGGGTTCCTCGTTCATGATGGCGCTGCTGAGCGGGACTTCGGAGAGCACCGTAGGGGTGTAGTAGTAGCCCTGCGTGCCGATGCGCCGGCCGCCGGTGTGCAGCCGCGCGCCGGCACTCACCGCGCCGCCGATCAGCCGCTCCATCGCCTCCGGTCGGCGCGGGTTGGCCATCGGGCCCATCTGCACGCCATCCTCCAGTCCGTTACCCACGCGCCACTGGGCGGCACGTTGCGTGAACCCGGCGAGGAAACGCTCGTACACCTGCTCGTGGACGATGAAGCGCGTCGGGGAGATGCACACCTGGCCCGCGTTGCGGAACTTGGAAGCGACCATCGTGTTCAGCACCTGCTCCACGTCCACGTCCTCGAACACCAGCACCGCGCCGTGTCCGCCGAGTTCCATGGTGGTGCGCTTGCAGTCCTCCGCGGCGAGCTTCATGAGGTGCTTACCGACCACGGTGGAACCGGTGAAGCTGAGCTTGCGGATGATGGGCGAGGACAACAGGTGACGCGAGACCTCGTCCGGCACGCCGAACACGGCCTGCCCGACCTCCTTCGGCAGTCCCGCATCCAGCAGGCACTGCAGCACCGCGAGCGCCGAAGCCGGCGCCTCCTCGGCCGCCTTGAGGATCACGGAGCAGCCCGCGGCGATCGGGGCGCCGAGCTTGCGTCCGGGGTTGCCGATGGGGAAATTCCAGGGCGCAAAGGCCGCCACTGGTCCGACCGGCTCGTGGACCACGGTCGAGCGCATGCCGCCCGGGCGCACGAGCTGGCGCCCGTAGACGCGGTAACACTCGCCGGCATAGAACTCGAACAGGCCGACGTTCATCATCACTTCGAGGCGCGCCTCGGTGAGAGTCTTGCCCTGCTCGAGCGTTGCGATGCGCGCGATCTGTTCCTGGCGCTCCCGCAACAGGCGCGCCGCACCGGCGAGCACCGCGGCGCGCTGCTGCGGGGAGGCGTCGCGCCAGAGGCGAAAGCCGCGCTGCGCCACCGCGAGCGCCCGGTCCAGATCCGCCGCGTCCGCAAGCGGCAGCGCGCCCAGGGACGCCCCGGTCGCCGGGTTCACGACCGTGTGCGTGCGCCGCTGAGCGACGGGGACCTTCTCCCCGTCGATGAGCATGTGCAGCGTCGGGTAGCTCACGACGCCCTCGTCGCCTCGAGCTCCTCGAGTCGCTGCACCTCGCGTCCGTAGGGCCTCACCCCCCGGGAGATGGTGAACGCTGCGAGCGGCAGCAGGATCGAGGCCGTGAGCGCGATACTCTTCCACAGGTCGGCATCGGAACCGAAGACGCGCTGCGTGACGCTGCCGATCAGCTGACCCCCGAGCGCGCCGAAGAAGATGAACATGAAGAGGTAGATGGCGGTGACGCGGCCGCGCATCTCATTGGGCGTGATGAGCTGGATCGCGGAGTTCTGCGGCACGGACGAGGCGAGCGCACAGACCCCGCCCCCGGCCACGCACAGCAGCGCCAGCTCCCCCGAGGGCATGAAGGGGGCGGCGATCTCGAAGGGCGCAGCGAGAGCGAACAGGATCGTCGCAGCGCGTACGTGGGAGTCCTTGTAGCGCCTGGCCATCCATTCGGTGAAAACGGTGCCGACCAGGGCGCCAGCCAGGTAGGACACCAGGATGACAACGCCCAGCCAATTGCCGATACGCGCAGGCGTCCAGCCGTAGGTGCGCGCCAGGAACGCCGGCCGCCAGACCCCGAGTCCCAGAAACTCCGTGGCGCTGAAGGCGAGGCCGATGAAGAGCGGCAGGTAGACCGCGCGGCGCGTCCAGATCTCACGCAGCACGGCGCTCATCGGCACGGCCTGCGGCAGCGCCATCACCCCGCGCCGCAGTGGCTCCTTCGTCAGCAGCAGCAGCCCCGCGATCACAAAGCCCGGGGCGCCGACCATCATCAGCACCCACTGCCAGCCGTGGATCGTCAGGCCCATCCAGTGAGCGACCGGCCACGCGGCCACGAGGGTCAGGAGCGACCCCCCGAGATAGACACCGAGAAAATTGCCGCCGATGAAGCCCAGCTGCAGAAAGCCGATGGCCCGCGGCAGCCGCGCCGGCGGGAAGTAGTCCGCCAGCATCGAGTACGAGCCCGGAGCGTGGGCGGAGCCGCCGGCACCGACCAGCATGCGGCTCATAAACAGCTGCACGAAATTCTGCGCAAGTCCCCCGAGCGCGGTGATGCCGCCGATGAAGGTGATGCCGCCGGCCAGCACGTACTTGCGCGGATAGAGGTCCACCAAGCGCGCCAGGGGAATCCCGACCAGCACGTAGAAGATGATGTTGGCGGGCCCCAGGAGGAAGCCGAGCCGCTCGTCCGTCAGGTGAAAATCCGCCTTGATGGGCTGGGCCATCATGTTAAAGACCTGCGCGTCCATGAAATTCAGCGCAGTCGCGAGAATGATCACGAAGAGGGCGTAGTACGCCGCCGTGCCCGCAGGCCACGGCTGTGCCTGCGCTGGCGCGTCCGACGCCTGAGTAATCGCCGCCGGGAAAACTTCCGCGACCATAGACCCCCTCTTGTCCGGCAGCATTTTGCCAGCCCCGGACTGTATGTGTTAGATACAATATGACTTGCGGCGGTTTGTCCAGCGCTCCGGAGGTGCACGGGTGCCGGGCCGTCCAGGCGAGGGGGAACGCGCGATGCAGGATCTGCCCGGCAAGACCGCTTTCGTGACCGGCGGGGCGAGCGGCATCGGCCTGGGCATCGCCAAGGCGCTGCTCGGTGCCGGAATGAACGTCGTCATCGCGGACATCCGCGACGACCATCTCGCGCAGGCGACGGCCGAGCTCGGCGCCTCCGAGCGCGTGCTACCGCTGAAGCTCGACGTCACCGACCGCCCCGGCTACGCCCGCGCGGCCGACGCTGCCGAAGCGCGCTTCGGCAAGATCCACATACTGTGCAACAACGCCGGTGTTGCGGTCGTCGGCCCCACTGAGCTTGCCACCTTCGCCGACTGGGACTGGGTGCTGGGGGTCAACCTGGGCGGGACCGTCAACGGCATCGTCACCCTCCTGCCGCGCATCAGGCGCCATGGCGAGGGCGGCCATATCGTCAACACCGCCTCCATGTCCGGGCTCGTGCCGCATCCGGGGGCCACGCTCTATGGCACTTCCAAGGGCGCCGTGGTGCACATGATCGAGTGCATGCGGGCGGAACTCGAGCCGCACGGCATCATCTGCTCGGCCTTCTGTCCGGGGGCGGTGCAGTCGAACATCGCCGAATCCGGCAAGACCCGTCCCGCCGCGCTCGCCGATACCGGCTATGCCGAGGCCGACAAGCGCCGCCAGCAGCTCGGCAGCTTCTTTCACCTGTTCAGCACGAAGGAGGCGGTCGGCGAGCGCGTGCTGCAGGGGATCCTGAATGACGAGCTGTACATCATGACCCACAGTGAATTCCGCCAGGGGCTCGAGGAGCGAGCGCAGGCGATGTGCGCAGCCGTCCCCGCGGTCCCTGAGAATGAGGAGTACAAGCGCACCTTCAGCGTGCTGTTCCGTAATCCGATTCACGCCGCCGAGACGGCGCGCCACCAACGAGGCAAGAGATGAAAGACTTCGCAGGCCGCACGGCGTTCGTCACCGGCGGCGCGCACGGCGTCGGCATCGGGCTGGTGCGCGCCCTGCTCGCACAGGGCTGCAACGTCGCCATCGCCGACATCCGCGCCGCGTCCATCGACAAGGCACTCGAGGCGCTCGACAATCCCCGCGCGATGGGGGTGCCCGTGGACGTATCCTCGCGTCAGGACCTGGCACGCGCCGCCGACCGCGTGGAGGCCAAGTTCGGCGTCGTCAGCCTGCTGTTCAACAACGCCGGCGTCAATCTGTTCCAGACCATTGAGGAATCGAGCTTCGATGACTGGGACTGGATCATGGGGGTGAACCTGCAGGGCCCCATCAACGGCGTCATGACCTTCGTGCCGCGCATGATCCGTGCGCAGGAGCGCGGCTACGTGGTCAATACGGCCTCGATGGCCGGCTTTCTCGCCGCGGGCGCGTGCGGGATCTACAACACCACCAAGTTTGCCGTGCGCGGCATGTCCGAATCGCTGCGCGCGAGCCTCGCGCCGCACGGCATCGGTGTTTCGGTGCTGTGCCCCGGCCTGGTCAAGTCCTATATCTACGCGAGCGATGAAGTGCGGCCGGCGGGCCTCAAGGCCGGCGCCAGGCCGGTGGACACCGAGGCCGTGAAGCGCCTGGCGGCGGTGCACGAGTTCGGCATGGAGCCCGACGTGATCGCCGCACGCGTCCTCGATGCGATGCGCGAGGACCGCTTCCACATCTTCTCGCACCCGGAGTTCCGGGACGAACTCAGCGAAGTGTTCACCGAGATCCTCGCGGACTTCCGCGACTATCCGGTCGACCCGGGCTACCAGCAGCGCACCGATTTCGAAGTCACGCGCCGCGCCAGCTACCGCAAGCAGCGCCGGGGGCTGAAGTCCCCATGAGCGTGCGCGTCGAGGCGCTCGACCACGTGAACATCATCACCGCCGATGTGGAGGGCAGCGCGCGCTTTTATGCGCAGCTGCTGGACCTGGAGCCACGCGACGGGCCGCCGCCACTGACGCATGAGAACGCCCGCTGGCTGTACGATCGGGCCGGCCGCGCCATCGTGCACATCAACAGCCTCGAGTGCCCGCGCCTCTACGAGCGCGACATCCGCCCGGGCCCAACCGGGGCGCTGCACCACGTGGCGCTGCGCTGTTGTGGCTACCAGGAGATTCGCGCCCGACTCACGCGCGGCGGCCTCGAGCACCGGCTCAACGAGGTGCCGGCCGTGGGCCTTAAGCAGATCTTCGTACTCGACCCCAACAGTGTGCTGCTCGAGCTGAACTTCTTCGACGCCTGAAGTTGCGCCCCTTCAGGCGTTGCCGTGCGAGCGCCAGCCCTGCTGGTAGGTCTCGCGCACCACCCGACTGTAGGGCACCGGGCTCACCACCACCCGCACCTCGAGCTGCTTGTGCGGCTCGACGGTGGTCTTGCGCGTACCGCCGTTCTCCTCGCCCCACACCACCTTCAGCTCGGTGCCGACGCGGATGTCCGGTCGTATGGTGGCAAGGCTCAGGGCCTGCTTCTCGTTGTAGCTGTAGCCGCTGAACATCGACAGGCCCACGGTCTTGCCGTCGGCATCGATCACGCGGTCGTAGTTGGAGGAGGCATAGTTGGCCAGCGGCACGTCGAAGAACTTGTACTGCTCACCGTCCGGGTTGAACAGCGATGCCATGATCTTCGCCATGTCCTGTGGATTCCAGGCGAGCGTCACCTTCTTGCGCTGCGCTTCGGGCTTGAGCCGCTCGAGGGCTTCGCGGCCATGGAACTGGTGATCGAAGCGCACGAACGGGCCGTAGCCCATCTCCCAGGGATTGAGGTAGTAGTCCTCGATGTTCTCGGACACGAAGCTGCCGCCGATGGAGCCGGTGGCCTCGTAGCTGTCGGGGCGCAGCCACTCTCGATAGGGCTTGAGCTTTTCGCCGCTGTAGATCGCCGGCAGGGGTGAGGGGATCCAGCCCGACTCCAGGGTGTTCGAGGGATAGGCGCGGCTGCCGCACGGCAGCATGCCAAACTCCTTGCCGGCCTCGAGAATGGCGGCGCGGATCTCCTCCTGCTCGGCGTAGGGACCCCAGATCTCAAGCCCCGGCGCGCCCGACATGCCGTGCCGCAGCGTGCGCACCGTCTTGCCGGCGATGCGCATGGTGGACATGTTAAAGAACTTCAGCTGCTCGAGCGGACCGCCGTGGAGCTTCTCGATGATCGGCCAGGCCTTCGGTCCCTGAATCTGAAAGCGCCACACGGAGCGCACGACGGGCTTGCCCATCGGGCGCATCGGTGAGCGGTCATCGAGCTCGACCTGGACGTCGTAGCCACCGGTGGCCGCGTGAAAGCGCAGCCAGTTCGCCGCCGGCGCCCGGCCCACGTACACGAGCTCCTCGGGCGCGAGATAAAAGATGATGCCGTCGCCGATCACGTGGCCGTAGGGGGTGGTCGGGACGTACTGCTTGGCCTTGTTGGGCGCGAAGCCCTGCATCGAGTTGACCGCGGTATCGCTCAGCAGCCTGATCGCGTCCTTGCCGCGCAGGTACAGATTCACCATGTGGTGCGTCTGGTCAAAGAGCACGGCGCTGTGCTGCCACGCCCACTGCTCGCTGCGCCAGTTACTGAATTCCGCTGCGACCACCGGGTAGACGTAGGCGCCGAGCTGCGAATTGCGCAGCATCTTCACGGTATTTCCGGCTGCCGCCAGAATCTCTTCCAGGTTGCGCGCGGCCATGGTCCATCCCCCGTTTGCTGAGCTTTTCATGATATCGCATTTTGTAAGTAACACAAACGAATCGCCAGGGAGCCGCCGCAGCCGGAGGCGGCGCGTCGCTGCGCGGCCGGCGGTCCCGCTCACGCCGGGTTCGCGATCACCACTTTGCCGAACAGCTCGCCCGAGGACTGGTAGGCATAGGCCGCCTTCGCGTCGGCAAAGCTGAACACCCGGTCGACGACGGGCTTTAGCTGATGCGCATCGATGAAGGCGTTCAGCTCCCGCGCCATGGCGCGGGAGCCGACGAAGATCCCGCGCAGGCTCGCGCCCTTGACCATGAGCGGCATCGGGCTCGCGTCGCCCTGCATCGACAGCACGCCGATGAGCGCGATTTCCCCGCCGAAGCCGACGGCCTGGATGGATTGCGCGAGCGTACCGAGGCCGCCCACCTCGACCACGTGGTGGATCGGGCCACCGGCGAGCTCGGCCGCCTTCGCGCCCCACTGGGGCTCGGACTTGTAGTTGAGCGTGGCGTCGGCGCCGAGCTTGCGCGCGCGGGCAAGCTTGGCGTCGCTCGAGGAGGTGGCGATCACCCGGGCACCGGCGGCCTTTGCGATCCGCAGCGCGAGCAGCGACACGCCCCCGGTGCCGATCAGGAGCACGTTGTGGCCGCGCTCGAGCGGGCGCAGGCCCGTCATCAGCGCGTTCCACGCGGTCACGCCGGCGCAGGGCAGCGTCGCCGCCTCCTCAAAGCTCAGGGTGCTCGCAAGCTTCACGACCCCGGTCTCGGGGAGCGCCACGTAATCGGCCAGCATGCCGCGGGCAGGCGGGCAGCCGAGTGCCTCGCCCAGCGCCGGCGTCGGCGGCCCGGCGAGCCAGCCCTGGAAGAAAGTGCCGGCCACCCGATCTCCGGCAACGAAGCCCTTGACGCCCGGGCCCACGGCCTCGACGACGCCGGCACCGTCGGACAGTGGACTGCCGGCCTCCCGGATCGCGCCGCCGAAATAGCGCCCCACGGCGATGGCCTGGTCGCGGAAGTTGAGGGAATTGGCGTGCACGCGCACCAGCACCTCCCCGGGAGCCGGCTCGGGCCGCGGCAGCTGCACCAGCTCGAGCTGCGCCACCGAGGTGCATCCTGCGGGCAGCCGCCACGCGCGCATCTTCGTCGCCGCGCTCATCGCGCGTGCCCCGTCCAGGTGCGCAGGCCCGGCGCCGTGCGGTCTTCGCCGGCCAGAGCGCGTGCCACGGCCGGGCGGGCCGTCATCTTCTCGCGCCACGCGACCAGGCGCGGGCAGCGGGTGCCGATATTCATCTCCGGAAACATCCGCTCCACCGACATGCCGCAATAGGAGTAGAAATTGATATCCGCAAGCGTGTAGTCATCGCCCGCGACCCAGGCGCTCTGCGCGAGCTGCCGCTCCACCTTGTCGACCGCGTAGAGTATCTTCTCGGTCGCATGGGCGAGGTCGGCCTCGCTGAAGCCGGAGCGCGCCGTGCGCCATTTCTGGCGCTGGTCCGGCAGCGGCACGTGCTGCATCAGCCGCTCGAACTCGCCGGCGTCGAGCTTGCGCGCGATGATGCCGACCATGCGATGCCAGCCGTGCATCGAAACATAGTTCATCACCTGCTCGTCGCAGAACTTGTTCCAGTAGCGCATGCGCGCCGCGCCGACCGGGTTGCGCGGCCGCAGGGGAACCTCGGGAAAGACATCCTCCAGGTACTCGTTGATGACGCTCGTGTGCGTGATGATGACGCCATCGTGGTCGAGCACCGGCACCTGCCCCTCCGGGTTGATCGCCACGAACCAGTCGGCGTGCTGCTCGAACTTGTGCAGGTCGACGTAGATGCTCTGAAACGCCAGACCCTTCTCGATGAGGGGAATCATGGACTTCAGCGAGTTCGCCGCCGGTTCCGCGTGGTAGTACTTGAGTGTCATGTCAGCCCTGCCGTGGTATGAGGGTGCCCAGGATGCCGCCGTCGACCGCGATCGACTGCGCGGTGAT
>DATIXW010000263.1:0-2348 GCA_035518135.1 Steroidobacteraceae bacterium
GAACGACTTTTCGTTCGACGTCTCGGACGAACAGCGCGTTGCGATGCTGCGCGGACTGGTCGAGAACTTCTACTCGGGACAGGCCACGGCCGGCGCGGTGTTCGACACCAGTCGCCTGTGGTGCAGCCGGATGCAGCTGCTGGATGTGTTGTTTCCTGAGGCGAAAGTGATCGCGTGCGTTCGCCAGTTGTCATGGGTTCTGGACAGCATGGAACGGCTGGTGCGCAAACAGCCGGTGGGCGTCAGTAAGGTGTTCCGATTCGACACCAACACCACCGTGTATTCGCGCGTCGAGGCGCTGACCGATCCGCGCGGCATGGTCGGGTTCGCCTTTCAGGCCGTCAAGGACGCGTTCTATGGCCAATATGCCCCGGGCCACCTGCTGCTGCTGACCTACGAAAGCCTGGCGCGCAATCCGTCCGCGGCGATGCGCGCGGTGTACCAGTTCATCGGCGAACCCTGGTTCGAACACGACTTCGAGCACATCGCCTACAACGCAGACGAGTTCGACGCCCGGGTCGGCATGCCTGGTCTTCATACAGTGCGTGCGAAGGTGGAGCCGATCGAGCGTAAACCCATCCTGCCGCTGGAAATCTTCGCCCGCTTCGTCAACGAATCGTTCTGGATGGACCCGAAGAACAACATCAGCCAGGTGCCCGTCGTGTAGCAGCCGGTCCGCGGGGCTCGCGGCAAGGTGTTGATCGGCGCCGGGAACCGACGCAGCGCCGCCCGGTACTTTTGCATTGCCCGCAACACCCGGCGGCGTACACTCGCCGGGCACGGAGCGAATCGGGGAGCCGCATGCCTTCGCAGATGGTCGACGTACGCAGCGACACGGTCACCCGGCCCACACCGGCCATGCTCGAGGCCATGATGGCGGCGCCGGTGGGCGATGACGTGCTGGGCGAGGACGAGACGGTCAACGCGCTGCAGCGCGAGGCGGCGGAGCTCTTCGGCAAGGAGGCTGCGCTCTTTTGCCCCTCGGGCACCATGACCAATCAGATCGGCATCCGTGTGCATACGCGCCCGGGTGATGAGGTCATCTGTCACGAGCTCGCCCACATCTACCTCTACGAGGGCGGCGGCATCGCCTCGAACAGCGGATCCTCGGTGCGGCTCCTGCGCGGCGGCAATGGCCGCTTCACCGCCCAGCAGGTGAAGGAGAGCGTCAACCGGCGCGATGATGCGCATCTGCCGTGGACTCGCGTGGTGGCTATCGAGGACACGGTGAACAAGGGCGGCGGCTGCTGCTGGGAGCTGAGCGAGATCGAGCGCATCGGCGCCGTATGCGCCGAGAACGGGCTGGCATTACACCTCGACGGTGCGCGGCTCTTCAACGCGCTCATCGCCCGCAAGGAGTCACCGGGCGACTACGGGCGCCTCTTCGACACCATCTCCGTATGCCTGTCGAAGGGGCTCGGCGCGCCCGCCGGCTCACTGCTCTTAGGGTCGCGCGAGCAGATCGCGCGCGGAGTGCGCCATCGCAAGGTGATGGGCGGTGGCATGCGCCAGGCGGGGTATCTCGCGGCCGCAGGACGCTACGCCCTCCAGCATCACGTCGCGCGCCTCGCGGAGGATCACGCGCGCGCGAAAGTCCTCGAGAAGGAGCTGCGCGCGTTGCCCTACGTCGAGTCGCTGCTTCCCGTCGAGACCAACATCGTGATCCTGAACCTCAACGACTCGGTGAGCGCCGAGACCTTCCTCGCGAAGCTCAGGGATCGGGGCGTGCTCGCATCGCAGATGGGTCCGCGGGCGATCCGCTTCGTGTTTCACCTCGACGTCAGCGACACCCAGGTCGAGCAGCTCTTCAGGGCGCTGCGCGGGATTTCGTGAGCGCCGCTCGCGCGGCGCCGGCCGGCAGCTGCGCCGCCGCCAGGGCGGAGTCCGGCGGCGGGAAGGCTGCCGCCACCTCGCGCAGCCAGCCGAGCAGCTGTTGCACCTTCGGCATCGTGACGTACATCTCCGGGCATACGAAATAGTAGGCGCGCGGGCACGGCACGGTGCGCGCACTCGCGCGCACGATGCGGCCGATTGCCAGGTCCTGTGCCGCGAGTGACCAGCGCGTCAGGGCGAGGCCGATGCCCTGCTCGGCACCGGCGAGCACAGTGAGCGAGTCGTCGAAGGCCGTGCCGCGCTCCTGCCAGCTGGCCGTGCCGCCGGGCCGCGCCCACAGCGACCACTCCTCGTCGGAGGAATGCAGCAGCGGAAAGCGCTGCAGGTCCGTCTCATCGCGCAGCGGTCCGTGCCTCTCCAGCAGCTCGCGCGTACACACCGGCAGAAACCACTCATCCATGAGCTTCTCGCTGTAGAGGCCGGGGCTCGGCCCGCTGCTCATGCGCACCGCCGCG
>DATIXW010000264.1:0-3948 GCA_035518135.1 Steroidobacteraceae bacterium
CAGCAGTTTGCTCTAAAGCGCGTTCAGTGGCTATGCCCCCGGCACGCCGCGGGGAACGTCTTCGCGCCGCGCTAGAACGCGGGGGGGCAAATCGCGTCTGATCACCATTGGAGGTGCTCGTTATGTGGACCAGGAACCCCCGGATCCGGTGGCATGGGGCACTCGCGGCGGTAGCGCTACTGTCAACTTCTCCGACATGGGCCGCGGACGGCCAGCCGGCCGTGTGGAAGCAGAAGCAGCTGCATTTCCTGTTCCAGGGCTTCACCGCGCACTACTCCTGCGACGGTCTCGAGGACAAGATCCGGCACGTCGTCAAGGAGCTCGGGGCGCGCGGCGACTTCGAGGTGCACGCCTCGGGATGCGCCGCGCCCTTCGGCAGGCCCGATCCCTTTCCGGCCGTCAACATCAGGATGAGCGTCCTCGTACCGGCGCCCGACGATGCGCCGGCAGCGGACCTGGTCGCGGCGCATTGGCAGAGGGTGGACCTGCACCTCGACAGGGATCCGGTGTGGGAGGCGGGGGACTGCGAGCTGCTCGAGCAGATCAAGCAGACGCTCCTGCCGCTGTTCGCGACCCGCAACGTGGAGTTCACCTCCAACTGCGTACCGCATCAGCTGCAGCTCGGTACGCGCCTCGCCGCAGACCTCCTGGTGCCCGATCCGCAGGACCCGTCGGCGGCGAGCGCAAAATAGGGATGCGCGCGCACTCAGGTTCTCACTAAGTGCGGGTCGCCGAGCCGGCCGCCCGCGCGGACTCAGGTGCGGCCGGGCACACCGCGCCGGCAGCAGGACGCTTTCCGCTGGGTCTCGCCCTGATGCTCGGGGCGGCGCTCATGATCAACTACGTCGACCGCGGCACGATCTCCACCGCCGCGCCGCTCATCAAGCGCGAGTTCGGTCTGGATGCCTTGCAGATGGGCCTGCTGCTGTCGGCCTTCTTCACGACCTACGTGCTGTCGCAGCCGTTCATGGGCATTCTCGTCGACCGCCTGGGCGCTGCCCGGGTGCTGGCCGCCGGCTTCACGGTGTGGTCGGTCGGGACCTTCCTGACCGGGCTGTCGTCCGGCATCGCCAGCCTGGTGGCCTTGCGTCTGGTGATGGGTGCCGGGGAGTCGGTGTGCTACCCGAGCGGCTTCGCGCTCATCTCGCGGCGGGTGCAGCACCAGCACCGCGCGCGCGCTACGGCGCTCATGCAGCTCGGCAGCGTCGTCGGCCCCGCGCTCGGCACCTTCATCGGCGGCTGGGTCATGATCCGTTATGGCTGGCGCTCCATGTTCATGGCGCTGGGCCTCGCCTCGCTCCTGTGGCTCATTCCCTGGTCGGGGCAGCTGCGCGCACGCGCGCCCGTGGCGGCCGCCGCGGCGCGCGTTGCCGGCCCGCGCTGGATCGACATCGTGCGCCAGCGGGCTCTGTGGGGCACGGTGCTCGGCAACTTCTGCTCGAACTACGCTTTCTACTTCGTCTTCACCTCCGTGCCGCTCTACCTGGTCGAGGAGCGCGGGCTGTCACTCGGCGCGATGACCAATGTCCAGAGCCTGATCTTCGTGATGGACTCGGGCAGCATTCTCGCCACCGGGTGGCTCATCGACTGGTGGATCCGCCGCGGCGCGACGCCGAGCCTCGCCTACAAGACGGCGCTGTCGCTGAGCGCAGCCGGCGTCGGTGTGTGTCTGCTGTCATTGAGCGGCGCCGGCGCGCTTGCCGGGGCGGCGCTGCTGCTCGCGCTCGGGCTCGCCGACGGCCTCAACTCGCCTTCGGTAGGCGCGCTGACGCAGCGCTTCGCCGGACCGCTCGCGACGGGACGCTGGATGGGAACACAGAACGCGATCAGCAACACCGCGGGCTTCCTCGCCCCGAGCGTCACGGGTTATCTCGTGAAGCACAACGGTGGCCACTACACGGTGGCGCTGTGGATCACAGGGGGGGTCGCGCTGCTCGGCCTCGTGGCCTGGTTCTTCGCGGTGCCGCCCGTCGAGCCCGTCGACTGGAGCCGGCCGCGCGCTACACGTATTGCCGCGCGCGCTCCTGGTCCCTGAGGATGTCGCGCGCCGCGAGCACCAGGTGCGCGGTAGCCCACAGTCCCGTCGGCACCAGGCACAGCATCGCGAGGCGCAGCGAGTCGGCGTTCGACAGGTGGCCGGGCGCGAAGTAATCGCTGAGGGCACCGATGAGGGGCGGGGCGATCACGAGGTTACCGAGGTTGGCGAGGAACAGCACCATCGCGCAGAACATCGCGCGCATGCGGCACGGCGCCAGGTTGTTCAGCAGCCCGAATCCCGGGCCGATGTAGAAATAGATCGAGGGGATGAAGATCCACAGCATCGTGCGGGCGAGCGTCAGATCGCGCGTGTAATAGACCACCCACGAGGCGATGGTGGCGATGCCGATGCCGGCTGCGAGCACCCACACGATCCGTCGGGCATCCACCATGCTCGAGCGCGCCATGAGGAAGCCGGTTGCGACGGTCGCCAGCCCCCCTCCCCAAAGGTGCATGTTCTGCGTGAGGTCGCCCGCCTGTCCGACCGTCAGGTGATAGGTGCGCTGCAGGAATGTCGGCGTCCAGAACATCAGCCCCCAGCCCCACAGCGCACACACCGCGGTGCCCATCATGGTGTGCACGGCGGCACGCTGCTGCCACATGAAGCGCAGCGTGCTCGCGACCGAGGGCGCGAGCGGCTCCTTGCCGGCATCCAGGCAGCCGCGTTTGGGCTCGCGCACCGTGAGCCAGACGCCCATGCCGGCGAGCACTCCCGGGATGCCGAGCGCGTAGAACACCGCCCGCCAGCCGTACTGATCGGCAATGGCGCCGGCCACGTTGTATCCGAGCCAGGCGCCGATCGGCGCGCCGAGCGAGAACACCGTGAGCGCCATGGCGCGGCGCGTTGCCGGGAAGTAATCCGACAGCAGCGAGTTGGCGCCCGGCGTCCCACCGGCCTCGCCGACCGTTACCCCGACACGCGCCAGGAAGAACTCGAACGACGTACGCGCCAGCCCGCAGACCGCGGTCATCGCCGACCACAGCACCAGGCACACGGCGACGATCCTGCGGCGGTTATAGCGGTCGATCAGCCAGGAGAGCGGGAATCCCAGCAGCACATAGAACACCCCGAAGGCCATGCCCGTGAGGAGCGCGACGCCCTTGTCCGTGAGGTGCAGCTCGTGGCGGATCGGATCGAGCACCGTCGAGACCACGTAGCGGTCGGCGATGCTCAAGGTGTACACGAGACACATCATGACGAGCACGTACCAGCGCTCGACGATCGAGGCCGACTGCGGCTCCGGTGCGCTCAGGGCCGACCTGTCCGAGGCGATGCTCGAGTGCAGCTCGCTCATGAAATCCCGCTTGGCTTGAGAGTCGTCAGGCAGGTTACGCCTGCCGTGCGCGGCTGTCTTCCAGAATGAGATCGGCGCCCTTCTCGGCGAGCATCATCACCGGCGCATTGGTGTTTCCCGAGGTGAGATTCGGGAAGGCCGAGGCATCGATGACGCGCAGGCCTGCGACGCCACGCACCCTGAGGCGCGGATCGAGCACCGAGGTACGCGGATCAGAACCCATGGCGCAGGTGCCACAGGCGTGGAACACCGAGCCACAGCGCTCGCGGAAGTCCGCGAGCACGTCGGCCTCCGAGGTCACCGCGCTCCCGGGCTCGCGCTCGGACTCGACGAGGCCCGCGAGCGGCTGCGCAGCGACGATGCGGCGGACGAGGCGCGAGCCCTCGATCACGTCGGCGACGTCGCGCGGATGCGCGAGCGCATTCGGCTGAATGGCGGGGGGCCTGAGGGGATCGGTGGAGCGGATGTGAATGCTGCCGCGGCTCAGCGGCCGGCAGGTGTTGAAGGAAACGAGGAAGCCGGGATAGGGATCCGGTTTGAGGAGTCTGCGGGTCGAACCGAGCGTGGTGGTCGAGTAGCTCGCCGGGTTGAAATAGATGTGCATGTTGGGAGCGCT
>DATIXW010000265.1:0-3296 GCA_035518135.1 Steroidobacteraceae bacterium
GCTTCTCCTGCCCGAGCGTCGTGACCGGCGCATCGGAGGGCTGGTGTTTCTTGGCCTCGGTGAGGAATTCCGCGGCGTCCTTGTTGGTAGGCTCGCGATCGAGCGTGAACTCGAGATTGCGTCCCAGGTACTCGTGTCCCGGGTACACCTTGGTCGAGTCCGGCAGACGCGAGATCTGCATCGCGAAGGTGTCGTAGAGCACCTCCGGATTGCCGCCGTTGAAGCAGTTGCCGGCGCCGGCGTTGAAGAGCGTATCGCCGCAGAACAGCGCCGGCGTATCGGTGTGCGACAGCAGGCACACGTGCGTCATCGTGTGCCCCGGGGTGTCCAGGCACTCGAGCTCCACGCGACCGACCTTGACGACGTCGCCCTTCTTCAGTCCCCGGTCAATGCCGGTGCCGATGCGCGGCGCGGCGCCCTCGTGCGCCAGCACCTTGGCGCCGGTTGCATCCTTGAGCCCGACGTTGCCCCCGGTGTGGTCGGAGTGCTCGTGGGTATTGAGGATCTGCTTGATCGTCCAGCCGTGCTTCTTGGCGACCTCCAGGACCAGACGCCAGTCGAGCGGGTCGACGGCGAGTGCCTCGCCGCTGTCGGGGTCGGCGATGAGGTAGAAGAAATTGCGCAGCGAGTTCCCCGACCAGATGCGTTCCGTCAACATAGACACCTCCGTTCCTGTAGCCTGGCGCCGACGTACCCCGAAAGCTTACGCGCGCGCCATAATGGGCGCATGAAGCATACGTTCCTATTCGAGCCGGCGGTGTGGTCCGCCACCGGCACGCTGTGGCGCGCCGATGGCGAGCCGCTCGAGGCACAGGCGCATACCGAGATCGCGCACCGCCCGGAGTGCTGGCTGCTCTCCGGGAAGCTTAAGGTACTCGGCTCCCCGCCCACAGAGTTCATGCAAGCCTACCTGATCGAGCCCCCGAAGCCGCCCGGGACGAGCCTCAGGTGGACCTTCGAGAGCGCCATGTTCGGCAAGCTCCACGGGAGCTTTGCCGCCATCGGCAGCTCGATCCTTGCGGTGTGCGGCTGCGAGAGTTCCGGTTACAACGGTGCGGAGCACTTCGGCCGCCTGGACGCGCGCACCTACCGCTCGACCGGCATGATGCTGCTCAAGGACCGGCTGGTGTATTCCTGGGAGATGACCCACAAGCGCTGCGCCTAGAGCGGCGCGGCGCCTAAGTTGCCCGAAGGGGGTTCCATGCTGCAGGTGCGTCGCAGTCTCGAGCGCGGCTTCTTCGATCACGGCTGGCTGAAGACCTATCACACCTTCTCCTTCGGCGATTACCACGATGCCGCCTGGGTGGATTACGGGCCGCTGCGGGTGATCAACGACGACCGCGTCGCCCCCGGGGAGGGCTTTGGCAAGCACGGGCATCGCGACATGGAGATCCTCACCTACATCCTCGCCGGTGAGCTCGAACACCGTGATTCCCTCGGCAACGGCTCGGTGATCCGCGTCGGGGACGTGCAGCGCATGAGCGCCGGCACGGGGGTGCTGCACAGCGAGTTCAACCCCTCCGGGGACGAGGAGGTGCATCTGCTGCAGATCTGGATCCGTCCCGCGGCCGAGCACCTTGCGCCCGAGTACGAGCAGAAGCATTTCAGCGCGGCGGAGAAGCGCGGCCGGCTGTGCCTGATTGCCGCCGGCGACGGCGCGCACGGCGCGGTGCGCATTCATCAGGATGCGCGCGTGTACGCCGGGCTCTTTGACCGGGACGAGCGCGCGCAGCTCAGCGTGCCGCAGGGCCGGCGTGCGTGGGTGCACGTGGCGCGCGGGGAACTGGCGCTGAATGAGACGCGCCTGAGCGCCGGTGACGGGGCCGGCGCCGCCGGCCCGCTGCGCCTAGAGGTGCACGACGGCGATCGCGCGGAAGTGCTGGTGTTCGACCTGCCCTGAGGCCGCACTCGAGCGCCGCACGAGCGCTCGGCTGTGCGCAGCGGTTGAGCCGGCAGCCGGCACCTCAGGCGCCGCCGCGCAGCGCCGGCAGGTAGTGATCGAGCAGGAGCGCTGCGAACAGCCACATGAGATAGGTCACCGAGAAGCGAAAGACGCGCATGGGAAGTTCGGCGCGCGCGGTGATCTTCATCGCGAGCGCGTAGTAGAGGAAACCGGCGTTGAGCCCGAGCGCGACCGCCAGGTACAAAAGCCCGCTCAGGCGCGTGAGGTACGGCAGCAGCGTCACGACGGTCAGCAGCACGGTGTAGAGCAGCACCTGCAGGCGCGTGTAGGCGAGACCGTGGGTCACCGGCAGCATGGGGATGCCGGCGCGCGCGTACTCGTCGCGGCGCGCGATCGCCAGTGCCCAGAAGTGCGGTGGCGTCCACACGAAGATGATGAGGAACAGCAGCAGGGCGTTCGGGTCGATGCTGTTGGTCACCGCGGTCCAGCCCAGCACCGGCGGTGCCGCCCCGGCGGCCCCGCCGATGACGATGTTCTGCGAGGTCGCGCGCTTCAGCCACATGGTGTAGACGACCGCGTATCCGATGAGCGAGCAGAAGGTCAGCACCGCGGTGAGCAGGTTCACCAGGAACGCCAGGATCGCCATCGAGGCGAGCCCGAGGACGGCGGCAAACACCAGCGCGTTGCGCTCGCTCAGGCTCCCCGTCGGCAGCGGCCGCGCACGCGTGCGGGCCATCTGCTCATCGATCCTGCGGTCGAGCACGTGGTTGAGGGTCGCCGCACAGGCGGCGGCGAGCGCGATGCCGAGGTTGCCCCACACGAGGGCCCCGAGCGGGGGTGCCCCGGGACTCGCGAGCAGCGTCCCGACGATCGCCGTGAAGGTGATGAGCGTGACGACCTTGGGCTTGGTGAGTTCCAGGTAGCGCCGCCAAAGCGTGGGCGCAGCCGGTGCATAATGCGGTGTCGTCGCCACGGGCGGAAACGGGAACCGGTCGGATCGGGGTGTGCAGCCTAGCAGATCGGGACCCCAGGGGCCGGCCGTGCGGCGCGAGGCCATATTCCACCGCCAGAGCGGACCGCGCCCGGAGAGCAGTCATGAGTTTTCCCGAAGATATCTTCACCGAGCAGGACAGCGACCCGGACACCCTCGCGAACCTCGGGCCGCTGCGGCGCCTCGCGGGCATCTGGGAGGGGCGCGGGGGCGTGGACATCAACCCGAAGGCGCAAGGCCCGGAGCGGCGTGAGTTCACCGAGCGCATCGAGCTGCAGCCGATCGATGCGCAGTCGAACGGTCCGCAGCTCTTCTATGGACTGCGCTACCACACCCACATCCTCGCAAGCGACGAGGATGCGACCTTTCACGATCAGGTCGGCTACTGGCTGTGGGAGCCGG